>JANPKJ010000123.1:0-8119 GCA_031425955.1 Akkermansiaceae bacterium | reverse complement strand
GGGACTCACCGCCGAGCAGCCCGTCGGCATCCACCATCGACATGATACCGGCATAGATCTGCCAGGCGCTGGCGGGATAGACGAGCGACAGCCACTGCGCGCCCATAAAACTTTCCCACGAGCAAGTGGCGGGTGCGCGGTACTCGCCACCATCCCACAGCGCGGCTTTGCCGAGGCTCATTTGCGGGAACGGAAAGTCGGGTTTCTCTGGCAGGAGGTTGATAGCGCTTTGTTGGAGGAACGACCAGGCCATGTAATAGGCTTGGCGTTGTTGCTCGGGGGTGACACCGGATGCCAGCCGCGGATCCAGCCCCCAGACGGTGGGCGCGGGCACCTTGCGCAGGAACTCTTCCGCCACGGCTTGGCTGTTCGCGAGAGACATGCTCACCGGTTGTGAGATGGTGTTCCGGGCGCGCGCGATGGCGGTTTGCGCCCCTTCTCCGCGTGTGGCGAATCCGAATCCCATGGCGAAGCGCCCGTTGCCATTGTCGAGGGGTAGCGTGATTTTCCAACCAGCAGTGCTACTGTCGGGGATCAAGCTTGATGGCGAGGGAAGGCCCTCCGCGCTGGTCAATAACGCGAAACAGAGCGAGTAATAGTAGTCTTCCCCAGTGACGAGGATCGCCTTCTTCTCCGCTTGCCATTCCACACTCGCCTTGGCAGGCGCAGACCCAGAGAGCTGGAGTTGGTGCGTTCCTGCATTGCGAACATCGATCACCCGGAGCAGCGAAGAATCCGCATCCACAAAAAAATCGTCTGCTGCCATGGTGGCTCCACCGGTATGCTGCGAGTTTAGGGCAAGCTTGTGAGGAAACCAATCCGTGCGCTGGCTCGCGGGTGTCAGTTCCTTGCCGCTGGCATCGACCAACACCATGCGCGCCACCTTTGGCAGGCGGAGTACTTTGGTGCCCACATATCCACCTAGGTCCAGCGCCAGATCGGCAGGAGTCGGGTCGATCACAAAAGTTCCGGCAGCAGAAGGATTAAGGCTGAATCGCCCGCCCGAAAAGCTGTGCCAGCGCCGTTCGGGCCCGCTGGTCTGCGCGATGCTGTCGGCGGAGAAATCCGGATTTCCGCCCATGTTCATTGTGCCGAGGGTTTGCGCGGGCAGCTGTAATGCGGCACCTGTCACGCAGAATGTCGCCATCAGTAAAATCAAATTCAGGGATCGGATCGATGCTGAATTTCGTTTCATTTTCGTAATACTACCCCGTCCCGAACGAGCGTGCCACGATGATGCGTGCAAATCATAGGCGCTAGCGTGCAATCGCCGGAGGGGCGGTCAGGATCGGCTTTACGCCCTCAATTGCCCTGATGGACGCCGCTTGTTGTCATGGGTATGCTTTACTTCTTCAAATCAGCTCCTTCTGTCGTAAGAAAAAACTCTGCGGCCTAGCCTAAAATCATCCGACTTCGGTTTTCGGGTTTGATTTTCAGAAACGACACCCATTCACGGCAGCGGCAGCCCGCCGGAGAGTTTCCACTGGAGCAGGGGAAACGTGATTTTGCCGATGCCTTCGGCATTGGGGTGGACGCCGTCGGTGATATAGGATTGGAAGGTGGCGGGGGCGGATTGTTGCAGCGCGACCCAGTTCGGATGGTGGTCGATGAGCATGAGGCCGCGCGCGGCGGCGACGTCGCGATACATCTGATAGTAGGCGGCGAGGTTCGGACGCAGAGTGGCGGATTGGTTGCTGCCGGTGGGCGAGTTCCAGACGCTGTTCATCGTTTGCAGGATGATTTCCACAGCCGGGTTCTGGGCCTGAATGGCATCGATCATCGCGATGAGGTTCGCCTGGGCTTGGGCGACGCTGAGTTGCGGCGTGCCGTCGGAGTAAAGGAAGGCGTCGTTCATGGCGAACTCGATGAAGACAATGTCCGGGTTGTGGGCGAGCACCTTGGTGGAGAGTTGGGAGAGCACGGTGGCAGAGTTTCTGCCGCTGAGGCCGCTGTTGATGAGGGTGATTTTTCCCGGGTATTTGGCGGAGAGCCAAGTGTTCATCAGGCCGGGCCATGCGCCGCCGGCGGTCAGGCTCGTGCCGTAAACGACGATCTTGCGGTTGAGGCCGGCCGCCAGACTGGTGACGAGCTTGGATGGCTCGGATTGCAAGGCGACGCGGAAGAATCGGCGGTCAGCGTCCCGGGGAATGGTTAGGGTGAAGTCCTCGAAGACACTCCAGTCGGAATTCAACATCGAGAAGCCGAGGTTGAACGATGGAACGCCGCTTCCTGATAGAAATGGCTGCGTGACCAGCAGATCATGGATTTCGGTTTCCGAATGCAGATCGAAATACCCCGGATTGCTTTTCACTGCGGCAATGAACGCCGCGTCGGAAACCACCGGATTCATGCCGAGGATCGACTCCCTGACATCGGTGATGCCATCATTGTCGCTGTCTTCATTTGGGCCGACCGGCGAGAATCCGACCGCATCCGCGATGACGAAGCCATCCGCGCCGGTGGTTTTGATAACGAGCCCTTCGGTGGACGCTCCGGTGAAGGTGTGCAGGCCCAGCGGATTCCACTTCGCGCCATCGGCACGCTGGTTGACGGTCAGGGCGGTGGTGCCGTCGCGGTGGATGATTTCGATGGGAACGTTGGAGGCGCGGTTTGCGTCCTGGGTCCAGCGCAGATAGACGCGCTGGAGGCCGGTGAGGCTGGACGGGATGCGGAAAAGCACCTGCTTGGTCCCCTGCCCCGCGTTGCCGTTGTGAAGGTAGTTAGTGCCATGGAAACCAGCGGTGGAGGTTGTCGAGGTCCATGCGCCGGTGATGGTGACCAGACCCGTGTTTGTATTGTCAACGACGGTGGGCGGAGGTTCTGGGACCAGCGCGCCGACCGCCACATTGGCCGTTAGAAGCGCGGGACGCAGTGCCGCGTATGACAGATCCTGAACGGCGATGTTCTGATCGATCGCCATGCTCGCGGCGATGGCGGCGGACTGGGCCAGGCCCATGAAAACCGGCTCCATGCGGATCGAGCCGAAGGCCATGTGGGTGGCTGATAGACTCCACGGGACGAGCAGGTTCGAGCACTCCCCGCGTTTCGGAATGATGGAGCGGTAGGAAATCGGATAGGGTTGTGGAGGGTAGACTTGCACGTCGCCCTCGTTTTTCACCATGCCGTCTTTCACGTGGCGCTGGACATGGTGCGAGTCCATCGCGTAGGCGGCGAGGCCGACGGAATCCGCAGCGACAGCGGATCCTTGGCAGTTCGCCTGGGTCATCACGTAGTCGGAAACCATGCGGCGGGCCTCACGCACGTAAATCTGCCTGGGCCAGTTGCCGTTGTCGGTGAACTCATAGGCGGGCAGGCCCCAGTTTGCGTAAGCGGCACGAATCGCCGCCGGGACGCGCAGGTGGTTTTGCACCGTCCAGATGAGTCCACGCTGCCATTTTTCATGCTGTTGGGCGAGGGCCAGGCGCTCGTCGTGATCGAGCGTGGTCCAGTCCCAACCGGGCCCGTAATTTTTGCCGATGAAGTCGGTGGAGATGCCGCCGGTGTTGTTGGAGTCGGTCTTGCGGTTGGGCATCAGATCGAGCTTGAAGAAACCCGTTGTCTGGCCCGCTGCGATCGAACGGAAGAGCAATTCATAGTCCGCCTCGTTGTATCCCTGCGGCTGCGGGATCATCACGCGATTGGCGGCCACATCCGTTAGATACATACGGAAACAATAGGCCTGGAGTTTGACGTCGCCAGTGCCGTCCGTGCCGCCCGGATCCAGGTTCACGCCGGGCAACAGGCCACTGGCAGCGTTACCCGCAGTGACGTAGGGATCGATGTTCTTCCGCAATTGGTTGCCGGACGCGCGCGCCGTCTGGATGCCGTTGATGGTTTCGTTGTAGGTCGCGTTCGCCTCGCGGCCGACCGTAAAACTAACACCCGCGCCGGGAAGCAGGTCGCCTTCATAACTCGCATCAATGAACATCTTCCCGGAAAACTCGCGGCCGTCCTCCAGCCGCAAATGGCTGATTTTCCCGGCGTTCATGACGACGCCCGCGTCCAGATCGAGACGTCCGGTGATGACGGGCACGTTTTCATCCGTAATGAATTGATTGAAGATCCCTTCCGCGACTTTCGGCTCGAAGACCGACGCGACCTGCTTGGTCGTGTTGAACGCGGGGCCGTCTTGTCCGGACATGCCGAGATTCTTGGTCTGCCAGTTCCATGCGGAATTGTTCTGGTAGTGCAGATAGGCGCGGTGATAGAACTCGCGGCTTAGTCCGCCGAGGATCGAGTCGCTGCCCAGATCCGTCCAGCCAAGCCCGCTGCTCGTCAGCCCGCCGAGGTGGGCTGTCGGGGAAATGAGGACCACGGATTTGCCCGACTTGGCGGCCTGTGCCGCGGCGACCACGCCACCCGAGGTGCCGCCGTAAACGACGACGTCATGATAAACCGGCGCTGCTGAAGCGGTGGCAAGGATGCTGGCAAGTAGAAGAAGGTATTTCATGGTTGATCATCTATTCTAACGCGGACGAAGTCTTTTCCGGCAGGTAGCGGTACGTTGCGGTTGTAGGTTTGCAGGCCGCGCCATGCCGTCAGACCACTGCTCTGCTGGACTTCCAGCGTGAAGTTGACCGGCTCGTTTGCGGTCTGTGGCAGCACCACGCCGCCGCGCCCGAGTGTTAGAATGCCCGCCGCGTCGTGAAGGCCGAAGTAATCCGGGTGGGCGCGGATCGCGGCGATCAGCGCCGCGTTGGAAACCGCCGAGTTCAGCCCGAGCACCGTTTCCTGCGCGTTGGTCAGGCCGTCGCCATCGGGATCGTCCGTCGCCGTGTGCGGTGTGACGTCCGCATAAGTGTTTCCGACGCGGAGTTCATCCACCAGCAGAGTCGCTCCGTCCTGGCCTGCGATGCGGATGGTGTCGAAATCAAAGTTGGTGCCATCAATCGTGCCATCTGCCGTCGTGGGGACCGTGGCGAGGAGCGGGTCAACAAAGGCCTCCACCCGGTCCATGCCACCAGCCCCACCTGCTTTGGTTAGTCGGAGCGCGATGAAATGGGTAGTATTGAATGTTCCCTTCTGCGTATCCACGTCGGGAGCGGCGCCTATGGTGAGTGCGATCCTGGCGGTTGCGATTGCGGCCGGATTGTTCACCGAAAACACGGGCGTCGTGCTGCCGAAAAAGAAGCTGACGCCTTCGAACTTGGCGTTACTGGCGGGAAGCTGATAGAGAAACGAGATCCACACGTTGTTCAACGGGACGGCGGCGACCGTGCGGAAATTCCGGATGGTGGCGGTGCCGGTGGTGTCCGCGCGTTTTCCCGAGACGTTGAGAATTTTTCCGGTGCTATCGACATAGGAAAGCCCGCTCGCTCCGGTCACGCACGTCTGGCCGGTCTGGGTCCACGCGCCGGACCAGCCACTGCCGCCCGTTTGTGATGTGAGATTGGAGCCGGCGGAGTAGTCGAACGGCTCATGCACCAATTGGGCCGCCCGGACGGATAGGGCGGAGCCAAGGCAGAATGCGGAAAACAGCACCACATACCGCGCTCTTGAACGCCCATACGCGGAAATTGGTGCCCGGCGTGAGTCGTTTTTTCGTCGTAATGCCTTCAAAATGCAAAACATTCTCTTCCTTTGAACGGGAGGAGCAGGTAGCCCCGGGACTTGGAGGTGATGATCGCGATGGATGGAGAGAATGGAGTGGATCTGGCTTTCATGGTGTGGGTTTTGATTGGTGGGAATCCTACGGTTGTAGGATCGGAATTTCCGCCGGGAATGAATTTTCGTTGTCGGACAGGAATACTGGAAAACTTGGGTTGGGCCTTTCTCGGAACGTGGGGATATTGGTCCTTGAGGAAGGGTTTGGAATCACTCTTTCGAGTGATGCCCGGTAGTTTTTTGTCTTTGGCTCGGTAGGGAGTCTGAGGCGTACCTCTTACTGAACCAGCCCGCTGAGGTTTCAGACCTCGGGCAAATGGACGATGCCCCGGCGCAAGGCCACCGTGACTGCCTCCGTGCGATCGCGCACCTGGAGCTTCGCGAGAATGTTTTTCACATGGGACTTCACCGTCTGCTCGGTGATGCCCAGCGCCGATCCGATCTGCTTGTTCGCTTCTCCCAACACCATCAGCGTGAGGATTTCCCGTTCCCGTTCCGAAAGAATTTCCCCCCGTGCTCGGGAGGCCAGGCGATCCGCCACCTCCCGCGGGATCCAAGGTTTTCCGCGCATCAATGAGCGGATGGCGGGCGTGACCTGATCTCCTGAACTGTGCTTGAGCAAGTAGCCCATCGCGCCTGCGGAAAGTGCCACATGGATGTCCTCGTCGCCCTCGGAACTGCTCAGGACCAAAATCCGTGCCGCCGGGTCTGTGGCACGGATTCTCTGAATTGCCTCGACGCCTCCGCAGACCGGCATCCGCAGGTCCAAGAGGGTGACGTCGGGGCGCAGCCGGGCGTGCGCGCTGGCGGCCTCTAGGCCGTTCGCGGCTTCACCCACCACGGTGAAATCCGCCTCTCGGCGGAGAATGCTGCGCAGGCCCTCGCGGACCACGAAATGATCATCGGCGATCAGAATGCTGATGGATGCTGCCGGGGTCATGATGATGGGTTAGCTTTCAGGTTTAAGATCCAGCGGCACTTCGATGCGGATGGCGGTACCCTCACCGGGCTGGCTGGTGATGTCGAGTTTTCCACCGATCCGCTCCGTGCGTTCCCTCATCCCCATCAGACCGAAATGGCCGGTTATGCCATCCGCAGCGGTGGTTGGTGTGAAGCCGCTGCCATCGTCGCTCACCACCAGCAAAATCTGCTCGCTCGTGGTGGTTAGATCGATCCGCAGAACGGAAGCATTCGCGTGCTTGAGCGCGTTGGTAATGGCTTCCTGGCCAATTCTCAGGACATTGTCGCCGATGAGTTGAGGGATTTCCGTTTCGCCCTTCTGTTGGCGGAACTCCACCCGGGTGCGGGATCCGAGGAACAGGGACTGGGCCGCGCGGTGGAGCGCCTCGCCGAGATCGAATTGTTCGAGTGCCTCGGACCTCAGGTTCCAGATGGATCGCCTGATTTCGGAATGGCATTGCTGCACCAGTCGCCGCGCCGCGCCGACCCGTTCCTGGGTTTCCCCTGATCCTTCCTCGTGTGAAGGACCGATGCCGTGGAGCTGCAAATGAATGGCTGTGAGGCCCTGCTCCAGAGTATCATGGAGATCGCGGGCCAAGCGGCTGCGTTCGGTCGAGATGGCGGACTTCTCGCGCATTTCCGCGCGCAGGCGGAGATTCTTCTGCGCCAGAAAATACGTCCTCATCGCGGCTGCCAGCAGGATGGCCAAGGTGATGCCCAGTAGAACGAACAGGCGTCCCGGGGTGAAATAGGGTGCGGGTTCGACGACGGTGATGGAGGCCGCATCCGGGACCAGCATTTTGAATCCGACGGCTTCCCCCGTCCTGTCTGTCTGAACCGTGCTGATACCCGTCACCCGCAGAAGGCTGCCGGTTTCCAGTTTGGCTAACAGCCCGGAACCCTGGGCGTTCAGCACGGCGGTGAAGACTCCATTGTCGGACTGCAACACCAGAACCACACGCGGGTCCGCGCTGCCGATGGGTGCATGGATCCGGTCCAGCAGATGACCCGTCACCGAGACAAAATCTCCGTGATGCAGCCCCTCCCGCAGTCCCGCCGTTTCGAGTTGCCTTGGCTGCAACAAAATCTTCGGCCCGCTGTCGGGGCGGATCACGACATCCGACAAGACCGGCAGGTAATCCTCAAGGTCGCGGAAACCTACCGCCTCCACCAGATCCCCGGGCCGGACCTTCATTGCATCCGCTCCCCGCAGAGCCAGACCGGCATCTCCGTCGTGCAGCCACGCAATGCCGTCGGCCACCAGCACCACCTTCCCCCGCACATGCAGACGTTCGCCGCGGGTTTGGCCGGGGTGATACTGGAACGCTTTGCGCAACGGCAAGAGAGGCTGATTCCAAGGCGAGAGGGTTTCCCACCGATCCACGTACAAGTCCTCCTCTCCATTCGCGAGCAGCTGTACGTCGAACAATTGGCTGAACGTGCCGCGCGATCTAACGGGACTGGTGACGCCGGTCAACCCGCCCTTGGCCGCAATGAGCTTTTCGGGCTTCAGGGTTTTCACATTGTTGATTCGGAAGCTGATCCGTGAGGCTCC
>JANPKJ010000122.1:0-6787 GCA_031425955.1 Akkermansiaceae bacterium | reverse complement strand
GATGAGCGAGCCCGTCTCGCAGGAATAGAGTCGATTCCCATGCATCATCGAAGTGTAAGGAGGTCCGCCGACGACGAGTTGATCGATCAACTTCGGATTTCCCGGATCACTGATGTCCAGCGTTGCCACTCCCGCAGCTTGGGAACCCGTGCAGATCAGCACATTTCCCACCGCATGCAGCCCGCCGACTGGGAATCCAATGATCGAGCCGAGATCAAACACATTCACCAACGAGCCGGAGGTATTCGTCACTTTGGCGATCTCCAGGTTGTTTGCTCCACTCCCATATCCATTACGAGGGCGGAAAACATAGGGTGCCTGGACCATATAAAATACCGCATCCACACTCGCCGCGTAAGTCCCTGCTACGAGCTTGTCATCGAAGTCCCAAATCCGCATCGAGTTACCTTGGAAGCCATCGATCATCCGATCCTCCCAATAGCCCGCCATGTGGGGCTTATTGCCCGTGGCACCCACTTGGGTGATCAGTGTCGGTGTCCGCGGATTGGAAAGATTATACCAACTGATCTTTCCTGGAACCGTACCGTCAATGGATGGTGCCGAGCCATAGTACAAATAGCCATGCTGGAAGTCCGCATACGTCGGCTGAGGGCCCACCGTCGCATTCGGAAAACGGAAGAATTCTTTACCGACTTCCGCCGCGGTCCACGTCGTCTGAGCGATTCCCGGCCCGGGAGCAGCGGAAACACCGCTAACTGCGCTCGACATCAATAGCAACGCCGCTGCGAGAACGTTGCGCTCGCGTCCGGAAATCACATGGGAGACCCACGATTGGAAATGTTTGATCATCTCTCAATGGTTTCATCCACCGCTTGAAAGGAAATTCTCCCGGATGGCTCTGAGCGGTAAAAGAATAGATAGCTGCGGGATGCGTTGCGGTGTGGCCACCGGGTGTTGGCGATCATGGCGGGCTTACCATCCTTCGACTCGTAGAACGTAACTTGAAACCAAGGTGCCTCCCCTCGTTGCGGGGCTTCGGCAATGACCGGTTTGCGCGGTGGGATAAGCACCTTGTTGCTTCCAAGTGTGGCACCGATGGTAACTTCCGTCGCATTGAAAAAGAGAGTCGAATCATTCCCGAAGCCGGGGGCTCTGGCACTGACGACGTGGGGCTTAAACGTCTGCCCCGCCGGCTCAAGTAGGATGATGAAGTCGTTTCCGCTCTCGGGGAGGACGATCGATGCGACGGGCCGATATCCGTCCTCCTTGGACTTGTCCGGGATGGCGAAGGCAAAGCTGCGGGCACCCGGAGCGATCGGCTTGCTGAGTCCTCGCGCACCCACGAGGAATGGGCCGGAGAGTTTCTTGGACTCGGCGGCGAGAGCGTAAAGCTCCATGGACGGCCCACCGGGTGCCAGCAAGAGGGCGCGGATAACTGGACCCGGTTTGTCTTCCTCCTGTGCGGACGAAAACGGAGCCGGAAACAGGACCGCCAACGTGGCAATCAGAAGGGTTCGCAATGTCATCTTGAATGATCGGGGAGTTCGAGTTTTGTTAGTTTGCGCATGAAGTCGGGGAAAGATCGCTCAGACTTCACTCGGTGCAAGCCAACGGGTCGAAATGATCTCAAACCGGCGACCGAAGGTGATGTTGGCTTTGCTCGCTGGCTTGCTTGTCAGGTCGGCCGGTTCCGACGGGTCCACATACTCGGGCACGCGCCGCACCACGGTTTCGCACCAGGCCCGGGCGATGATCTTGCCGCTCTTGTCGCGAGCATCGCCATAGGAGCGGATGAGGAAGGTGTCGCCGCGGACGGAGATGAGCGGCGCCAGCGGAGTGAGCAGGTCGCCCTGTTTCACGTATCCTGGAGCACCAATGGCCTTGATACCCTGTTCGGCTTCCGGAAACTCGAATCCTGCGGCGATGGTGGACAAGGAACGCTTCGCATCGCGGAAGCCTCCGTTGATTGAGACTGCGGGATCATCGAGTGCGCTTTGGAGTGCTCCGGAGAGAGCGAGATCCTTGTCGCTGCCGGTGCGGCGGTTGACGAAATCCGCAAGCGAGGTGAAGGGGCCCCGGAGGCGGACTTGCTTGACGATGGCTTTGGCGAGTTCGTCGATCTGCGGGTCGGTGAGCGCGCGGAATCCGGTCCATTGTTGCGGATTTTTCGGATCGTTGAGTGAGGTCACCGGGATTTCCTCCCCGCTGGCGACAAGCCGGCCGGCAACGGGAGT
This sequence comes from Akkermansiaceae bacterium, assembly GCA_031425955.1. Classification (GTDB taxonomy): domain Bacteria; phylum Verrucomicrobiota; class Verrucomicrobiia; order Verrucomicrobiales; family Akkermansiaceae; genus Luteolibacter. The sequence goes on along the minus strand of JANPKJ010000122.1, from coordinate 4,592 downwards.
GCCGGTGGTGCTGACGAGGTCCGGAGTTTTCGGTGTGGACGGGGTCTGGCGGACGGGGACGCTCTCCCCCTTGAGACCGGAGAGCAAAGACTTCCATGCTGGGACGGAAACGGAATTCACGTTGAAGGCACCGTCAACAAACATGAGCGCGGCGGTGCGCAAGTGGGCGTCCGTGGCCGGTTGGCTGCCGTTGAAGACTTTCGAAACCGCTCTCGTGGCATCTCCTGGCACGGGAAGCATCCGGGAGTTCGGGAGCTTTTTTGTGCCCGACAGGAAGTTCTCAAGCCGACTCTTCTGTTCGCTCTGTGCGGTGCTTTTATTTTTGTTGGTCGAGGCGGTTTCAGGGGAAATGGAGGAGAAGAACCAATCGTCCCAGAGGGCGAGATTAGCGAGGTAGGAATGGTCTGCGGCATCGCGACCCGCAAGCGTGGTGCGGATCTTGTCAGGGGCCATCACCGATGGGGCGAAGGAGTTTGCCATGGGATAGGACAAGGAGGGAAGCAACAGCGTGGCAGCTTCGCTTGCCGTTCCGGGCATCGAACCGTCAGCGAGGCTGTGCTGGAGAGCACCGAGGGAATGAATGGGCTTGGTCGGAACGTGATGGGTCACGAGATACGAGACGCCTTCACGGGAACCAAACGAGCCACCGTAGTATCCAAGTCCGGTGCTGTCGCATTCCACGCCAAGCGCACCGAGGCTGTTGAGCCGTCTCATCCCCACCTGGAGGGGTGAGGCGCGGACCAACGCTGGATCCAAGTTGAACATATCAAGCGCGAGGGTTTTCGGGTTCACCCGTTGCAGGAAGCGTGCGGTAGAGCGGGTGCCTGGCTGGTCCGGCGCGGAGATGGCATCGAAATCCGGGTCGTTCTCCACTCGCAGTCCGTAGGTAAAAACGCAGATGGGCGTTTTGTCCCCGGACGCAAGTTGGGCGATGGTCTTCATGGCATTTCGGTCTTCCGGGATCGTGGGGAAAATGCTCGGGAAGTTGGTAGCATTGATCGTTCCATTCCCGCCAAAGTCCATGTTGTGCCCGCCGATGTGCTTCCAGTCATCGGCCTGATCCACGCGCCCGACGGCGTGGCCGGAGATGTATAGTCCAAACACGTTATTTCTGGCGGTGTTGGGATACAAGGAGTAGGTGAGTTCATGGCTACCATCGCGTTTGGCGGGATCCGTCTCGTATTCGATCTCGAATTTGTATCCTGCGCCGAAGTCCCAGCCGAGAGTGTTGTCATGATACCTGTAGTCTCCAAGTTTTGTGATGGGCTGTTTGAAACCCTGCGACTGGATCTGGACTTCACCGGGCCGCATGGTGACCGGTGCCAGCCTACCGATTTCCGCATTGATAAAGTTTGCGCCCAAGCCTTTGTTGCCTGTGAACTTGGCTGATCTGTTCATGATGGCCGTAATGCCATTTTCGTAGATCTTGGAACCGGCCGCGCTCGCCAGATTGAGCTTTAGTGTATAGGGGAAAGTCCAAGTCTTGAACGAGGTATAGGCTGATTGAGGAATCTGGACGGGGATATTGAAAGGATTCCAAATCGAATAGACCGGATCTACGATCAGGAAGAGCTTGTGGTCGTTCTTCCCCGGGGTGCCCGTGGGGGTCTTCTCGGCGATGAGCGAGCAGATCAGGGTCGTTTGGAGTTTGGTGACGGCGCGGTAGTAGAGAAAAGGGTCCGAAGCCGCAGCCGTCGCGTTAGGGAGCCCGACCATGGTAGGCACACCGGAAGGCATGGCTTTCTTGTCTTGGTGTTGGGGTGGGTTCGAAGGATACTCGATTTCACCCCAGACATTGTAGTCCCGCCAGAGTTCGTAGAAGTTGATGCCCGGCGCGGAACCGGCAGTGTAAAGCGGGGTCCTGTCCGCTGACGCGGCCGATTTTTCCAAGTGGAAGCTGAGGTCCTTTTTGAAGCCGCCGGAGCGGACGTTGGTAAGCAGGCCGGTGGCGCTGCAGGTCAGGTGATGGAAAGTCGGGTTGGCGGATTTCCCGAGGAGGTCGACGGTTTTAGTCGAGACGAGGCGGTCGAACTCCGGCGCGTCGCGGGTGAAAGCGGCTCCGATGAACACCTCGTGGGAGGCACGGGGCGCGGACTGCATCCGTGCCAACGATCGATCCGCATCCGGAGTGTTTTCGACACGTCCGCCTAGTTTCGCCTTGGTGTTCTCGTCCGCCACCCACCATGCAAAGGAGCCATTGGTGGAGGACACCACGCCGGCTTTGACCGGATCACTTTCCGCATCGCCAGGGACCAGGGTCACATCCTCCGAGGCCAGGGATGTTCCGCTTTTGACAGAATCCCGCGAGGTGAGGACGGATTCGTTACCGGAGATCAGCCAGCGGCGGAAAACGGGATTCGGCCGCGTTTCGCTACCCGCAGGCCACGATTCATAGGCACCGGTCCAGTGATTCCGCGCGGACTTGTCCCCTTCCACGAGCAACTGTCCGCCGGGACCGGAAATCCGCTGGTCAGGCCCCATCTCCTTCTGCAGCTCGCCGATCGCCAGCATCAAGGCCATCCGGGCATTCGCGCGCGCCGCTGCCATGGCGTTTGACTGGCTGGCCGCCCGAAGAGAAATGCTCGAAAGCGTGAGCAAGCCCACGGCGACGACCGTGAGCAGGATCATCAGGGATAGAGTCACGATCAAGGCGAAGCCCCGCTCGTGGAGCTGCTTTTTCCGCAAGACTGGGGATTGGGCTTGGTGCTTGTGATTCATGGGATTTCTTGGAGGAACGTGGGCGGCGCGGAGAATTGCTAGGAACTTGCTTTTGAGTTGAAAGCCATTGAAAAAGCGGATCGCCGGACCGGAGGCAGGAAAAAAATGGGATTGGACAGGGTTACTGGAAAACTTGGGTTGGAACTGTCTTGAACCATGAGGACAATGGTCCTTGATGAATGCTTTGTAATCACTCTTTGGAGTGAGTGCTGGTGGAAAACGCCGCAAAGACCGACCAGGTAGCGGTGGATGCGCACATTGGACTTCATTTGGTTGACGGCTAGGTGTTTTGCTTTATGGGTGAAGGGCGTTGAAAGAGCCGGTGGCCGGACCGGAGGCGGGGAAAAAAGAAGTTCCCGATGCTCGCGAAAATGGAGTCCGGGTGCAACTTCTGACAAAATTGGAATACTCCGCTTTTTCGAATACCCTCCAGGAAACTCCGCATCTCGGGCGGTAACTTGCTCAGGGTCTTTCCTCGATCCAACCGGCGCAGCTGCTGACTTACGTTCGCCGCGCTGCGCATCGCCAGCTTTTCCGCGATTCAATCCTGCGAAACCGTCGTCTGATTCCCGAGAAGCTCTGCGAGAGCCAACTTGCGCGGATCCGATCCTTTCAAACCTGCCAGATCCTTTGCAGCGAGGCCTGCCGCCTTTAGCCCTTCCACCAGCCATCGCTGCGCCTGCTCCTCGCTGTGCACCGTCACCTGCGGCGACTTTCGATAGGCCCGCGACATTCGCGTCCGTTCCTTCATCAACTTTCCCGCAAACCCGCGCAGTTTCCCGGCAAACTCCTGGCTGCCCCAATACCAACCGCGCCGCAAATGGCTGCAGCGGGAATCCACATCCTCTGAAACCACCGGCATCCCCCACTTCTTAATCTCTTCCTACACCGCGCGGCGGTCCAGGCACTCCACCATCCGCCGCCGACCGGCCACGGTGTCTGGCAGATCGAATCGTTTCAGTCCGTCCTCGGCGGCCAACCATTTCGGGCGCTTCCCGGACCGCAAGGCCCAACCGCCCGTCACGCTGTTCCAGGGATAGTCCAGGACACCTTGGCCCTTCTTCGGTAGCACCAAATGCGCCCGGACCGGATGGCTTGACGAAGTTGTTTCATTGCGGTGGCGCGGTAGTCTCTCTGCAGATTGTCGCTGCCACGGCAAGCGTGGTCTTGTGCGTGAGCTTGGTTGCGGATTGGGTATGGGGCCTGTCTTTCATGGCCGTTTCAGGGCATCGAGTGGCGAGCTGCCGCTTCCTGACTGGACACGCCAGGCCCAAGCGTCCTCGTCGCACTTGGGGAAGGCTAAGCCTTTGACTGGAGGCTGTTTGCCCGTTCCAAGTCGGAAGAGTGGGATGTTGCCACTCTTACCCTCGGCTGGCTGCACCATGAGCACTCCCCAAAAGCGTCCGCCGGGACGCTCGCCGATTACCACCTCGATCGGGGTCCATGTGTTCGCAGTGAAATTCACGCTCTCACCCTTGATGTAGTTCTGTGGGGAATCGGGGTATCGAATCGGAATAGTGCCCGCCGGCCCTAACCCTGAAGAATTTTCGCGCGAAGCATCAAGTACGAGCTGGCCGTTCACCCGCACGAGCAGTACATCGTCAGCGGCACCGATGAAACGATAGGCACCATCCGCAGGTGCCCGCACCAAGCCGCGATACACAGCGATCCACTGTCCAGTCCGCACATCTTTTTCCACGCCATACGCTTTCGGGGCCTCTTCGGCGGGCATGTCGGGGATCATGAATTGCGTGGCGCTGAGCGAGATTGGTGCTTTGAAATATTTTGACAAGTCCTTCTCCTGCATCCCTCCGTTAACCCAGTTCCGCAAGATGTCAGTGTAATTGTCAGCATTCACGCCCGATGGCATCTTG
>JANPKJ010000121.1:0-64503 GCA_031425955.1 Akkermansiaceae bacterium | reverse complement strand
TAAACGGCACCGGTCGGATTGCCCGGGGTGTTGATGATGACCATCTTGGTGGCCGGGGTCATGGCTTCCTCGAATTGCTCGGGAGTCATTTTCCAACCGGTCGATTCCTTGGTCTCGACGATGACGGGAACACCGCCGGCGAGACGGACCATTTCCGGATAGGAGACCCAGAATGGCGAGGGAATGATGACTTCGTCGCCTTCTTCGATGACGGCGAGGATGGCGTTGTAGCAGGCCATTTTCGCGCCGCCGGTGACGCAGATCTGGCTGGGTGCGTAATCGAGATTGTTGTCCTCCTTGAACTTCTTGGAGAGCGCAGCGCGGAGCTCGGGGATACCGCCGGCGGGCGTGTATTTGGTTTTCCCGGCTTGGAGGGCCTCGATGGCCGCGTCCTTGATGAACTGCGGGGTATCGACTTCCGGTTCGCCACCGGCGAGCGCGTAAACTTCTTCGCCCTTGGCGATCATCGCCTTCGCCTGTGCGGTGACAGCAAGCGTGAGAGACGGGGAGACTTTGGCAATACGGGATGAGATGCTTTCCATGGGAGCGGGCGATTGAGGATTGAGCCGCCAGACCGGGCGGAGCAACAGAATTTGCGCAGCCCCAAGTCTGGGCGGACGGCTTTTCTGAGGCCTCCGCCGCGAGGTGGCAAGCGAAATGGTGAACCACGCCTAACCAAACCCACCCCGCCCTCCCGATTGGGAAACGAAAAGTTTCAGATAGCCAGCAAGCTGTGACTTCGTATGTTCCGGACGTTACAGCGCCCTGCTCCAACTCGTTCGTAGGGCGGAACAACCATCCGAAAATTCCATGAAATCCATCAACGACGGTTCCCAAAACCCCTCATTCATCCCGCGGCGCTCCTTCATGAAAACCGCGCTCACCGCCGGAACCGCCGGCATCCTCGCGCCACGCCTCGCCTTCGGAGCCAAGGTGGCCGCCGGCGAGAAGGTCAATCTCGCCTGCGTCGGCATCGGCAACCGCGGCGCGGAAGTCGTCAAGGCGCTTCACGCGACCGGGCTGGCCAATATCGTCGCGCTTTGTGACACCGACATGGGCGCACCGCACACGGAAGCCGTCCTCAAGTTGTTCCCCGATGTGCCGCGATTCCAGGACTTCCGCGTGATGTTCGACAAGATGGGCAAGGACATCCAGGCCGTCAGCGTCGGCACGCCGGATTTCTCGCATTTCCCGATCGCGATGCTCGCGATGTCACTGGGCAAGCACGTCTATTGTGAGAAGCCGATGGGCCAAAGCTACCGCCAGATCCAGCTGATGATGGACGCCGAGGCGAAATACAAGGTTGCCGCGCAGATGGGCAACCAAGGACACTCGGAAGGCAACTACTTCCAGTTTAAGGCATGGACCGACGCCGGCATCATCGAGAACGTCACCAAGATCACCGCCTTCATGAACAACAAGCGGCGCTGGCACGGCATGAAGGTCACCGACTTCCTGCCGGAACAACCCGTCCCGGAAACCCTCGACTGGGATGTCTGGCTCGCCACCGCGCAGAATCACAAATTCAACAAGGGCTACATCAACGGCGAATGGCGCTCGTGGTTCGACTTCGGAAACGGCGCGCTCGGCGACTGGGGTGCCCACATTTTCGACACAGCCCACCGGTTTCTCGACCTCGGCATGCCCACCGAAGTGGATCCCATCCTGCTCGAAGGCTACAGCCCGCTCATTTTCCCCCAAGCCTCCACGCTCGCCTTCCGCTTCCCGAAACGCGGCGACATGCCACCGGTCGAACTCACTTGGTATGACGGCCAGGACAACCTGCCGCCACTCCCGGACGATATGGGCGCATCCATCACCGACTCCGACATCCCGCCGCCATCCACCGGCAAGGCCGAAACCAAATCGCGCCCGCCCGGCAAGGTGATCTACAGCGAGAACCTCACCTTCAAAGGCGGCTCCCACGGCTCCACCCTGCAAATCCTCGGATCCAACGCCGCCGACATGAAGTCCAAACTTCCTGAAGTCCCTAAGAGCCCGTCCAACCATTTCAAAAACTTCCTGCTCGCCTGCCAGGGCAAGGAAAAGACCCGCTCGCCGTTCTCCGTCGCCGGCCCTCTCTGCCAAGCGATGGCCGTCGGCATCATCGCCCAGCGGGTGAATGCAAAACTCACCTTCGACCGTGACTCCAAGCAGATCACCAATCACAAGATTGCGAATGAAATGCTCGCCGGACCGCCACCACGGGCAGGCTGGGAGCAGTTTTACAAATTGTGAGCCATCTTCTGCGGCCGGACCGCGTGCTTCCAGAACCGCTTGAAAAGGCGGTGCCCGGAGACACCCGCCCGGCCGCATTTCTTCGAGGGCATTACTCCGCCACTTTACGGCTGCATTCTACCAGAAGCCTGCCAGTCTCAGTGGATGCCCGACGAAATCGCCCAGCTCCGCGCAGAGCTCGACGCCCTCAAGAAAGACGTCTCCCACCTCCTCCGACTTCTCGACCAGAGCCCGGACGAAAACGGCGTCCGTCCGGAATTCGCCTCCTTGGAGCTCGCCCAGCTCACCATCCGCAGCAGCCGGAAATATGCCCCGCTCATTCTCGCCACCCTTGGCGACGAGGGGGAAAACGCGGAAATCGCCCTGCATGACTCGCAGGCGCGCTGCCGCCTCGCCCTCTGCGTCGATGAAGACATCCCGAGGCTGGAGTTCCACAATGCCGGGGGAAAACTCACGGCCGAGCTCGCCGAAGCCGACGAAGGCAGCGGTCAGTTCTGCGTCTGCGACGAGACGGGAAATCCCCGCGCCGGCATGAGAGTCGCCCAGTCCAGCGGCCTCGTGAACGTCCTCAACAGCCAAGCCCAGCCGCTGGCCATGCTGCTGGGCACCGAAACCGGCGGCGAAGTCCACACCGTCAACAACCAGCAGCGCACCGGCGTCAAAATCCTCGCCTCCGAGCGCGGCGGCGTCATCACCGCCCACGAGCCCAGCGGCCAGACCATGGCCTTCCTCAGCGGCGACACCAATTTCGGCCTCTGCACCGTCTATGGCCCGCTCGGCTCGCCCGCCCTCACCCTCGCCGCCACCGACCACGGCGGCACCGTCGTCTTCTTCGACGAGGAGGGAGAGGCCATCACCTCGATTCCCTGAGGAGTGATCCGACATCGTGGCGGCGGTTTCCAACCGCCAGGGCCTAGATTTTCCTCCGAATCGCTTCCAGATCGGTGCCCTCCGGCATGATGAAGAGACACCTGCCCTCGCTTCGCGATTCCCACACCTCGCCGACGGCGCGCTTCTCGCCGGAGTCATCATTGCCCACGAGATGGCTTCCCTTGTATTCCACCGCCAGCACGCGGTCGTCATGGAGCAGGCAGATGAAATCCGGATAGAACCAATCAGTCGCCGTCTGGAGCCGGAATGAAGTGGTCCGGCGTGATAGGTTCCGCACCCAAAATTTCACTTCGGGAAGCCCGTCGAGAAATTGGGCGCAGCGGAATTCCTCGGTCAGTTTTCCGTCCGCCCGCTTCTCCTTCAGCTCGCCCGGTTTGGGGCCGAAGTAGTGTTTTTTGAATTGGAATCCGCCCTCGTAGTTCCAGCCCGGCTCGTAGCTCATCGTCACGAAATTGATCGTCTTCGTTTCGGTGACGACCAGGGATGATTCCGGCAACAACCAACCGGTGAAGGCGTTCTTCCGCTCCAGTTCACGGTGCCGTTGGATCCGGCGCTCGATCTGATCCCGCAACCGATAGCGATCCAGCGCCAGCGTGCTGGCGTCTTGGATGCCGAATTCCGCCATCAGTCCAAGAATCGCTTTTCTGAGAAACACCGCCGCCTCGCCTGACGGGATGTCCGCATGGTCGATCCGCCGGTCCAGCCAACCGACGAGCATCTCGACGCTCCAATCACTCGACCCGCCGAGTTCCATCACCTGCTGGTGCAGCGTACCGACAAAATCGTCGCTTTCCTCCATCGCCATCAGGCCGGCTGTCACCTGGTTCGCGGCGTTCACATCGACGATGCCGGCTTTACCAGTCGGACGTTTCAACGGGTTGTATTCTTCGGAAAGCTTGGCGTCTTTTTGACCAAGCCGCCACGGATGTTCGAGCAGGAACGTGCTTTCGAAAACAAACAGATCGCCGTCTTCCTCCACGCAGAGCAGCGGCACGATGAAATTCTGTTGGAGTTGGTAGGGCGACGGTTGCTGCTGGATGGTCGGCCCGAAAGCCCGCTCCGCCTCGCGCACGGCTTCTACCGCGTCATGGATTTTCGCGCGGGCTTCCAGCGTGTTCGCGCAGCTTGCCAGAGACTCCGCTTCCTGCTTGTCGAGCGGCACGATGATCGTCAGCGCCCCGGTCTTTCCGTCCAATTTCACCTTTCCGCCCAGTGCCGCGACTTGCACGGCGGCCACGGCGGTATCGATTTCCTTGTCCGGTTCCAGCTTCACGGTTTTCGGTTGTGATCCGAGCGCCAGCGTGCCCGGCATCACCGGCATGATGATGCGCTCCGCTTCCGCCGTGGTGAATCCATTACTTTCCAGCGCGTCCCGCAATTCTGTAAGAACCTCGTGAATGTTATCCGAAACGGAGAACGCATAGGCGCAGTTCAAATCCGGATGCTGTTTCTCTTTCGCTCCCGGCAGCCGCAACACGCGTCCGACGATCTGCTCGATGGCCGTGGCCGAGCGCGTCTCCCTCAGACTGCAAAGCACGTAGGCGAACGGGCAATCCCAGCCCTCGCGCAACTTCTGCACGGTGATGATGATCCGCACCGGGCAATTCGGCGACTTGATTTCGTCGGCGCCCGGCAGTTCATCCAGCTTGCCGGTGGCGATCTTGATCTGTTCCTTCGGCACGCCGAAATCCACTGTTAGGCGCGTGCGCAGTTCCTCGCAATCGTCCACCCGCACGGCTTGGATGAGCAGGATCGGCCGCAGATATTCGCCGGCAGCTTGGGCTTCCGCCGTGGAGAGGCGTTCGAGATCGGCGCGGAGCGTGAGCGCTTCTGTCAGGAGTTGGTCCTTCTGGCTGGGATGGCGGGTCACCACTTTTAGCGGAAGCTTCACCATGTCCGCCGCCTTGAGTTCCGCGGCGGAAACGTAGTGCAGCACGTTCGACGGCATCTTCGTCCGGGCCGGAGTGGCGGTGAACTCGATGATGCACGACGGCATCACGTTCCCCAGCATACCGAATGATAGCTCGGTGCGAGCGTTGTGCGCCTCGTCCACGATGACGATGGGTCGGCGCAGGCGCAGCACGTTGACCAGCGAGGGCACGGGTTTCCCATCCGGGCCGGGCAGGAGATCAGCGCTGCGGTTTACTGGTAGATTGAGAAAATGATCCGCCAGACTTCCGTTCTGGGCATAGACGCGCCGCCCGGTCGTATCCTCCGCGCGGAAGGCCTGGATCGTGGCGACGATTACGACTGTGCTGCCTTCCACCACCCCACGCGAAAGCCCAAGCGCTTCCTCGATGGTCAGCACCTCGACCGGCGCCGCGCAGGCGGTTTCCAAAGCCCGGCGGTAGGCGTGGCGGGTATCGCGCAGGGCGTCCGCCGTCTGCGTGAGAATCGTCTGGCTCGGCACCAGCCAAAGCACCACCGCCTGCTCCGCGTGAAGCAGATCGCTCTTGGCGATGCCCGCCGCGTGGCAGGCTAACAAAGTCTTACCACCGCCGGTCGGCACGCGCAGGCAGACGTAGGGCATCGACGTTCCGAGCCCTTCCGAGCGGACCGGGAAGTACGGAACTTCGGGAAAATCGTTCGCTGCGAGCACGTCGTGAAATGAGTTGTGCAGGCTTCCGCCTGCGGAACAGGCGCGCAGGAAATCCCGCAACGAACCGAGCACCCGGTTTTGATAGGGCTTGAGGACGATCATGATTCGGAGGTGAGAGAGTTCAAGGAGGGGCGAACTTCGATTCGCCCTCGTGCATGTTGAGTCGATGAAAAGTGCGAAGGCTCTAGCCATCGACTTACCATGCGCATCGGCGGTTCGGAGACCGCCGCTCCATGATATCTCCCGACAAATCGTAGCGCACTCATGAGACGCGGATTTCGTAAGGGGTTTGGCGCACGGTGATGCCTTCCTCCGCCAACCGCTCGGCCCCGATCAGGCAGCCCGCGCAGTAAATCACCTTCGGCCCGGCGAAGGGCGGAAGTTTGGCGAGGGTTTTGCGCGTCAGCACGTTGCCGCCGTTCGAGGACTTGTCGCCGAGAATGCCGTTGAACAGCAGATAGACCGCAAGCCCCCTGCAAACGCCCAGCAACGGCGTGTTCGGCACCCGCTCGCGTGGCAGTGGTTCGCGCGTCTCGCTGAAATACACATGCCGCGCCAACTCGCCGAACTTCACCGTCTCGCGGATGTGGCCGGTCTCGTCGAACAACGGTTCGCCTAACTCGCAGAAACGAAAACCGCCGCCCAAGGCTGCGACTTTTTCGCCTTTCGCGTTGGTGTAGCCTTCGGCCACGCGGCGGACGCGTTCGGCGGTGATCGCCCTGGCATTCGACTCCTTCATCTCAACGAGAATGAATCGGCGCTGTTGGTTATCGGCACGGTTGAGTTGTAGGATTGCTTGAGCTGTTGTGCCAGATCCAGCGAAGGAGTCTAAAATCAGGTCATCTCCCGAAGTGGTGAAACTGATCAGCTCCTCGATCAATCCCGTCGGTTTTGGAAAATCGAAAGGACGCTTGTCATCCGGAAAGATCGCCTTGATTTCGTTAGTTCCGATCCGGCCGTCCAACTCGAACAAGCTGGAGAGCTTGGCTCGGTAGTCCTTAACATAGACTTTGAGTTCGATGATCTTCGTATGGTCCGCCCCGAAAATCACCCGATCTTCGGCAAGTAGTCGTTGAACTGTCTCGAAAGGAAAGCGATAGCCCATGAGAGGCTCTTTGCAGGGCTTCCCAGTTTCAGGGTGAGGAATGTCATAACGATATCCCTCTTTGCCTGGGTTGTGAACACTTTGGCTGCCGGTATAGATTCCGTCTTCGTCGATAAACTTGTATCTATCAAAAGGCCACATTTCGTCTTTATGCGCTCGAAACCATTTAGAATAGGCTTCCTGTCGCTTTTCCTGGTCTGGGTATCTGTCGATGAACTCTTTTTCAATTTTCAACAACCGCTCCTTCACATCAAGATTCACCGATTTCCACTCTTTTGGCAGATTGTCCACGTTTGCCGCATAGCAGAGGACGTATTCGTGTTCGGTGACTATTCGCGTGGGATTGTTGTCGGTGGTGTTCTTCCAGATCACGCAGCCGAGAAAATTTCTGCGACCGAAAAGCTCATCCATGACCAGTTTCAGTGACGCCACTTCGTTGTCGTCGATGCTGATGAAAATGACGCCATCAGGTCGGAGAAAGCGCTTAAGGAGTGCAAGGCGGGGGTAGATCATGCACAGCCATTTGTCGTGCCTGGACAAATCTTCAGCCTCGACGCCGACCACTTTGCCAAGCCAGTCGATGATCTCCGGGCTACTGACGTTGTCGTTGTATCGCCAGCCAGCGCGCTTTCCGGAATCGTCCCGATCATCCATCCCTGTGTTATAAGGCGGATCGATGCAGACGCATTTCACCTGACCGGCGAAGTGCGGGAGCAGGGCTTTGAGGGCGATGAGATTGTCGCCTTGCGCGATGATGTTCCCGCTTCCCGGATCGCCGCAGGAGAGTTCCGGCACGTCCTTGAGCAGGTGGAAGGGAACTTCCAGGTGGTGTTTGACTACGGCGTCCTTGCCGATCCAGTTGAGGGTGGGCATGGGGGCGTCAGAAGTCGGGTTTCGGGAACCTCTTCTTCGCGAACATCAGACAACTCACGCCGCTCGCGGGGCACGGTGCCACGAGGAGCGGAATGTTCCAAAACAACGTCTGTTTCGCGGAAGGAGGCATAAAAATGCGTCCTTCCGGGTGGACGGGGAGTGATAAAGTCGCACACAGACGACCGCAACGGCCTTTAGCCACCCCCCGTAGGAGACGACCTGGACATGCGCCGCCGCCTCCCCGGCCTTTTGGGTCGGTTTGGCGGCATCGTTGCGGTCGATGCCAACCGCTGTGTGAGAGGTTTATCAGGCCCCATCCGCCAAGGCGGACGCCGCGAGTGAATGCGTGCGGCTACCTCGCGGCAAGGAGAAACGCCGGAGCGGAGGAGAAGAGATGAGAAGCAGGCTTGCCGCCACGATGCGGAGCGATTCAGCGACTGGCAGCGAGGAAGGTCCCCGGCGGGGAAAACACGCGCCCCCGCGTGTTGTCTTCGGCGCCCTCGCCGAAGACTTGCGTCGCACGTAAATCGACGCAGTTTTCGGCGAGGGTGCCGAAAACCACCTGCGGGGGCGCAGGTGCTCCCCGAAGAACTGTCCTCCAAAGAATGGACTTGCCGGGGCGGGGCGGGGGCCGGACCCTGTGGAGGTGATTTCGCCGGGGGTTGTTATCGCATCGGTGATGCCGGTGTATTTGCTAATCATCGCGGGGGCGGTGTTGCGCCGGATCGGGGTGCTGCGCCGGGAGCATGACCAAGGGGTGATGCATGTGGTTTTCTCCGTGATGCTGCCATGTTTCATCTTGGACAAGATCCTGGGTAGTCCGGTGTTGCGGAGCGGGGCGGCGGTGGGCTGGGCGGCGTTTTTGGGATTCACGCTGATCATGGTGGGAATCCTGATCGGACTGGCGGTGGGCCGCTTGATGGGGCTGGAGCGGGGGACGGGGATGCGGACGTTCGCGCTGAGCGCGGGGTGTCAGAATTTCGGGTTCACGGCGGCGCCGGTGGTGGAAATTTTATGGGGCTCCGGGGCGCTGGCGTTGCTGTTCGTGCACAACATCGGCGTGGAGGTAGCGATGTGGTCGGTGGGTGTGATGATGATGAGCGGCGACCGCGGGATCTCATGGCGCAAGCTGGTGAACGGACCGATCATGGCGGTGCTGATCGGTTTGGTGCTGGTGGCGGTGGGGTTGGACGACCAGGTGACAGGGTCGGTCAGGAAGGCGATGTCGATGATCGGAGTCGGAGCATTCCCGGTGGCGATCCTGATCACAGGCGCATCGATCATGGATCTGGCGACAACCGAAAAACCCAGCTGGAAGGTGATGGTGGGCGGTTCGCTGGTGCGGCTGGCACTGGCCCCGCTGGCGATCCTGAGTGCGGCGAAATTCCTGCCGCTGGCGACCGAGCTCAAACAGGTGCTGGTGGTGCAGGCGGCGATGCCGGCCGGGATGACCTCAATTTTACTGGCACGAATGTATGGCGGCCGGCCGGCGGTGGCGGTGCAGGTGGTGATCGCGACGACGGTGCTGAGTTTCCTGACACTGCCGTGGATCATCACTTGGGGCAGCGCGTGGATCGGGCTGAAACCGATGTTGCCATGAGTGGCCGGGCGGGCATTGAATCAGCGGCATGAAGGCAATCGGAGCGCGACAGTTTTTCCCGGCGGGTGATCCGGAATGTTTGGTGGAATTCGAGGCCGCCACGCCGGTGCCGGGGGAAATGGATCTGCTGGTGAAAGTGCGGGCGGTCTCGGTGAATCCCGTGGACACGAAGGTGCGGAAACTGCTGGGAGACGCCATGCAGAATCCGCCGCGGGTGCTTGGGTTCGATGCGGCGGGAATCGTGGAATCCGTGGGCAGCGGGGTGACGGATTTTTCTCCCGGCGATGAAATTTTCTACGCCGGGGATGTCACTCGTGCGGGCAGCAACTCGGAATATCAGGCAGTGGACGCGCGGCTGGTCGCGAAAAAACCGGCGACGTGGGGCTTCGAGGAAGCGGCGGCCATCCCGTTAGTGGTGTTGACGGCGTGGGAGCTGTTATTCGAGCGGATGGGGATCGGTCGGGAAGGATCTGACAGAGGGAAGGCTATTCTGGTGATCAACGGCGCCGGCGGCGTGGGCTCGGCGGTGATTCCCCTCGCCCGCTCGGCCGGATTGCGGGTGATCGCGACGGCATCCCGCCCGGAGACGGTGGTGTGGTGCAAATCGCTGGGCGCGGACGAGGTGATCAACCATCGCGAACCGCTGCGGACGCAGGCCGAGGCGCTGGGGATTTCGGAATTTCCCTACATCGCGAATCTTTATGACACGGAGCTGTATTGGGAGACGACGGCGGACCTGCTGGCACCGCTCGGCACGCTGGGATTGATTGTGGAAACGGTGAATCCGATGCATATCGGGAATCCGTTCCGCCTGAAGAGCCCGCGGATCGTGTGGGAATACATGATGACCCGGTCGCGCTTTCAAACGGCGGACATGCACCGCCAGGGTGGGATTCTATCCGAAGTTTCCCGGCGTTGTGATGCCGGGGAGTTTCCGAAAATCGGCACGCGGTTGTCTGACGGGATCTCTGCGGCGAATCTCCGCGAAGCGCACGCGGCGATGGAAGCCGGATCGGCGCATGGCAAGTGGGTTCTATCCGGCTGGTAATTTCTCCATGAGCGCGCACACCGGGACATTTTCTATCAAGACCCACGGCAAGGGCACCACCGAGATCACCCGCGAGGTCGCGGGCATCGTCTTGCATTCCGGCATCGCTAACGGCACGGTCACCGTTTTCGTGAAACACACCAGCGCGAGCCTGGTCATCATGGAAAACGCAGATCCGAGCGCGCGGCGGGATCTGGAGGTTTTTTTTGACAAACTCGTGCCGGAGAATACGCCGTGGTTCATCCACACGCAGGAAGGCCCGGACGACATGCCGAGCCACATCCGCATGGCGCTGACTCGGACGAGCGAGGTGATCCCCATCATCGACGGCCGAATGACGCTGGGGACGTGGCAGGGCATTTTCTTGTTCGAGCACCGGCGGGATCCTCACCGGCGGGAGATCGCCGTGAGCGTGATCGGCGAATGAGTTGAATTTTCGAAATCGCCGTTCACCATCCGCACCCAACGATGACCGATCACTCGCAAATCCTCATTGACCTCGCGCTCGCCGAAGACATCGGCAGCGGTGATGTCACTTCACGCTATTTCATCCCCGAGGACCGCCAGGCCTGCGCGTTTGTGGCGGTTCGCAAGGACGGCGTGGTCTCCGGTGTCGAGCTGGCAGCGCGGGTTTTCGGCAATGTGGATCCGGAGTTGGAAGTGGAAGTCCTCATCGCGGACGGCAGCCGCGTAGCTGCGGGAGCGCTTTTGATCCGGGTAACCGGTTCCGCCCGCTCGATCCTAACGGCCGAGCGCACGGCACTCAATTTCCTCCAACGCCTCAGCGGCGTGGCCACGCTTACCGCGCTCTACGTCGAGCAGGTGAAAAGCACCCGCACCCGCATCCTCGACACCCGCAAGACGACGCCCGGCTACCGGTTGTTGGAAAAAAAGGCCGTTCTCGACGGCGGCGGCACCAACCACCGCCTCGGTCTCTACGACCGGGCGATGGTCAAGGACAACCACCTCGTCGCCGAAGGTGGACCGGATTGCCTCCAAACCGCGATCCACAAGCTGAAATCCGATAGGCCCGACGTCGAAGTGGAACTGGAAGCCGACAGCCTCGACCAGGTCCGCAGCTTCCTGGAACTCGATGGCGTGGACCACATCCTGTTGGACAACATGAGCCCGCAGGAACTCCGTGAGGCGGTCATCTTGCGAGGCCCCGGCGGCAAGCCCCAACTCGAAGCCAGCGGCGGCGTCACTTTGGAAACCCTGGCGGAAATCTCCGCCACCGGCGTCGATTTCATCTCGGTCGGCGCCCTCACCCACTCGGCTCCGGCACTCGACATCGGCTTGGACTTCGAGCCGATCTAACTCCCGATGGACCGCGAGGATTTCAACACCGCCGCCGCAGCTTTTCCCGACCCCTTCCGCCTGCTCATCCGGGAATCGGTGGAATCCACGAACGACGACCTCCGCTTGCTCGGGCAAGCCGGAATCCCCGAGGGACTCATCCTCCTCGCCGAACACCAAACCGCCGGTCGCGGCCGGCGCGGGGCGGCGTGGTTCTCACCGGCAGGTGAATCGCTCGCGTTTTCCATCCTGCTCCGCCCGGAGGAACCGAAGTCACTGTGGCCCCGGCTCGCCTTGGCCACCGGACTCGCCGTGGCCGAGGCGATCGAGTCCTGCGGACTGCAAGCAGGCATCAAGTGGCCGAACGATGTGTGGATCAGCCAGCGCAAGGTGGCCGGCATCCTGGTCGAGGCGGGCGCGGATTTCGTCGTGATCGGCATCGGCCTGAACATTAACAGCACCGGGTTCCCTCCGGAAGTGGCGGCAATCGCGACCTCGCTTTGTATCGAAGGTTCGCAAAAATTCTCCCGTGCCGAGGTGCTTGCCGCGATCATCGGCAGGTTCGCCAGCCGGCGGTGGCAGATCAACCAGGATTTCAGCGACATGATTTCCGCCGTCCGCGAGCGTTGCGTGTTGACTGGCAAGCGGGTGAGTCTAACCACCGCCAGCGGCCGGCGAATCGGGGTCGTCGAGGGCATCGCCGACGGAGGAGAACTGCTGCTGCGCACCGAAGCGGGTCTCGAGCGTCTGATCCAGGCGGATGAAGTGCGACTTCTGCCGACTTGAAATCCCGGGTATCATTTCAGAAACTCCCACGCCAGAGTCCTCCTATGAAACCGAGCCGAATTCTGCTGCTGTGCTGTATGCTCATCCCGGCGTGCGGCCTCCTCAAGAGGGCTAAACCCGACGACGAAAAACCCAAGCCTGTGGCGGAAGGCCCGAAACTGGTCGGGCGCATTGCCTCGGTTCCCGCTGACAAGCGCTTCGTTTTGATCCAAAGCTACGGCAAATGGGAGGTGGAATCCGGCCGAATTCTCACCACCCGCGGACTCGAAGACCGCACCGCGAACCTGCGGACGACCGGCGAGACTCTCGGCGAATTCGCCGCCGCGGACCTCCAATCCGGTATCGTCGAGGTGGGTGACGCGGTCTACTCCCAGCATGTCCCGAAGCCGGTCGAGGTGCCGTCAGCCCCGGAAACCCCGCTGTCGCAAGCGGAATTGCCCACAAACCCACCTGCCGCAAATGTTCAAAAAAATAATTAACTTTTCAGGAATTCTTTGCTTTCAAAACCTCTCATGCATGTGTATTTTCAAAAAGTCCCGCCTGAGAAATCGGGTACAGTCATAAATATTAAATTTTGGAGTTGATTACTATCCGGCAACCCGGGTAGCTTCTCTTTCGCAATGGCTGTGCCCCCTTACATGTCCCGAAACATGAACACTACAACCAGCCATAATGAAAACAATGAACGCCTCGGGCGCTTCGGTGAAAGCCGATGCGGACCGTCTTGCTGACTTCGTCCTGTTTACCCAGCGGAGCTGCATCCTGAACCTGTCCACAGAACTCAACAAAGGGAACGTCTCATTCCCGCAGTTCTTCCTACTAACCTACCTATCCAGCGAAGAATATCTCACGATGTCCGACATTGCGAAAAAGATGGGTCACTCGACGGCAGCCGCTACCGGCCTCGTTGATCGGTTGGAAAAGCTGTCTTACGTTGAACGTGTGCATGCCGCTGAAGACCGCCGTAAAATCATGGTCCGCATCACCGCAAAAGGTACCGAGCTTGTCTCGAAGATGCGCACGGAAATTGCCAATGATTTGGTCGGTATTCTTGCAGGCATGGATGAAGATCAGGCAGAAACCGTCGAACACACGAAGCGCGCCATTCACGGCCGTGCGATCGCGTGATCTAAGTTTTATCCGCTGAAATAATCCAGCTTGGCGAATCCTCTGCGCCTCCGTTACCGTCCCCGGGTGACGGAGGCGTTCCCCTTTTTAGACATCCTGCGTGAAGTTCCCGGCGTGCGCGCCGGATGGGTCGGGCGCGTGCCGGATTTGCCGATCACCGGCAACCGGGACGAGGCAATGAACCAACTCCGCTCCCGGCACGAATCGGCCGTCGCTGACTTTGCCGGATCCAGCGCCCCGTGGTGGCGGGCCGAACAAATCCACGGAACCGAAGTCACGGTGGTCCCCGGAAGCCCGCAAATCATCGCACCGGACGGCATGCTGGTGGTCCCAGGTGTAGACGGTTTGCTCACCTCCGAGCCGGGACTGGTGCTCGCCATCTACATCGCGGATTGTGGGCCGATTTGGCTCGCGGACCGGGAATCCGGAGCGATCGGGCTGCTGCATTCGGGAAAAAAAGGCACCGAGGGGAATATTTTTCAAAAGGCTCTGGAAACCATGGCCGAGAAATTCGACACCCGTCCGGAAAACGTCGTGTCCGTCCTCGGTCCCTGCATCCGACCGCCCCACTACGACGTGGACTTCGCCGGGGAAATCGGCCGCCAAGCGGGACGGGCAGGCGTCGGAAAATTCCTCGATTGTGGATTGGATACCGCCGCTGACTTGGATCGATTCTACAGCTACCGGCTCGAATCCGGCAAAACCGGTCGCATGATGGCCCTGATCACCCGTGACGCGATTTCATGAACTCGTTGACCCTCCATGCTCCGGCCAAGTTGAATCTGTCCCTCCGCGTGCTAGGCAAGCGGGACGACGGATTTCACGAAATTGACACATTGATGGTGACGCTGCCGGGATTGGCCGATCAGCTGGATTTTCGAGAGGCCACCGGATTCCCCTTCGAATGCGATGATCCCACCGTGCCCTCGGACGAGCGGAATCTGGTCGTAAAGGCGGTGAGAGCCTACGAAGCAACCGTCGGAAACGCGTGCAACTACTCGATTTCGCTTCAAAAACGAATCCCTCACGGCGCCGGACTTGGCGGCGGCAGCAGCGACGCAGCCGCGACCCTTTTGGGGCTGAACCGGCTGCACGGGTTCAAGCTCGGGGTGGAGGCGCTGCACGAACTGGCGGCGGCGCTGGGCTCGGACATTCCGTTTTTCCTGACGAGCGGAGCCGCGCACTGCACCGGGCGGGGCGAGAAAATCCAGCCGGTTCCGCCACCTCCCGCCTTGCGGGTTCTGCTGCTGAAGCCGGGATTCGAAGTGCCCACTCCCGACGCTTACCGGCGGTGGCAATCCTCCCGCGAAATTTCCGGGATTTCATACGCAGAGCGGAAATTGGATGGCATTTCCCTCGTCAACGATCTGGAACGACCGGTTTTCGAAAAACACCGGTTTCTCGCCGAGCTGAAGCAATGGCTTCTCGAGCGCCAGGAAACCTCCGCCGCGCTTTTGAGTGGATCGGGCTCCACGGTTTTCGCCGTGCTTCGCGAGGGGGCGGATGCCGCTGCGCTCGCCCATTCCGCAAGGCTTGAGCTGGATCCCGGACTCTGGTCATGGTCAGGAATCACCGGCTGACCGGACCCGGAGCGCGCGATCGACACCTCCATCCCGCACTCCGTTTCCAAACTGAGACAAAGCCCCTTGTGGGAGCCGCTAAAGTCGACGAGAATACGCTGGATGTCCCACCGCTCATTTGGGACCGTTTGTCATTCGATTCATCACCGGGATGCCGGTCGCTTTTCCCATGGTCCCTCCACCCAGTCCGCCCAATTCCAAAGTCGCCATCCCTGAGTCGCTCCGGCTTCAGCTGGACGGGTTCCGGCGTCACCTCTGGCGGGTGAAAATCATGGAAGCCATCGCAGCCGGGGTGATCGGCCTGCTGGTTTCCTTTCTCCTCGTCTTCGGGCTTGACCGGATCTGGCAAACACCGGGCTGGGTGCGCTTGGGCATCTTGGTTTCGGGTGTGTCTTTGTTTGCCGGCTTTGCCCCTTACTGGCTGCATCGCTGGGTCTGGCGGCAGCGGCGCGAAACCCAACTCGCCCGGCTCATCGCGAAACGCTACCCGGGCCTCGGCGACCGGTTGCTCGGCGTCATCGAACTCCAGGATCAAACCGGAAACGCGGACACCCTCTCGCCCCGCCTGCGGGAAGCCGCCATGGAGGCCGTCGCGATTGAGACGGGAAAACGGAAGTTGGGCGACGCGCTGCCACCGCAGCGTCACCGCCGTTGGGCGTTGGCCGCGATTTTTCTGGCATTGATTTCCGCAGCCGGCTTTACCTTGGCTCCCCGCGCCGGGGTGAACGCCCTCAAACGCTGGCTCATGCCGCTCTCCAGCACCGAGCGCTACACCTTCACCCGGCTCGAAAATCCTCCTCACTATCGCGCGGTGCCGTTCGGTGAGGCGTTCGAAATCACCCTCACCCTGTCGAAGGATTCCGAGCAGCGCCCCGCCACCTCGTCCGGGCGCTACGGACTCCAGTCCACCCTGCAAGCCTCGTTGGAAATGGACCGTTATGTTTTCACCTTCCCCGGCCAACAGGACCCCGGAACCATCGTCTTCCACGTCGGCGATCTCCGGCATGAATGCCGCATCGAGCCCGTCCCCCGGCCCAACATGGAAAGCGTCGTCGCCGTGGTTACCTCGCCCGCCTATCTCGGCATTCCGGAAAAAACCGTCAGTCTCAACAACGGAGTGCTCAGCGCGGTCGAAGGCGGAAAAATTCGCATCGACCTCACCGCCAACCGGGCCCTCGCCGAAGCCACCTTTGGCCCCACCCGCGCCCAGACCATCGAGGAGCCCAAGGACAAATCCGCCGCTTATACGCCGGTCGCCGGCAAACTTGAGATTTCCGGCCTCTCCGCCAGGACGCCGCTCATCGAGGTGGGTGCCGTTCCTTTTGAAATTCCGTTTTCTTGGAGCGACCAACTCGGGCTCACCGGCGAGGATGGATTCCGCCTCCGCGTGGACGCCCTGCGCGACGCGGTGCCAACCTGCTATCTTCAAGGGATCGACCGCCAGAAAGTCATGTTGCCCGAGGAAACCGTCGATTTCGAGCTGCTGGCCGAGGATGACTTCGGCGTGAAGCTCACCGGCATCGAGTGGTCCGGCCAATTCACCCGCCCGACTGCAGAAGCCCCGGCCAAGGGTGAGCTCAACCTCGCTAACGGGAATTCCGAAGAACGCCGAATCGCCAAGCCGGGATCATTTTCCCCCGCCGCGTTTGGCATCGCCCCACAGAAAATCACGCTTCGCGGATACGTGGAGGATTATTTCCCGAATCGCGGCCGCGTTTATTCCGAGCCGGTCATCCTCTATGTTCTGACTCGCGACGAACACGTGCAAATGCTCAAGAGCAAGTTCGACAGGACCATCACCGAGTTCGAAGACCTCGCCCGCCGCGAACAGGAATTGCTGGAGGAAAACCAACGCCTCGAACGCCTCAGCGGCGAGGAACTCCAAAAGGAGCCCAACGCCAAACGCCTCGAAGCCCAGGAACAGGCCGAAGCCGAGAGCAAACGCCGCATGGAGAACCTCACCGAGCGGATGGAGGAGTTGATGAAGGACGCCGCCCGCAATGGCGACGTCCAGAAGGAAACCCTCAAGAAAATGGCGGAGTCCCTCAAGTCCATGCAGGAACTTTCCCAACAGGATCTGCCCAAGGTGCAGGAAAAACTCGGTGACTCGCAGGAACAATCGAACACCAGGGAGAAGACCCAGAAAGACGTCGCCCAAGCTGTGGAGGAACAGAAAAAAGCCGTTGAGAAAATGCAGGAGGCCATCGCCAAGGCAAACGACGCGAACCGCCAGTTCGAGGCCGGCACCTTTGTTAACCGACTGAAAAAGGCCGCCGGCGAACAAGACGGCATCGCCAGCTCGTTGATCGACGCCTACGAGCGCATCCTCGGCATCAAGAGCTCCAAGCTCGATCCCTCCGACCAACGGCGACTCCACGAGGCCACCAGCCAGCAGGCGAACACCGCTTCCGACGTGCGCTGGCTTCAGGAAGACCTCGCGAGCTTTTTCGTCCGCACCAAGTCGGACTCCTTCAAGCAGATCCTCGATGAAATGAGATCCTCGCAGATCGACATCGGACTTGAAGAAGTCCGCACGTTGTTAGGAACCAACCACAGCTTCACGGCCACCGAGAATTCGAAAAAATGGGCTACCAAACTCACGGAATGGGCCGCCAAACTCGAAGGCGACAAAGACAAGGACGGCGGTGAAGGCGGCGCGGGCGGTGGCCAGAGTCCCGAGGACGAGGATTTTGAATTCATGCTCCGGGTGATGAAACTGGTCCAACAGGAACAAGACCTCCGCGCCCAGACCCGGGCGCTTGAACAGCTCCGCCGGAATAACGACCCATCTCACGAAGAACCATGAAACTAACCGCTCTCACCGCCCTCTTCGTCGGTTGGATTCCCCTGCTATTCGCGGCGGAGGAAAAGAAGCCGGACGATGTCCTGGCAGAACACCGCGAGAGCGCCAACAAGGTGGCCGACAAGCAGGACGAACTTTCCGCCGACGTCCAGCAGCTCACCATCGAGCAAACGGTGCCGCAGGTTATCGAGCTGCTCAACGAGGTGGAAAAAATCATGGATGAGGCGACCGACCAGCTCGCCGCCGCTGAGACCGGCGGCACCACTCTAGCGGCCCAGACCGAGATCATCGAAAAAATCCACGCCGCCGCCAAGGAGAAGCAAAAACAACAAGGCAGCGGCCAGTCCGGCAGTGCCATGATGGACATGATGGAGCGCATGATGGGAAAAACTCCCGAGGGCGAGAAGGAGGGCAAAGGCAAGGGGGACAAACCGGGCGAATCCGGAGGCGATGGGATGACCGGCACGTCGGACGCCGCGAATGGAAATTCCACCGGCGAGTCGGGCGGCAAGAATGAGGCCCGGCGCGTCCCGAAAGCCAGCGGCAACGCCGGTCAGGTGCTGCCCGAGGAATTCCGCAAAGCCCTCGACGCCTACAACCGCGGAGCGACCGAAAAAGTTAAATGACACCTTCCATGATCCATGCCCCGCCCGACAAAGCCCCGATGGCCCGCCTGCTCGCGCTGTCCGGCATGATGCTTTTTTCCGGTCTTGCCGGCGGACAGGAACTGCAGGGCCGACAGGACGATACCATCCCTGCCCAAGCAGAATTGATTTACGAACGCGGGCTGAACTTCCTCGCCAAAACCCAGAACGAAAAAGGCAATTGGAATGACAGCGTGGGTGGCGAACCCGGCGTAGTCGGCCTCTGCGTGGCCGCCTTCCTCGCCCACGGGGAGGATCCGAATCACGGGCCTTACTCGAAAAACATCCGCCTGGGCATCGACTACATTCTTTCCCAGCAGAGCGAAAAAAACGGCTACATCGGCTCCAGCATGTATAATCACGCCTTCGCCACCAAGGCGCTCGCGGAATCCTACGGCGTCGTCGATGATCCCCGAATCGCCCCCGCGCTCAAAAAAGCCGTTGAGTTGATCGTGAGCGCGCAGAAGAAAAACCGCTTCGGAGCCTGGAGATACACCCCGGAAAGCCGCGACGCCGACACCACGGTGACCGGTTGCCAGCTGGTGACCCTCTTCGCCGTTAGAAATGCCGGGATCGCCGTGCCCGATGAAGCCATCAAAAAAGGCCTCGCCTACCTCGCTACCTGCCGCGGCCGGGACGGTGACTACGGATACACCTCCGCCTCGGGAGGAAAACCCACGCTCACCGCCATCGGCTCACTCTCCCTGTCGCTCGCGAAGGAGCGGGACTCCAAAGGCTATCAGGCGAGTCTGGCCTATCTGAAAAAGAATCTCGATTTCCGTGACCGCTACTATCCGTTTTATTACGAATACTACATGTCCCAGGCCCTCTTCCATGCCGACGAAGCGGTCTGGAAGGAATGGAATGCCCGCAACATCCGCTACTTGTCCACCATCCAGTCGTCCGACGGCTCGTTTCCCGGCAACCAGGGCACATCGTTCAACACCGCCGCCGCGTTGCTTTCCCTCGCGCTGAACTATCGGTTTCTACCGATCTACGAAAAATGATCCTCAAACCCGCCATTGCATGGATTTCCGGCATGATGGTTCTAACCGCGGCCGAATCGCCCGACCTGCTGCGCTTTGCGAACGGCGACCAGCTTCACGGCACCTTCCAAGGCATCCGCAAAGGCTCGCTGGTGGTCTGGCAGCGCGACGACATCAACGCGCCCGTCGAGTTCAAGCCATCGCAACTCCGCCACGTCGTCCTCCGCGGAGGCAAGCCATCCAAGGCGCTCTCCTCGTTCTCCCACCTCGCCCTCGTCAACGGCGACAGCATTCCGGGAAAAATCACCGAAGTTGACGATGCCACGATCACTTTGGAAACGCCCTACGCCGGCTCCATGCGGATTCCCCGCGAACAGGTCGCCATGCTCGCCCCAAGTCCGCTCGGAGGCCGTCTCCGCTATCATGGCCCGTTCGTCGAAGACGAGTGGACCATGGCGAATGCGTCTTTCCCCGACGGCATGCCGGCTGCGCTGCCCGACACCGCGGAGAAGGACAAGGTCGGAAAACCTAACAAGGACCAACCGGGACGCTGGGTGTTTTCCGGGTCGGCGTGGTATTGGGCGAACCGCCAGTCGGGCACCGCCCTTCTACGCCAGAACGCCATGCCGGACCGCTCGATCCTCCGATTCGACCTCTCATGGAAAAACCGGCTTTCGATCGCCATCGGATTCCACGCGGATTTTGCCAGAATCAAACAGCCCGCGGGTGGCGACAAAGATCTGGATGAGCCGGTCCGCCGGCCCCAGGGATTCGCCCCCGGTGACTCCACCGTCCTTCCCGTGCTTTTTGGTAACAGCTATGTGATCCAGATTTTCTCCACCCACCTCATGCTGTTCCGCACCTCCGTGAACGACGAGGGCGGCCCCGTCGTTGAGCGCGTCCAGATCAATGGCAACGCCGTCCGCCTCGGCGACACCGGCAAGGCACGCATGGAAATCCGCAGCAACCGCCTCACCGGTGAAATCTCGATTTTCGTCAACGACGAGTTCGTCGTCAACTGGAGCGAAACCGCGACCAGCCCCCGCGAGCCCGCCAGCTTCGCGGGCAAGGGCTCCGGGTTCGGCTTCGTCGTCCAGACGGAGGACTCACCTGTGAAAGTCTCGGACGTCATGGTCGCCGAGTGGAACGGCATGCCCGACTCCGCCCGCAGCCTCCAGGTGGATGACCAGGACATCGTCCTGCTGACTAACGGCACCGACCGGTTCTCCGGCAAGATCGGCGAAATGCGGGACGGGAAAATCTCGCTCGACGGGAAATACGGCCGCTTCCAGTTCCTGCTAGATGACATCGCGGAAATCCGCTTCGCCCGCAACGGCCGGGCCAAGGAAAGCGAAGCCGCCGCCGACAATGTGACCGTCCGGCTCAGCCCGCTCGGCCAGGTCTCCGGCCGCCTGCTATCCGGTGACGCCTCGTCGGTCCGCATCTCCAACCCGATCTACGGCGAACTCGATTTCAACCTGGAAGCCGCCGTCATGCTCGACTTTCAACCATCTAACAATATTATTGATGACTGGGATGCGGACTTCTGACCCATGGCCCTTGCGCCTCATGGTTCTCGCAAGCTGTGCCTTCGGCATCGCCAGCGCGGACAAGCTCACCCTGACGGACGATGCCCGCCTCACCGGGACCATCGGCTCGATCAACGAGGCCGGCGTGGTCGAACTCGCCTCAGTCCTCTCGCCCGAGCCCGTCCTGCTCAGGGCGGATGCCGTGGAAAAAGTCGAGTTCACCGCCCCGGAATCCGCGCCGGTCCCGCCCGGCACGCTTATCGAGCTTTCTAACGGCGACCTGCTGCCCGCGGACCTTGAAAGCCTCGACGACCGCAATCTCACCATCACCACGGAGGGTGCCGGTCGTCTGGAAATTCCGCGCACGGCGTTGAAATCGATGCAGCTCGGAGTTCACAAACGCAAGGCCATCTACTCGGGCCCGAAAAACGCGGAGGAGTGGAGTCGGGGCGTGGACGAAAACAAGCGGTGGAAATTCTCCGGCGGCTCCCTCGTCGCGAACGGCCCCGCCACCGCCTCAAGAAACTTCGAAACTCCAGTCCAGTTCATCCTCAAGTTCACCTTGAAGTGGCAGGCGAACCCGAATTTCCAGATCTTCTTCGCCGATCCGCTCACCCCCAAGGTTGAACTCGCCGACCGCTACTACCTCCAGTTCAACGGCGCGGGCCTGGAGATCAAACGCGAATCCAGCACCGCCAAACGCTTCCAAACCGTCATCCTGCTGGCCCGCACGCCCGACCAGTTCACCAACAATCAGGTGGACGTGGAAATCCGCGTGGACCGCAAGACCTCGCGGCTGCATCTGTTACTCAATGGCGAAGCCGAAGCCACCGGCATCGACCCGGTCGCCGGTGCCCCGCAAGGCCGCGGAGTCACTCTCGTCAACAGCGCGGCGGCGGGACTCTCCCAGGAAATCCGCGGCATCGAGGTTCTCGAGCTCGACAACGTCCGTGCACGCCATCGTTCCGAAGACCGAGGCAATACGAAGGAAGACAGCCTCATCAGCCGCGACGAGGACCGCTGGAGCGGACGGTTGGCGGGTATTTCAAAATCCCCGGATGGCGTGGTGTTCTCCTTCAAGAGTGATTTCCAAGACGCGCCGCTCGAACTCACGGACGCGGACGTTTCCACGATTTTTTTCGCCCAGCCCGAGAACACGCCAGCCCCGGAAGCCGATCCACCCTTCGCCCTGCGTCTCAGCGGCGAGGGCTCGCTGCGGGTTTCCTCGTGCACCTTTTCCCCCGACAGCGTCTCCGCCCGGCACCCACTGCTAGGCCAGATGAAGATCAAGCGGAGCGGTGTCGTCGCGATGGAGCGGATCACATCCAAACCCGGAGGAACGTCCGAAGAATGAACCGTTTTCTATCAGCAGCCCTGCTCTCCGCCGCACTGACGTTCGCCGCCGCTGCGGATCCTGCCGGCGCGAGCGTGCGTTTCTCGAACAACGACCAGCTTTCCGGTTCGATGGAATCCCTCACCACCGAGCGGCTGGTTTGGAAATCTCCGATTCTCGACCAGCCGGTGCCGTTTTTCCTCAAGAACGTTCTCGATCTAACCCTCGCCGCGACCCAGCCGGACAACAAAGGGGGCCACGAGGCCACGATCACGCTCACCCGCGGCGACACCGTCCGCGGGCAGCTTGCCTCGGTCACCGACGACGCCGTCGAGCTGGATACCTGGTTCGCCGGCCGCATGAAGTTCAACCGCCTGATGATCCGCGATGTCCGCATCTCGGAGCGGCCGGACTTCATTTTCCGCGGGCCGACCGGGCTGGATGGCTGGAAACAGTCGGGTGAGACTCCTGCCTGGACCTATCAGAACTCGAACTTCCGCTCATCCGCTGCCGGCAGCATCGCGCGGAACGTCGATCTACCCGATGAATGCACGATCTCCTTCGACGCCTCCTGGCGCGGCTCACTCGGCCTCAAGCTGGTATTTTTCTCGGATGACCTGGCCAGTGACCATCCCACCTCGGGTTATGAAATGACCATCCAGACCCGCTCGGTCTATCTGCGCAGTTGCAAGACCCAGAAATTCCTCGGCCACACCCCCAACGCGGTGACGCTTCAGGAAAACGAAAAGGCCCGCATCGAAGTCCGTGCCAGCCTGAAATCGGGAAAGATCTGCCTTTTCGTGGACGGCGAAATCATCGACGTCTGGACGGATCCGGACGTCGCCCGCAACGAAATCGGCAGAGGTATCCATTTCATCACCCAGAACGAGTCGCCGGTGCAGATCTCCCGCATCGAAGTGGGTGCCTGGGACGGCGACGTGGACCAACTCCCCGATCCCCAGATCCTCGGCGGGCTGCGGCAGTTTGGAAACCAAGGCATCCAGGACATGGAGGACGAGCCGCCACTCCCGGTTCCCGAGGAAAAGCCTAACACCGAGCGCATGGAACTGCGCAACGGCGACACTATCGCCGGCGAGGTGATCTCCATCGTCGACGGCATGATCACGGTCAAAACTCCCTTCCGCGAAGTGAAGCTGCCGGTGGGGCTTCTCCGCTCGGTCGCCTTGAAACCCGTCGACCTCGAAACCAGCAAGCGCGAGAACGGCGACGTGCGCGCATGGTTCCCGGACGGTTCCTCGCTCGTCTTCCGGCTCGATGCCGTGGACGGCGAAAACCTAACCGGCTTCAGCCAGAACTTCGGCACCGCCACCTTCAAGCTCTCGGCCTTCAACCGCATCGAGTTCAATATTTACGACCCGGAGTTCAAGGACATCCGCGCGGCGAACGGCTGGTGAACCGGGAATATATCCTACTCCAACAAACGCGCGACCACTTCCGCGGCTGTGTAGCTTTCCCGGCCCGCCAGCAGCGATTCGCGGACGGCTTCAAGGTCGTCGCCCAGAGTGATCAGCGGTGGTTCTTCGACGCCATGCCGCATCTGTCCGATGCCGGCGGAGGCGACGAGCGAGTTGCACATGCAGACGCGCCCCGCCGTGTGCGATGGATCGCCACCTTTCGAAATGTAAATGTCCTCCGGCTCCGCGGGACAGCGGAAACCAATGCTGCCATCCGGCTTCTGATAGGTCTCGCGCAGGATCCCGAGGTCACACACCCGCTCGCGCTCCTGATAGGTCTTGGCATCGCCGACGGAGCCGGGAATGCGGGCGACCTTGAATGGAAAACCGGTGGGGGATGCGAAAGCGTCGGTGTGGATGTCCAGACTGCCTGCCTTCACGGAGGAGAGGATTTCCTTTTTGAGATCGGGCTCGAATCCGGATTCCTCGCAAAGCGCGAAGGCGGTCCCGACCTGGACGCCCTTGGCCCCGAGCGACTGGGCCTCACGCAATTTGCCGATCCTGCCATAGCCGCCGGCCAACCAGAACGGCAGGCCGATTTCACTGAATTTCGCCGGATCGATCCGGTCGCGTTCACCGTAGATCGGCTCGCCGCTCGCCGTCACTTGCATCGGTCCCCGAGGTGGCGCGTTGTGGCCGCCAGCCATGGAGGCCTCGACCACGAAGCCATCGACCCGTCCAGACGCTTTGCGCCGGAGGTTCTCGGCGAGCACGGGCGACGAGACGATCGCCAGAAACAATGGCCGTTTCAAAGGAGTCACCGGCCCGAAATCGGAAGGATCCACGTGGATCAAAACGGGTTCCGTGCCACCCGCTACGTCGAGTTTCATCTCGGCCGGATGCCCGGCGGCGAATTCGTCGAGGATCTTCGGAATTTGACGCGGGATCCCCGCCCCCATCAGCACCACGTCCACCTTCGCCAGCATCGCTCCGTAAAGCGCCAGCAATGTCGGCGTCTGGATTTTTTCGAGGAGATTGAGCCCGACCCAGCCGTCATGCCCTTCCTTCGCCAGATAAATGGCGACGAAGCTCGAAGCCACCACCAAGCCGCGCAAGGATAACGGCGGCTGATGGGAAATCATCGGCGGCGTTTTGAAAGGAGCCTCCGCCGCTTTTCCGCCGGGGATGAAGTAGCGGTCGAGGATGCGCTTCGCGATCTCCGGATACGGAAAGGCCGATAACGCCCGCTGCAGATGGCCTCCGGGATCTCCCAGTTGCAGTTTCCGCGTCAGCAGCAGGTCCAGTGCGGTGCCTGAGACCACCCCGAGCTGCCCGCATTGCGAAACTGCCCGGGCCAATCGCCAACCGGAAACACCCACTCCCATCCCTCCTTGGATGATTGGCGGCAGGATGGAAGCTCCGGGTCCGGCTAGCGGGTCAGGTATCGCGGTCATTTCAGTAAACGTGTGCCAATTCCACGATCCGCCAACACCAAAGCAGACCGCGCATAGGAAATCGGGATTGAGGCGTGCCCTCCCGGATCGTGAAGAGGCAGGCACCCGAATCAACGTATGAAAAACCCCGGAACCACGGGGATTGCGGATCTCTAATCATTCATTTTCCTTAAATATTCGGCACAAAACCACTGGCAGAAACTTCCTTTCCTAGGGCCGCTTGGCTTGCAGCCGACAACGCATTATTTGCTTGGAGGAATCAAGCTGTGGTATAAATATCCCAGCCGCTCACACCATATCTAGTAATTTCCTCAACATGAGACATTGAATTCCCATCGCTTATGAAATCCACAGACGCCACACTCACCCCGCCCGCTCCGTCCAAGTCCGCGACTGCCAAAACCCCTCCGGGTCTCACCTTTGAAACCCACTTCGCCACCCCCGGGGTCAGCCCGTTCGATGAAATCGAGTGGGACCATCGCACTGCCGAAATCACCGATGACAGCGGCCAGGCGATGTTCCGGCAGG
Source organism: Akkermansiaceae bacterium (assembly GCA_031425955.1). Lineage (GTDB taxonomy): Bacteria > Verrucomicrobiota > Verrucomicrobiia > Verrucomicrobiales > Akkermansiaceae > Luteolibacter. The sequence continues at coordinate 38,667 of JANPKJ010000121.1, read as the reverse complement.
AGGACGTCGAAGTGCCCCGCACGTGGAGCGAACTGGCCACCAAGATCGCCGTCTCCAAGTATTTCTACGGCGACGCCACCGCCGGCAAGGATCCCAAAAACGGGGGCCGTGAACAATCGGTCCGTCAGCTCATCCACCGCGTCACCCGCACCATCGCGAACTGGGGGATCGCGGATGGCTACTTCGCCGACGAGGCGAGCGCCGAAAATTTCCATCAGGATCTAACGTGGCTTTGCCTCCACCAGTACGGAGCCTTCAACTCACCGGTCTGGTTCAACGTCGGCCTGCATCATGAATACGGAGTTGGCAACCATGCCGGCGAGGGCGGCTGGTTCTGGGATGTGGAAATCGGCAAGGCCCGCCGGTCTCCCAGCCAATACCATTACCCGCAGGCCAGCGCCTGCTTCATCCAGGGGGTGAAGGACAACATGGAGGACATCATGCGCCTCGCCACCTCCGAGGCCATGCTTTTCAAATACGGCTCCGGCACCGGCACCGATCTATCCACCCTGCGCTCGTCCCGCGAGAAACTCTCCGGCGGCGGCAAGCCATCCGGCCCGCTTTCTTTCCTGCGCATCTACGACCAGGTCGCCAACGCCGTGAAATCCGGCGGCAAGACCCGCCGCGCGGCGAAAATGAACACGCTCAAGGACTGGCATCCCGACATCGAGGACTTCATCGAGGCCAAAACCATCGAGGAGAAAAAGGCCTGGGCGCTCATCGAGCAGGGCTATGACGGTAGCTACAACGGCGATGCCTACGGCTCGGTGATGTTTCAAAACGAAAATCTAACCGTCCGCGCCAGCGATGCGTTCATGCAGGCCGCAGCCGATGGCGCCGACTGGTGGACACTCCGCGTGTGCGATGGCGAGCCGTGCGAAAAGAAAAACGCCCGCGAGCTGCTCCGCAAGATCGCCCTCGGCACCTGGACTTGCGGCGACCCCGGGATGCAGTTCGACTCCACCATCCACACCTGGCACACCTGCAAGGGCAGCGGCCGCCAGCACTCGACCAATCCCTGTTCCGAGTATCTCTTCCTCAACGACACCGCCTGTAATCTCGCCTCACTCAACCTGGTGCGATTCCAAAAGGAGGATGGCACCTTCGACACCGACCGCTTCCAATCCGCCATCCGCCTCTTCCTCGTCGCCCAGGAAATCCTCGTGGACCGCGCCAGCTATCCCACCCAGGCCATCGCGGAAAACTCCCACGCCTTCCGCACGCTCGGCCTCGGTTATGCCAATCTCGGCGCGCTCATCATGAGCCGCGGTCTCGGCTATGACAGCGACGAGGGTCGCGCCCTCGCCTCCGGCATCACCGCGCTCATGACCGGCCACGCCTATCAGGTAAGTGCGGAATTGGCCGCCGCCGTCGGACCTTTCCCGTCCTATCATGACGCCCGTTACGGCGACGTCAACCATCCTCCTGCCCCGTCGAACGCGCCGGCCATGCTCGAAGTCATCGCACGTCACCGCGCCAAGGCGGAGGAAATTAAGGAAAGCGGCGATTGCGCGGCGATCATCAAATCCGCCCGCGCCGCATGGGACCGTGCGCTGCAAGCGGGCCGTGCCCACGGCTATCGGAACGCGCAGGTCACCGTGCTCGCTCCCACCGGCACCATCGGCTTCCTGATGGACTGCGACACCACCGGCATCGAGCCGGACATCGCCCTCGTGAAATACAAACTGCTCGCCGGCGGCGGCATGTTGAAAATCGTCAACCGCACCGTTCCGCCTGCCCTTATCCGGTTAGGCTATCAACTGGAGAAAGTGGCCGCGATTCTCAATCACATCGAAAAATACGACACCATCGAGGACGTCACCGATGCCGACACCGGCGAGCCCGTCGCTAGCGGTCTCAAGACCGAACATCTATCGATCTTCGACTGCGCCTTCAAGCCTTACAACGGCACCCGCAGCCTCCACTACCGCGGCCACCTGCTGATGATGGCCGCCGCCCAGCCTTTCCTCAGCGGCGCGATTTCAAAAACCGTCAATCTCCCGGAAGACGCCACCGTCGAGCACATCATGCAGGCCTACACCGAGGCCTGGCAGCTCGGACTCAAGGCCGTCGCCATCTATCGGGACGGATCGAAGCGCAGCGCCCCGCTTAACACCCGCAAGACCACCGGCATGGGCGGCGCGGCGGATGATGCCACACCACCCGCCGACGTGCTGGCCGCACAACTCGCCGATCTAGCCCGCGAGAACGAGGCGCTGCGGCAATCCCTGCAGGCCCCGGTCCGCCAGCCGCTCACGGACACCCACATGTCGCTCACCCACAAGTTCGAAATCGCCGGCCACAAGGGCTACCTCACCGTCGGCTTCTATCCGGACCACAAACCGGGCGAGATTTTCATCCAGATGTCCAAGGAAGGCAGCACCATCGGCGGGCTGATGGACACCGTTGCCACGCTAACATCCATCGCCCTGCAATACGGCGTGCCGCTGGAGCAATTGGTCAACCGTTTCGCGTATCAGCGATTCGAGCCCAGCGGATTCACCAAGAATCCGGACATCCGCACCGCCTTCAGCATCACCGATTATGTTTTCCGCTGGCTCGGCTGCGAGTTCATCCAAGGCTACCGCAAGGCCACTTCGCCCGACTACGGACAAGAAGAACTCGCGCTGCCGGAAATCGCCGAGATGGAGCAAACCGCTCTCAACCGCCCGGTCCGCGACCTGCCCGTGACCGGCGAGCAAGCCCGCGTCAAGCGTGCTCTCGGCACCGCCTACATGGGGATCCTCTGCTCGCATTGCGGATCGGACAAAGTCATCCGCGCCGGAGCCTGCGGCGTCTGCACCCAGTGCGGCACCAGCCAGGGATGCAGCTGAGAAAACCCGCACGGAATTTCCCTCGATCCGTGGTGCGCGGTGGTTGATCATCATCCTCATGAAATGGTGGATTCTCATAATGGCCCTTCCTCCGTCCGCGGCAGTCGCCGCGAACTTCTGGGAACTGCCGCCGATCCGCTATTCGGATACGGCAGCCACCGACCCGCTCAGCAAACTCGCGGCGGACCTCGCCTCGGGTGCCCGCGAGGTGAAGGGTGAAACGGTCTTGGAACGTTTGCGGTTCGTACTCCACGAGCTGAAAATTTCCGAAGAATCCCAAGTGCTGGTATTTTCGAAAACCAGCCATCAAAACCGGCTGATCCGACCGAGCAACCCACGCAGTCTGTATTTTTCCGAAAACGCCTACGTCGGCTATGTGCCGGGAGGAGCTATCGAGGCCATCGTCCAGGATCCCGTGTTAGGACCGGTCTACTATCTCATCGAGGCCGGGGGCTCGGGAGGCTTCAAGATCGAGCGGGATCTAACCACCTGCATCTCCTGCCACGCCACCTCGAACACGGAGAATGTGCCGGGCATGCTCGTGCGCTCGGTCTATCCGGATGAGGACGGCCATCCCCTGCTGGCGATGGGCACCAGCCTGGTGGATCACGAAACGCCGCTGCCGGAACGCTGGGGCGGTTACTACGTGACAGGCCGCAGCTCGCTGCCGCATTTGGGAAACCAAACATTTCACGAAGGCAAGGCAGGGACTCCCCTAACGAGCGACCTGGCGGATCTGTCAAAAACCATCGACACTGACAAATATCTCCGTCCCACCAGCGACATCGTGGCCCTGCTCGTGCTCGAGCACCAGTGCCGGATGCACAACCTGCTCAACGCGGCCAGCATGCAGTACCGCCGAGCCCTTCACCTGGGCCGGGTGCTTGATCCGAAGGCCAAGCCGGATGCGGGATCCGCCGGACAGGTGGCTGACAGCACGGCGGACCGCATCGTGGACGGCCTGTTCTTCAAGAACGAGACGGATCCAGGCGAAGGCATCGAGGGCGGCGGTGATTTCCAGACCTCCTTCGACCGCAGATTTCCTAAAACCCAGGACGGTCACTCGCTGGCGGATTTCAAACTCTATGGCCGGATCTTCAAACACCGCTGCTCCTACATGGTCTATTCCGAAGCATTCCGGAATCTACCGGCCGAGGTGAAGCGACTGGTGCTGCAAAAGATGCGCTCCGCCCTCTCCGGAAATGATCCCGCCTACGACTGGCTCAAAGCCTCCGCAGGATCCAAGATCGATGCGATTCTCACAGAAACCCTGCCGGACTGGCGGTAAGTGAATCAAAGCGCCCCTTGCGAGGCCGCGCACTCCTCCCGGGCAACCTCCGGCAAGCCGGATTACCCCTCCCGGGCTCTTCCATGTCACAGATTGTCCTCGGACTTGTGCTTGCCTAGATTCCTGCGGCATGTTTCCTGCTCGCTTGCGAAAGCAGCCGCCGCCGCTCTTCTTTTCCTTTAAATTTCCCATTCATGTCACGCAAAACCAAGATCATCCTCACCCTCGGCCCCGCCACTGAATCCGAAGATATGATCGGTCGGCTGATCGACGGCGGGGCCAATGTTTTCCGGCTCAACATGAGTCACGCCAAACACGAATGGGCTGCCGAAATGGCGAAGCGCGTCCGCCGCCAGGCCGAAGCGCGCGGCGTCCACATCGCGGTGCTCTTCGACCTCACCGGCCCGTCCATCCGCACCGGGGATCTGGAAACCCCTTATAACCTGCTGGAAGGCGACGTCGTGGAATTCCGCAAGTCCGGCACCGATCCGACCGTTCCGCTTTCCACCACCGTGAATTACGACGGCCTGATGGGCGATGTCACTGTCGGAAACACGCTCGTCGTCGACAATGGTGCGCTGCTCATGCGCATCGACGCTGTCGAGAGCGACCGCATTCTTTGTCATGTGAAGACCCCGGGCACCATGGGCTCGCGCCGCCACATCAATCTCCCAGGCGTCCGCCTCAATCTTCCCGCCCTCACGGAAAAGGACCACAAGGACCTCTCTCTCGCCGTCGGTTGCCGCGCCGATTACATCGCCGGGTCATTCGTCCGCGATTCCGCCCACGTCCGCGAACTGCGCGAAGCCATGCTGGCCCTCGAAGGAGAGTCGCAGATCGTCGCCAAGGTCGAAGACCAGGAAGCCATCCGCAACATCGACGCCATCATCCACGAGGCGGATGTCATCATGATCGCCCGCGGCGACCTCGGCACGGAAGTCGAGTTCGAAGAGCTGCCCATCCTCCAGCGCCGCATCATCAAGCGCTGCCACGAGCTCGGCACCCGCGTCATCGTCGCCACCCAGTTGTTGGAATCGATGATCACCAACCCCACCCCTACCCGCGCCGAAGTCACCGACGTGATGAACGCCGCCTACGAAGAGGCCGACTGCCTGATGCTATCAGGAGAAACCTCGGTAGGCCGCTATCCCGAGCGCTGTGTCGATGCGTTGGTCCGCATTTCCTCGCGCATCGAGCGCTCCGGCGGCCATGGCTTCGGCCAGAACGCGCTGCTCCGCGACGAGCGCCAGAAGACCGCCCGCGCCGCCGTCACGCTTGCCGACTCCCTGCCGGACGCCCGTCTCGTCGTGCTCACCCGCCGCGGCGTGCTTGCCAACCACGTCGCCATGCTCCGTCCCCGGACGGCGGGGTTCTACGCCTTCACCCCCACCGAGCGCGTCTGCCGCCAACTCGCCCTGACCCGCGGTGTCCGCTCGTTCAAGCTGCCTTTCTCATCGAACATCGAGGAGACCATCCAGCGTGTCAGCGAAATGCTGCGCAAAGAGGATTTCGTGCGCCCGGGAACGCCCGTCGTCATCGTGTCGGATATTCTATCAAACCATTTTGCCGCAAACTCGATCCTGCTGCATCACGCGTAAATGTTCTCCCCCAAATCAAATCCATGAAACTCCTCCACGGTGACTGTCTGGCAGTCCTGCCAACACTGGAAGCCGCCTCCATCGACCTGGTCGTCACCTCGCCGCCGTACAACCTCGGCATCGCCTACAAGAGTTTCAAGGACACCGCCCCGCGCGAGGAATTCCTCAACTGGTGCCGCCAGTGGTGCGCCGAAGTGAGGCGCGTGATGGCGGACGACGGTTCGTTTTTTCTCAATGTGGGCGCGTCCCCCGTCAATCCGCTGTTACCCCACCAGCTCATCCTCGCGCTAACGGACGGTATTGATCCGCTGTTCACCCTCCAGAACACCTTCCATTGGATCAAATCCATCACCGTCGAAACCCGATCTAACAAACAGATCAGTGCCGGTCATTTCAAACCCATCAATTCCAAGCGTTTCGTCAACGACTGCCACGAGTATGTTTTCCACCTGACGAAAACCGGCAACACCGAACTCGACCGCCGCGCCGCCGGCGTTCCCTATCAGGACAAGTCCAACATCGCCCGCTGGGGCCACACCGGCGGGGCCGACCTCCGCTGCCGGGGAAACAACTGGTTCATCCCCTACGAGACCATCAACTCCCGCGACAAGGACCGCCCGCACCCCGCCACCTTTCCGGTCGCGCTCGTCGAGCAATGCATCCGCCTCCACGGCAAGGGCCCGGCCACGCGGCTGCTCGATCCGTTTCTCGGAATCGGCACCTCCGCGATCGCTGCCCACCGCCAGCACATTGAAGACTTCACCGGCATCGAACTGGACGCCCATTATCTGGCAACCGCCCGCGAGCGCCTTGCGGACGAAGCCACCCAGCCGCCGGAAGAGCTTGCCCTCGGCATTTGAGCACGCCCTAACCCGAGCGCGGGCTACTTCTCCGGCTCAGGTTCCGGGACTTCCACTCCGGAATCATCGGTGGAATACCAATGACACGCGAGCACATCGACCAGTTCGAAGCGGCTTCCCATGTCGTCCTTGATGCGGCGGACTTTCACGCGGACCCGGATGAGGCCCTCGGGGTTTTCATTCGGCAGGTTAAGTCCGAAGACATGTTTGCCACTTTCTTCGAGTTTGAATGCGGCGTCGAGCAGGCGGCCGTTGCGCGTGTCGCGCTGAACCAAAAACTCGGGGGACTGGAATCCCGTTTCATTTACAAATCCGAATCGCGGGGCGTAGAGCACGATGCTTACGGCGTCCGCATCCTTGCGCTGCTCGGCGAGACGTTGGCGGGCAAGCAAGCGGAATTCCCCTTCGGGCTCGCCGCTACCAGCGAGGAACAACGCCCAGGGATAGGTGCTGAAACGGACGAAATGGTCCCAGTCGAGCCGCCATTCGTGGTCCTGCTCCACGAAAACCGCATCGATCTGGCGGCCATCGGCGGTATACCAAAGCGTCTCGATGGCGCGACCCGCAGGAAGATGGAGGACTGCGCTCTGGAGTGGGGTGAGCGTCTCAGGGGCGATGTTCACGATCGGATTCAAGTCGTAAAACCGGGCCATCCGGGATGCCGTGGAGATGGGATTGAGGACAAACTGGTTCCGCGCCTCGGGCGTGCCGGCTGAGAAAAACCCGGAAAATCCCTGACTGGCGAGCGGCATCGCTTCGGCCAGCAACGCAGCTTCCTCCGGGGTCGGTCCGGTATTGGCGGATTCGGCGGCGATAGGCTTTTCGCGATCCGGTGATTTCTTAAACAGATAACCAGCCCCCACCACGATTGCCACCAACACCAGCATCCAGAATGCGATGAACTTCACAATCAAGTGACTGCGCATGCTCTTTTTCCGCGAGTTTTTCCCGGACTCTCGCGGGCGTCTGGAGCTCTCGGCCGGCACCGTGGCAGCGGCGCGCTCCGCGGGAGTCGGCTCGACACCGAGTGACGGTTCAAGCCCACATTCCGAGCAGACGCGGCTTTCCGAATCACCGACCGGGGACCGGAAAAGTGATCCGCAGTGTCCGCAGTGGAACCAAGAGTTAGGCGTGTCGCTCACGGTCGCAAGTTTACGGGATTGCCCAGTCGATGTGAAGCATCTCTCCGATGAGCCATTGGTTCGGCAGGGATTCCGGAGAGCCTCGGACGAGGCGGAGAGTGATTTTTCGGGAGCTCTGGGATTCACCGATGATTAACCCTTTGTTGAATAGCGGGGCGACCACACGCTCGGCAGGCTCACCCCTGCGGACATAACACCAGATGGAGGATGCCTGGTCCGGAGACGCGAGCCGGTAGCTCCGATACTCCGCTTCCGGCCAGAACGCGCTGTAATAATCGGACGCCGAAATTTCGCCGCGGATCTCACTGACATCGCCTTTTCCTTCGGCAAGCTGCTCGAAGGTTGCCGTGCCGAAAGCGACCGTGGCCTTCCAATCCATCAACAACCGGCCGCCCTGCCAGGTGAAATAGGCGGCGAACTTCCGGTGATCCGGAAGAGCTCCTTCCAGAATCCCGTACGGCCGCCCGGCGAGCATCTGGATCCCCCAAGCCGAATCCGCCTCGGGGGCCCACGATGACGGCATTTTAAGCGGCTCCCAGTGGCCGCGAATCGTTTTTTCCAAAGCCTTGCCGTCCTTGATCAAGGGCAGGATCTCTTCGACCAACGAAGCCTGTGCGTAAGCGCGGAAAATCTGTAGCGCTTCCGGTTGCTGGGTCAACAGGCGGTTCAAGGCCTCCACCCCCTCGACCTTCTCTTCTTCCTCCGCCCGGAGTGCCCACTCGACCGGGTTTTTCGTGGGGGCGTTCGAGGAGTTGATGAGCGGAAGCAGGAGCAGGATGGAAACCACCAGCACGGTCACCGCCACCCCCATCCCCAAAATCCACAACACCGGGTGGCGACGAACCGCCCCCCAATCACGACCTTCACCGCTCTGGTTTTTCCCCGGCTTCTCCCTGGCCGGTCTTTCATGGAAGGTGAAAAGCCGCTCCACCTTGGTGGGTGCCGGCTCGGTCTGGGCCAACCGCACCACCGAACTGCCGATTTCCTGAACTTCGAGTCGCCGACCGGTTTCCGACGAGTCGCTGCGGGCGAGATTCGACTCGATCCGCAGGCCGATTTCCTGAGGTGACTTGCCGGGCGAAGCGTCATTCACCGTCCGCCTTGCGGGTAACACCGTGGTCGCCGGAAGCGCCTCTCCGGCGGCTTCTTCCGATTCATCCCAACCGTCGTCCGCAGACCTCACCGGGCCGGGATCGTTGGAGTCGGACAAGCGGCGGTTCATCATTAGGGGTCAGGAAAGCGGCTTAAGTTGCGGGAAAAATCGGTTTCAGGCAAGCGGCTTGAAATTCTTATTCTCCGGAAAGTTTGCGATCCAGAGCGTCGTCCATCGCCTGCTCCACCAAGCGGGCGGCGAGCGCCTCGGTGGCGAAATCGAGCCGTTGCACAGCGGATTTCAGCGAATTCGCCGCGCCACCCGCCAGCGCAGTGCGCACAGCGGCGGCGGCGGATTCGATTTCGCCCCGCTCGTCGTCCATGGCAAGCCCTTGGGCGAGAACGGCTTCCACGGCGGGGAGGAGTTCCTCGGCTTTCAATCTCGCCTCGGTGAACACCCGCTCGGCCATATCCGTGAAGGCGTGCTCGACCGATTCGCTGACCATCGCCTCGACCGCCGCGTCATCCACATTTACCGCCGCGCTCTCGATCCGGACCACGGTGTCCACGCCGGTGGAAACATCGCGGGCGAGCGCTTCCAGGATGCCGTTTTCATCGATCTTGAACTGCACGCCGACCCTTGCCTGGCCTTTCGGCGATGGGGAAAACCGCACATCGAAACTGCCGAGCTCCCAATTGTCCTTGGCCATTTCCCGCTCGCCTTGGAGCACCCGCACGCGCATCGCGGCTTGGCCGTCGGCGGCGTTGGTGAACATTTCACCCGCCTTGCACGGGATGGTCGTGTTGCGCGGGATGAGCACGTTCATCAGCCCGCCGAAGGTCTCGATGCCGAGGCTCAGAGGCGTCACATCCAGCAGAATCATCTGCCGGAGGGCTCCGCTCAGGACGCCGCCTTGGATCGTCGCGCCCAGGGCGATCGCCTCATCCGGGTGTTGCGAAATATCCGGCTCACGCCCGAAAAGCTCGCCCACCGCCCGGCGGACCGCAGGCATCCGCGTGCTGCCACCGACGACGACCACCGCACTGAGATCCTCCGGTTTGAGCGCGGCGTCTGCCAGCGCCTGGCGGCAGAGGCGCAGCGTCCGGGCGATCCATGGCGAGGCGAGTTTTTCCAAATCCGCCCGCGTAATCGTCTCCTCCAGGCTGCGGCTGCCATCGTAAAACGGCACGCGGAAGACCGCCAGTTCGTCATCGGATAGAGCCAACTTCACCCGCTCCGCCTCGGCCATCAGGCGGACCCGGGTTGCGAGATCGATTTCGCCGATGCCCGACTCTTCCAAAACCCGGTCGAGGATCAGCGCGTCCAGATCATCGCCGCCGAGGCGCGTGTCACCGTGGGTGGCGAGCACTTGGAACACGCCGTCCTGCATTTCCAGAATCGATAGATCAAACGTACCTCCACCCAGATCGTAAACCGCCACGCGGGCTTTCTCGCCGAGTTTGCCCAAGCCGTAAGCAAGCGCTGCGGCCGTCGGCTCGTTGAGGATGCGGACCACTTCCAGCCCGGCGAGCTCGCCCGCGCGCTTGGTGGCGGCGCGTTGGGCATCGTGGAAATAGGCGGGTACGGTGATGACGGCCTTGGTGATTTCCACACCCATCCGCCACTCGGCGATGCGTTTCATTTCCCGCAGGATTTCCGCGCTGATATCTTCGGGCGAATTCCCCAGCACCCGCGGCGTCCCATCCGCCCCGGCGGTCACCTGCACCGGGAAATTCTCTTCCACCTCGCTCGTCCGGCGGCCCATCAGGCGCTTGATGCTGGTCACCACGCGCTCCGGCTCCAACCCGCGGCGGCGCAGCGCTTTCGCCCCGACTTCCACTGAACCGTCCTTGCCAATCCAAACCGCGCTCGGCGTGATCCGGCGGCCGTCCTCGTTGGCCAGCAGGATGGGAAACCCCGAGTCCACCACGCCCACCGCGGAGTTCGTCGTGCCCAGATCAATTCCCAGAATCATTTCGCTCATCGCCGCGAGTTTCACGGCGCGGGTGGAGTCCGTCAACGTCGGTTCAAGAATTGCATCCGCCACAACTTTCGCCATGCTCGGCCCCAGCGATGCACATCCATTGGAAAATCAGACGCCTCGATGAAAACCTCGACCAGAAGCCGGCAGAGTGCGAATGCCTGATCTTGATCGAAGGGACCATTGAACACGACGGGCAACCCGCTGGTTTGGTGGATGCGTTTTACCTCTACGCCGACAATCCGGAGTCTCCTGCCGCGTTCGGGGAACTCTGGGATCTCCACGCCTCCACATGCCAGGTGTTCGAGGAAATCAGCCGCCCGAATCACAGCGAGTTCTGCGAGCCGATCCCGGATTTTCTGGGGGCCTTTCCGGGAATCATTTGCGTGAATTCCATCGCGCTGCGTCCGCCATTCCGCCGCCGCGGACTGGCCCGTGAGGTAATGACCGAGGTGGTTCGCAACTTCGCCGATGACCGGATCGGCATGGTTCTGCTCAATGCCCAACCGCTCCAACACCTGCCGCACGGCTACGACGACTTCGATGAGGAGGTCCACGATCTACCGTGGAACTCGCCGGAAGAAGACCTCGCCCGGCTGATGGACCACTTCCGCACCTGGGGCATGCAAATCCTGCCCGACACCCGCTACCTGCTGACCGCGCCAGAATGCCTGAGCGAAGAAATGGCGACGGATTGGTTTCCAGGGTTGTTGTCGGGTGAGTGAAATGGACATCACTGACCGGGGCGAAGGCGACAACGCCGTTTCAAGAACCTGTCAATTCGTAGCAGATGCTACGGCCGCCTCCGGTGGGGCTTAGGGCACCGAGTCGGGAGAGTTGCTGGAGATCCCGGGTCGCGGTCGCTTTGGATGCGCCGGTGAGGGCGACATATTTCCGGGCGTTCATGCCGCCGGTGAAGCCATCCGGGCCGGCATCGAACATCCTGTGAAGCACCTTGAGGTGACGCTCGTTCAGTTTGTTTTCGAAACGCTGGAAGAACTTCGATTTCCGCAAAACGAAACTGACTTGGGCTCCGGCGTCGCGTTGGGCGGCCACGACCACTTCGACGAACCAATGGACCCATGCGGTGATCTCGTTGCCGTGCTGGGCGGATTTCATGGCGCTATAGTAGGCATTTCTCCTCGCTTCGATCGTTCGCGAGAGACTGAGCACCGCCGGACTGCCCAGCCCTTGGGAAAGGGCCTTTTCCGAGAGCGCGCGGCCGATGCGGCCGTTACCGTCCTCAAAGGGATGAATGCTCTCGAAGTAGAGATGGGCGACCGCCGACCGGACGGGAGGATGCGGGATTGCCAGACGCCCGCCTGGGGCGGTGTCGTTGAACCATGAGATGAAACGAGCCATTTCCGCAGGAACCCGCGCCGAGGGAGGAGCTTCGAAGTGAACGGTCGGCCGGTCGATGCGGCCGGAGACGACCTGCATCGGATCACCGCCCTCGCGCCACCCGCCGACCCGCAGTTCCGTGGTGCCGCCGAGGAGCATCCGGTGCCACGAAAAAAGGGTCTCTTCGGTGAGCGGGTGGTGAAAACCGGTGCGCACGGCGACCATCAACTCCCCGGCTCCGTCGGCCAGACGGCTTTTGACTGGCTGAGGTTCGGAGTTGAGGCCGAGCCGGTTCCGGATCGATGACATCACGGCATCCCGCTGCAAATTCTCTCCCTCGATAGCCGATGACTGGATCGCCTCGGCGATCATGAAATCGAGGATGGCCTCCGTCTCCAAATCGTCCGGCAAGGCTTCCAGCAAACCGCCAACACGCCCTGCTTCCCCGGCAAATTCCAACAACAGGTCCGCCACGCCATCAAGAGCGTAGCGGAAATCCGGCCAGTCCGGCCGATCCCAATTGTAGCGCATGAGCCGAATGTGGAAGCTAATCGGCTCAGGATCGAGCTGAATTATGAGCCGAATAGCCCCTTTGATCGGCTCATTCGCACTAGTCCAACAACGCCCGCACCATCGCCGGGTTGAGTTTGTTCGAGATGTCCGCGTCGGCGAGGATGCCGGCGGCGAGTTTGCCTTTTTCCTGTTGGAGCTTGTGGATGCGCTCCTCGACGGTGTCCTGGCAAAGCAGCTTGTGGACGAAGACCGGGTTGTTCTGGCCGATCCGATAGGCGCGGTCCGTCGCTTGCGCCTCGGCGGCGGGGTTCCACCACGGGTCGTAGTGGATCACGGTGTCGGCGGCGGTTAGGTTGAGCCCGGTGCCACCGGCTTTGAGTGAAATGAGGAAAACCGGTGCCTTGCCATTCTGGAAATCTTCTACCAGTTTCCCCCGATCTTTCGACGCTCCGGTGAGTATCAAATACGGAATTTTTTCCTTCACCAGGTGCGCCTCGATCAGTGCGAGCATGGTGGTGAACTGCGAGAACAACAGGATCCGCCGACCTTCCTCGATCAGCACGGCGAGCAACTCGGTGAGGAAATCCAGCTTCGCGGATTCCACCACGTCGTTCGAGTAGTCCTCCGGCAGCAACTTGGGATGGCAGCAGATCTGGCGCAGCTTGAGCAGCGCGTCGAGAAACACGATTTGCGACTGCTCGATGCCCCGCGCGGCGATGGCTTCTCGGACGCGCTTGTTCATCGTGGCCCGCACGGTTTCGTAAAGATCCTTCTGTCCGGTGTTCAGTTCGATGAGGTGGACTAACTCGGTTTTCGGCGGCAGCTCCTTGGCGACTTGGTCCTTGGTGCGGCGGAGGATTAACGGAGCGACTCGGGTTTTCAAAACCGCGTTCCGTTCCATGTCGCCGTCCTTCTCGATCGGCGTGCGGAAGCGCTTGTTGAACGCGTCCTCAGTTCCGAGGAAACCGGGGACGAGGAAATGCATCAGACTCCACAACTCGCCGAGGTGGTTTTCGATCGGCGTGCCTGATAGACAAAGCCGGTTGCGTGCATCCAGCTTGCAGGCCGCCTGCGCCATCTTCGAGCGCGGATTCTTGATGTATTGCGCCTCGTCGAGCACGACGAGGTGGAACGGCACAGCCGCGAGCTTGTCGATGTCGCGTTGAAGCAGGGCGAATGACGTTAGAACGATGTCGGCGTGGGGAATTGAGCGATAATACTTTTTCCGATCCGGCCCGTTGAGCACGAGCACCCGCAGGCCGGGCGTGAACTTGAGTGCTTCCGCCCGCCAGTTAGGAACGACGGAGGTGGGAGCGATGACCAGCGTCGGCAAGCCGCGTGAGTGCCCGGATTGTTTCTCGGTGAGAATGTGGGCGAGCGTCTGCAGGGTTTTTCCGAGACCCATGTCATCCGCCAGAATCCCGTGCAGGCCGTGGCGGGCGAGAAACTGCATCCAGTGGAATCCAGCGAGCTGATAGTCGCGCAGCGTCGCCTGCAGGCCGGTCGCCGTCGGCACCGGATCGATGCCGGAAAAATCCTTGAGCTTCGACGCCAACTCCGCGAGATGCGGCGGCGTGTCGATGCCCAGCCCGCCGAGACCGGCGAGCGACGCGGCGTCGAGCGCGTGCAGCCGCGCCTTGTCGGGGAATTTCGGATCGATGAGCGCCGACAGATGGTTGAGAATTTTCCTTACCCGGCCGATCGGAAGCTTCAGCGCATCGCCATCCGGCAGCGGTGCATAGATGTGGCCGTTGTCCGGGCGGTCGAGTGTTTCCTCCAGGAAATCATTTTCCAACAGCCCGGCCAGAATCGGCAGCAGGTCATAGCGCTGCCCGCCGACATCGAAACCGACTGATAGACTGAACCATCCACCGTCTCCTGGGTCGAGCGAGCTCTCCCACTTCGCCGGATCCGCCTCATGGACGCGATGGCCGACGTTGTCCGACACCACCACCTGCCAGCCAAGACCTTCTAACTTAGCAACCATTTCCCCACGGAACTGGTGCCAGAAGGCATCGGTCGGCACCCGACCCGGATCCGGGAACCAGCGGTCCGGGCCTTTGTTTCGATCGGCATCCCGGGATTTCAGATTGAGCAGGAACCGCCATGCCGAGTTCGATTGCAGCGAGGAAAGCCCGGTGTCGCGGAGCTGTTGGGTGGCTGCATTTTCCGCAGCGGCGTCGTGCTGAAGGATCGCCGCCTGGCCGTCATGCGTGATCGAGCTCACCCACTCCGGCGAGCTCGACCGCAGCGAACTCCGATGCGGCCCGTAAACCACCGACGCCTCCGCGGAAATCCAGAACTCCACATTCGGCTGGCCTAACGACTGCAACAACAGCCGCGTCACCTTGTCCACCGGCTCACGGTTCACCCGCAGTTCGAAGCGCGGATCCATCCGCAGCCGTGGCAGGTCCGGCGGCGGATCCTTCATCAGCTCCCGCGCGCTTGGCAGCGCCGCCGCCACCGCCCCGGCGACTCCCCTGCCCTGCAACCGGGAAGGATCGCGCTCCTTCGCCGCCTTGGTAAGCACCGCCGCCGCGTGGTGGCAGAAATTTCCGACTTCACACGAGCAGAACGTCTCAAACTCCCAACCGCCGCCGGACTGCCAGAGATTCACCTCCGTCTCGTCCTTCGCCACCGTCCCTATCAAGCTCACCGAGCCCGGCGCCGTTTCCTCGATCCGCAGGTCGCGCACTTTGCCCACCTGCGAATTTGCTGCGGCGAGGATCTCGTCGTCGAAACGATCCTTCCAACGGGAGTCGCCGAGAAATGATGAAATGTCAGTTGAAGGAAGCAAAGGGACAGGTTCAAGCAGGCGTGCCCGGCATCAATCCACGAGCCGGACGAGCTTGCCGTCGAAGGAGATTTTCAGGCCGATTTCCTTTTTCTTGGAGTCTTCCACGGGAAGTGACTTGTTCCACTTCACGAACCAGTGCTTCGGGGCCCCGAAAAGTTCGGTGCTCTCCAAGGTGATGCTGACGATGTAGGTCGAGTTGAGAAGGCCGCGCTCTTTCAGGTAGTCATCAGCCATTTTCGCCACTTTCTGGGCGGTCACGGCTGGCGGAGCGGCTTCTGCGGGACTGGCGACGACGGACCAGAAGGCGACGACGAGGAGACAGAGGAATTTGTTCATGGTGGCAGGGAATTGGATGGCTTTCGAAGAGCCTAGATTCCGCGATTGCTTTGCCAAGACTGATTTTCTCCTGGATCGCCAGCGAGGAGATGAGAATACGGCTGATAGGGTTTATGGGGGGCCGCTTATTTTGGAAGGGGTTGAACTTTGATCCTGGGCAGGCGTTTTTGAATTTCAGCGGCGGCGGGAAGCTGACGGCGGACGTCTTCGAGCACGCACCAGGCGAATACCGTGGCGAGCTTCGCACACTCGATGGCGGTGCGACCGGTGGTTAGGCCGGCGAGATATCCGGCGAGCATCGAGTCCCCGGCACCGACGGTGCTGACGACTTTGACCGGAGGCGCGGAGGCCATCAGGGCCTTTTCCGGACTGATGAAGAGCGCGCCCTCGCTGCCTAACGAAAGGATCACGTGCGGGACTTTTTCGCGCTGGAGCCGTTGCGCGGCATCGACGCGGGAGGCGAAATCCGGCAGGTCGTGGCCCAGGAATTCGGCAAGTTCGTGTTCGTTCGGTTTGACCAGATCGGCGCCGCCGCTGATGGCGATTTTCAAGGCTTCTCCGCTGGTGTCGGCGGCGACCTTTGCGCCGCCGCGCTTGAGAAGGGCGAGGATTTCCTCGAAGAAATCGGGGGGGATGCCGCAGGGCAAACTTCCCGCGAGCACGAACCATCTGTCGGGTTTGACAAGCTTGCGGAGTTTTTTCCCGAACTGTTGGAGCTCGGCGAAGGTCGGCGCGAGGCCTGGAAAATTGATGTCAGTGGTTTCGCGGGTCGCTTCATCGACGATCTTGATGCCGGTGCGGGTTTCGCCGGGAATTTTGACGAACTCGTCGCGGATGTTTTTGGTTTTGAAGAGGTCGGTGAAGACACGGGTATTGTCCTTGCCGAGGAATCCGGTGACCGTGCTGGGCAGGCCGAAGCCGCCGAGCATCGAGGAAACGTTGATGCCCTTGCCCCCGGCCTGCCGGTAGTGGCGCATGGTCCGGTTGACCTTGCCGACGGTGAAACGGTCGAGGAAAACCGTCTGGTCGATGGCGGGATTGAGCGTGATCGTGACGATGTCGTGGTTCATGATCGTGTTAGCGTGGGGGACGAAGGGCGCGGACGGCACGGGAGCCTGGCGGCCGCGGATCTGCTGATCGTGCGGATTGAAAATCCGGCGAATTCAGTTAGCGAGATCATCTTGCAGGGCGAGCGGATCGTTAGGGGCCGCGATACTTCTGGCGTGAGGACAATGAGGTGAGAAAAGGTGAGCGATGGACGCCATTCTTTTGCTTCTCATTCGCGGGCGGAATGAATTCCGCGGTCCATAGGGAGCGGACTGAAGATCCGCGGTCCGTGAAGAGGTTCAGCGAAGCCAGAGGTTCTTGATCGCCTCGGCGCGGGCAAGGGCGTCATCGCCGATGAAATTGGCGTGGCCCATTTTCCGGCGGCCGCGGGCGTAGCGCTTGCCGTAGAGATGGAGGATCGCTTCGCCGTCGTCGAAAAGCGGCAGCCAGTCCGGCGGGGTGGTTTCTTCCTCCCACATGTCGCCTAGCAGGTTGAGCATCACCACCGGGCTGTGCAGGCGGGTGGAACCTAACGGCAGCCCGATGACCGCGCGGAGCTGCTGCGCGAACTGCGAAGTGACGCACGCGTCGAGCGTGTGGTGGCCGGAATTGTGAGGGCGCGGGGCGATTTCATTCACCAGCAGCGACCCATCGGACTTCAGGAAAAACTCGACGCCCAGAATCCCGCGATAATCCAGCGCTTCCGCCACGCGGCGTGCAATCGCCGCAGCCTCCAGGGCCACCGCCGGCGAGACGCGGGCTGGGACGATGGAGATGTCCAGAATGTGATGCCGATGACGGTTTTCCGCAGGATCATAGGTCACGGTTACGCCGTCCGCACCGCGCGCGGCCATCACGGAGAGCTCCTTTTCAAATGGCACCCACGCTTCTAACACCGCACGCGGGGCTTCGAAGGCGGCCCAGATTTTTTCCGGATCCTCGTCACCCTCCAGTTTGATCTGCCCCTTGCCGTCGTAGCCGAAATCCGCGGTTTTGAGCACGCCCGGGCCGTTGAGCTCCTTCATCGCGGTGGCGAGATCCGCGGCGCAGGAAATCACGGCGAACCACGTGTGCGGGATGTTGTGCTCGCGCAGGAAATTTTTCTCCCGCTCGCGGTTCTGGCAGATGCAGATGGCGTAGGGCGATGGGTAGAGTCCGGTGCATTTGGCAACCGTTTCCAAAGTCTCTCGGGGAATGTTTTCAAACTCCACGGTCGCCACAGTCACGCGGCTGCAGAAGTCCTTCAGCGCGGCAGCATCGTCGAACGGCTTGTCGATGACCTCGTCCGCGCACTCCACGGCGGGAGCTTCGAGGCCGCCGGTCCAGATCACTGTGCGCACGCCCATCCGGCGGGCCGCGAGGGCGATCATCCGGCCGAGCTGGCCACCACCAATGACGCCGACGACACAATGCGGCGAGTGAATAGGGAGAGAAGAAGACATGAAATCAGTCAATGGGATCGAGAGGAGGCAGCGCGGCCGATTTCACGGCGGCGGTCTGATTTGCACGGAATCCGGCGAGTTTTTCGGCGAGTCCGGGGTCGTTGTTGGCGAGCATGGCCACGGCGAAGAGCGCGGCGTTCGTCGCCCCCGCCTTGCCGATGGCGAAGGTGGCGGTCGGGATGCCGGCGGGCATTTGCACGATGGAAAGAAGCGAGTCCACGCCTTGCAGGGCCTTGGATTCCACCGGCACGCCGAGCACCGGGATGTCGGTGATGGCAGCGGTCATGCCGGGCAAATGCGCCGCCCCGCCGGCTCCGGCGATGATGCACTTCAGCCCCCTGCCCCGCGCCTCGGTGGCATACGAAACCAGCTTGTCCGGCGTCCGGTGCGCGCTTACGACCTCCGCCTCCCACGCCACGCCGAAGTCGCGCAAAGTTCGCGCCGCGTGCTCCATCGTCGGCCAATCCGACGTGCTACCCATGATGATTCCGACGACTGGCGCTGCGTTCATGCTCGCAGCGTGGCGGACCAGCGGCAGGCCGTCAATACGTGCGTGTCGCCCGACAAATCAGCATCGCCACAGTGAATATTTTCCCCGAAACTCCTTCCGTGCACCCCACGGAAGCCATCGTGATCCGCCTCACCCGACTCACGGATACCAGTCTCATCGTCCACTGGTTCACCCTGGATCATGGTCTGGTGAAGACCGTGGCTAAGGGTGCCCGCCGTGCGAAAAGCCAGTTCTCCGGCCAGCTCGACCTGTTTTTCGGCGGGGAAATTGCCTTCAGCCAGGCACGGCGTGGTGAATTACACTCCCTGCGCGAGGTTGCCATCCGAGATTGGCGTGAGGGATTGAGACTCCACTACGACTCCACCCTGCTCGCCGCTTACTGCTGCCAGCTGATGGAATCCGCCGTTGAGCCCCAGCATCCCGAGCCGGGATTTTACGATCTGCTCAAGCGCGCCCTCGACCATCTCGGCACCCGTCCGCCGAGCTTGCGAGCCCTCCGACACTTCGAAACCGAGCTCGCCCGTCTGCTGGGAGTCTTTCATGATCAGTGCCCGGCTGAAAGTTCCTTGCGTGACGCGCTCGGGACATTACCGTCGTCACGGAATGAATTGATTGAAAGACTTTCCCCCGGCGGTGGTTTCAACTCGTCAGCGAAAAAATTCCGCGAATAATGCCACCTCACCCCGAGAAAAACCCCTTACAAATGGACTCCCCGACCGCAACCCTCATTGGCATACTACAAGACCGCGTGGAAACCCTGCGCGCTTCAGGAAACCTCAGCGAGGCCTTGCACGCAGCCACCGCCGCCGTCGAAAAAGCCCAGCAAACCCTCGGTCCCAATCTCGACAGCATCGACGCTTTCGCTTCCGCCCTCGAAATCCGCGGTGATATCCATCGCCAACTCGGAAACATGGAACTCGCCCGCGACGATTACCGCCAAGCGATCGACCAACTCCAAGACCGTCCCGACCGCTACGGCCAGGTCGGCCGCCTCCACGCCGGACTTGGCGCCGCTTACGACGGACTCGGCTTGGAAGAACGCGCGATCAGCCACTGGCAGAAAGCCATCGAGTTTTTCGAACAAAACGAGCCCCCTCTCCTGCTCGACATCGCCGCCATGGCGAACAACCTCGGCTTCATCGCCAAGTCCAACGGCGACCTCGACACTGCCGAATCCCATTTCCTCCGCGCCCTCGAAATCGTCCACTCCCAGCTCGGCCAGGAACACGAGCAAACCGCCACCGTCTCCAGCAATCTCGGTGCGCTCTACCAAGCCGCCGGTTACTACGAGCAATCGCGGGAAATGCACATGATCGCCCTGGAGACCCGTCGCAGCCTACTTGGCGAGGAACATCCGGACACCGCCCAGTCCCACAACAACCTCGCGCTCGCCCTGCTCAACACCGGCGACCGCTCGTGGGCGCGCCGCCATTTTGAAAAAGCCCTCACTGGCTTCGAAGCCCTCGGTCCGGAATACTCGTCCGACCTCGAAGCCGTCGCCTCGAACTACTGCAACTTCCTCCGCGAAGAAGGCGAGAACAGCCAGGCCGACCTCATCGCCGGCCGCGTCCGCGACCTGCTCGGCCCGGCGGCGGTTTGAAGAGGGCATCCCTGTTGTGGAAATTGCCCGGCGGAATCTCCGCTGGGCGATTTGTTCTCTGGGTGGGATTGGGAGTTTCTTTTTGAAGGAGCGGTGGGTTGCCTTCGGCCGGGCGGGAGGCTTTTGTGTTTCATGATGCTCGCCATCGCTCGATTCGCATTCCGATCCGCCGAAACCGTGGATAGCCAATGAATCGCTGTTCTCCCACGGCTCATGGTCATCTCATGAGCAAGAGCGGATCGGAGTCCGCTCCTCCTTGGTTTTTAGAGACACCCTCGATTTGCGCTCTTCAGCATTCCCCCCAACAGCTAGCCCAATCATACAACCTTTATACTGATAGAAGATTTATTTATATACCCTGCCCAGCGCAGCCCATCGTCTGTTATTTGGGACTGAATCATGCAAGTTTTGCGCAAAAGACCGCAAACTTTTCACCAAGATTCAATAACATTGACTACTTACCCTCAGCGAAATGAAACAAGGGTGTTGACGGGAAGCTCCGCTTTTTCCGTTTGGCAGAAACTACATCAATACACTCATTAGAATAATCGAAATATGAAACTGACCATAGAATGGCTGGCAGGAAAAACACTGGTTGGATTCGCCGCCCTGGCAATCACAGGTGCTTCAGCTCACGCGGCATCCGTCCGACTCACTGGGGGCGGGACGTCTGGCGAGAGCTTGCAGGTGGAGATCCTTGAAGACATTACCATCTCGACGACCAGCGGGTCCTCATTCGGCGGGTATTTTTTTGGCTTCCGGATCCAGGGAGCGCTCGCGACCTATGACTCCGCGTATACTTATGACATTGCGACCACCGCCAACCCGCCCTTTGAATATGTGACAGGAACAGGCCAGCCTACCCTGGTATTCAGTGACGTCGGAGCAAGCACTGCAGGCGGAAACTTATCAGTCTATTTTTCCTCCCAAGGCTACAATGACGTTCTCATCGAAGAGGGTGGGAGCATCACCATCAAGTCCGGAACCGTCACACGCCTATCCCAAGGTACAAACAATGTGCTGGTTGACCCCGGGCATACCTATGACGTGCCGATTAGCGCATTCTACAGCGATACTGAACGCTACCAAAGCCTCAGTTCCTCCAATGCGGAATTGACCTCAGTGCCGGAATCTTCAAGCGCGCTACTAATCGCGCTGGGAGTTAGCGGGGCGGTCTTCGGATGCCGTCGCAGATCGGCATCCTGAGCGCCCCTCCGGCGCCCAAGCAGACCCCGAAGCATGTCGCCGCATGTTCTGCCTAGTCCTCCTCTGGACTAGGAAACCAATCTGGAACGAAAAACAGGGCCGAATTATCGGATGTGTCCAGCTGTCGATGTGCGTGGTCATCCGATGATTGCGGTCGCAGAATCAAGTCATCAAATGCTTGATCGCACTGGGCACATTGACGGGGGACAAGAGAGTCCCCACTCCTTACGGTTCCGCCCGCGGGGTCAGTTCACCGTTTCAACAGGATTCTTCGGTCGCATCAGAAAATAGAGGCCGAAGCTGAAGGCGAAAATCGCGAGAGCTATCAATGGCGCGACCGCGGCACCGGGTTTGGGATCGGTGAACGCGGCGTGCACCCGGACCACCACTAACAATGCGCAGACAAGCGCCCCGAGGATCGGCACGACCAGCGGGACATCGAATCCATCGGTGGGTTCCCCTTCACGGCGTTTGAGCACGATGAGGGAGACATTCACCAGGGTGAAAACCACCAAAAGCAACAACACCGTGGCCTCCGCCAGCGGCTTGACACCGCCGCTCAGGATGAGCAGAGAGACAATCACAAACAATACCAGGATCGCCACCTGCGGGGTGCGGCGCGTGGCATGGATTTTTCCCAGCACCGCGGGCAACAGGCCTTGGCGGCTCATGCCATAGAGCAGGCGCGAGCCCATCAGATAGTTGAGCAGCGCGGTGTTGCCGATGGCGAAGATGGTGACTCCCAGATAAATCCGATCGATACCGTGGAACCACGGTGCCGCCCGGTGTGCGACTTCCATCAGTGGCGTCTTGCTGGCCGCGAGTTCGTGCCACGGGATCACGGACACGGCGGTGATCGCCACGGCCATGTAGATAAGTGTGGCGAGGATCATCGCGCCGATGAGGCCGAAGGGGACGTCTCGCTTCGGGTTCTTCACCTCCTCGGATACATTGAGAATGTCCTCAAAGCCGATGAACGAGAAAAACATCAGCACCGCGCCTTGCAGGACGAGGGCCAGCGTGATCCCCGAGCCGATCCCGCTAACATCCGCCGGCGTTTCCAGATAATTCACTCCACCCCAGAACCGCACACCGACGGCGATGATGAACAGCAAGCCCGCGGTTTCCACCACCGTGCAGAGGATATTCACCCACATGCTTTCCCGGATGCCCCGGAAAATCACGCAGCCTACAAGAAACACGAGTGCGATGGCCACCAGCTTGATCGGCAACACCATGCCGACGGCTTTTTCCAGGTTTTCCGCGATCGCCTGAGCCCCTGTCGCCATGCTCGTCAGTCCGCTCATCATCACAGCGATACCGACCACGTAGCTGATCGCCGGCCGGCGCAGTGCGCGCTCGGTGACATACGCCGCGCCACCGGCTTTCGAATACCGCCCGCCCACGCAGGCGTAGGACAATCCGGTGAGCAGTGCGGCGATCATCGCTGCGAGAAACGCCAGCCAGATCGCATTTCCCAGCGACTCCGCCGCGCGGCCGACGAGCGCGTAAATGCCCGCACCAAGCATCGAGCCTAGCCCGTAGAAAAGAACCTGCCAGCGGCCGATGGTGGGCAACAGGCCGGCATTTGAGGAGGGAGTTTCTGACATGCGCGCCACCCTTGCAGAATGCATGCCCGACCGCCACCGATAACAAACCCGCCCCGCAGCCCCACCCTACGGGGCGGCGACGTCTCGTCCCCGCTCCTCACCGCCACCCCACCTCTCCCCATCGCACTTCGATTCTCCTCCACCGCGGACCGGTTTTTTCCACCGCGACACCATTTCCCGCCACCGCGGAACCCCGTCTTTCCCACCGCGTAATTCCGCAAGGCCAACTCGATTCCAGATTTTTTTATGCTTTCAATCCGCAACTCGACCGCGACGCCTTGTTTTTACACCGCTGAGCCCGGTTTTCGCCCAAATCACCGAAAATTCAGAGTCTGGAACCACTGAAAACACGGAAGGAAAGGATCCGCCGATTAGGAAGACCAACCGCGAATGGACGCGAATTAACGCGAATGAAAATGATTTTTGAATCGAATTACTGATTCCGTGAAATTCGGTTCTCAACATTCGTTAATTCGCAGTTCAAAATCCAAACCGATGGCGGGAAGCCGTTCGCTCCCTCCCCCGCGCCCCCTCTACTTTCCGCGGCTCCCGATCTTCCTCCCCGTCAGTTCCATCTCAGCGCTCCCTCCGCGACCTTCGCGCCTCTGCGGTTCACTATTCCACCGCCAACCGCCCCCCTCTTTTCCTTCCGTGTGTTCGGTGCCTTCCGTGGTTCCCAATCTTCCATCCACCATCCTCCCTCTCCCGATCTTCCTCCCATCAGTTCCGGCTCTGCGTTCCTCTGCGACCTTTGCGCCTCTGCGGTGAACTCTTTTTGAACGTCGAACCGCGCCACAACCTGATGCATGCGGTTTCGCGAGCGAGCCCAGCTGTTCCCTGACAAAGCCTTTCCCGATTGCCTCGGGAAGGCAGGTGGAGAGGGATGGCTCAGTGCCCCGGCCGGAAGACTGGGCTCCGCGGAACGGCGCGTTGCACCGACCGCTATAGGCTATTAGGATAATCGCAATGACGAAGTCCAAGCCCCATATCGTGGTAATCGGAGCATCGGCTGGCGGTCTTGTCGCTCTCACGCAGTTGCTCGCATCCCTGCCAGCTGATTTTCCAGCAGCAGTATTCGTGGTGCAACATTTGGCGGCAGACGTAACCGGCGATGTGTTGGTCCAAAGCATCGCCAAGAACTGTCCGCTTTCCTGCAAGCAGGCCAGCGACGGGGAGCGGATCAGGCCGGGACAGGTGTACGTCGCGCCCCCCGATCACCACCTGCTGGTTTCGAAAACCAAGATCATCGTCTCGAAAGGAGCGCGGGAAAATCGCTCACGTCCCGGGATCGATCCCTTGTTTCGGTCGGCGGCGGTGGCATTTGGCTCCGGTGTCATCGGCGTGATCCTGACGGGATATTTGGATGACGGCACCGCCGGCCTCATCGCCATCCATCGATGCGGAGGAACCTGTGTCGTGCAGGATCCAAAAGATGCGGCGTATCCTGACATGCCTCAAAATGCGTTAAACAACGCGAAAATCGATCACTGCCTGCCGCTCTTGGCGTTGGGGCCGTTGCTCGCCACGCTGGTGCGGCAGCGCATCCGCGCACAAGTGCCGGTGCCGAAGGACATTGCGCTGGAGGCTAAAATCGCCCAACGGGTTCTCAGCGATGTGGCGGCGGTCAATGAGCTGGGAGACCAAGTGCCGTTCAATTGTCCGGACTGCGGTGGCGTGCTATGGCAGATCAAGCGCGGCGGGCAGGTAAGATACCGATGTCACACCGGCCATGCCTTCACCGCCAGGGTGTTGCTGGCCGAGCAAACGAAAAAACTGGAAGAGACTCTGTGGATCGCGCTGCGCATGTTCGAGGAACGACGGAATCTGCTCGTCACGCTGACAGCTCCGGCAAACAGAGGCCAAAGCCCGTCGGCCTCCGCCCGCATCAAGGAGTCACAGATTCACATTGACCGCATCCGGACCATTCTACTCGCGGGTAGCGAACTATCCACTGATCTTCCAGAGAACCCGGGCTCAAAAAAACCAAGGGAGCGCGGCAGTCGCGGCACCCACAACGTTCACGAATCATGACGCCCCCGGCGTGCCCGCGGCTCAAGCTACATCACCGTGTTGATAGAATCGCGGTGACGGCGGAGGATCCGCCGTCGCCTCGGGGCTATGGCGGGACAAGCGTGCAGGACATTTTCAAGATTGCGGGACTGGACCGGCCGAACATCGCGCTTCTATCCGACGCCTTTGATTTGCGCCCACGCGCAAACCCAGCGGGCGACACTAGCGGGTCGTCTATGTCGCTCCGCTCCATTCCCGAAGACGTGCGGCGGATGGAGAAGAAGAATCTGGCGGTGGAGCTGCTGGAACGGCTGCTGCAAGGGAAGATCAAGGCGCAGACGCGGACGAATGGAGTTTGGCAGAACCCTCTATTCATCCTCTCCCCATGGTCCTCCCACCAACCACCCGCCGCACGGGCCGGATGAATCCGGCGGTCCGTAACACCGAAGTATCCATTCACTTCATCCCACCCCATGCCACCCGGGAAGATCCCCACGAACGACTTTGACCGGGCGCTGATGGCGCTGGTGAAAAGCAAATCCGACGTGTTTTTAACCGCGGATGAACCAATAGACGCGAATGTTGAGAACCGAATTTCTCAGAATCAGGAATTCGATTCGAAAATTCTCTTCATTCGCGTTGAATCGCGGTTGAAAAATCCCTAGCTTGATCGCCTTGTTCAAAGTGCCAGTACCGCCTCGAAGCGATAGAAAACGTCGCCGGGGGGTGGATTCGAATCGGTGACGGTGACGCTCGTGGCAGTGCGGACGAAAGTGACGCCGGGGGCGGCGGTGTGGGTGGTGCCGTTGTAGCGGTAGATTTCGGTGTAGGTGAGGAGGTCGGTGGAACGGCGGAGGATCCAGCGGGTGCCAGGCACGGCCGCACCGATACCGAAGCTGAGGAAGGGGTGGCCGGAGGTGTTGATGACGGGGGCGGTGATGTTCCGGGTGTTGCCGGGATCTGAAACGAGGGGATCGGTGCCAAGGGCCTGCTCGGTGCCGAAGGGGGAGGCGTCGCCGTCGAAGTCGAGTGGCCAGAAGCGGTTGATGTCGGAGTTTCCTTGGTACTCGGCTGCGCCGCCGTCGGGAGTGGAGACGCGGGGGAAGCCGCGTTGGTCGGTGGGGAGGATGGGATTGGTTTTATCATCGCTTCCGGTGTCGATGGCGGGGCTGCCCGGAAGTGGGGGCATGGAGGGGGTGGGGCCTCCGTAGTCGCCGAGCGGAGCGAGGCGGGGATCGCCGGTGGTCCGGTTTTTGGTGCCGGTGAAGGTGCCGCCGGTATTGATGTTGGGAGTGTCGGGGGCGGTGTTGAGGGTGACGATGGAACTGTTCATGGAAAGAGTGCCGAAGGGAGCGCTGCCCGAGATTTTCCGCCAGGCGCCGCCGCCACCTTCTCTGGCGGTATTACCCGCTAGGGTGCAGTGCCGGAGGGTGGTGACAGCTCCGCTGATGAAGATGCCGCCGCCGAAGTTCCGGGCGGCATTGGCGGTAAGTGTGGAATTTTCCATGGTAAGATCGCCGTTGAAGGCGCAGTGGATGGCACCGCCATATGACCCGGTGCTCCCCGAGAATGTGCTGTTGGTGACGGTGAGTGACCGGTAGTTCCAGATGGCTCCTCCGTCAGCGGTGGCGGTGTTTCCTGTGAAGGTGGACTTGCTGATCTGGACGGTGCCGTCCCGGGAGTGGATGGCCCCTCCGCTTCGGGCTATGTTTCCGGCGAAGGTGGAATCATCAACGAGAAGTCTGCCAAAAATGCGGATGGCTCCCGCTTCACCGGTAGCAGTGTTACCGGTGAAGGTGGAGTTTTCGATTCTGAGAAAGGATTCGGGGGTGTTAAGCTGCCCGAGAAAGTAGATGGCAGCGCCGTCGGTGGCGGAGTTGGCTAAAAAAGCAGATTTCTGGACGGTGAGGGCGGCGGTGTTGCTACTGACAAAGATGCCTCCGCCTTGAGTGCTGGAGCCTCGGCTGATGATCAGGGAATTCAGCACGACTGTGGTGTTGTTGCCTATTTTGAAGACACGGGTGTCGTCGGTCGTTTTCCCATCGCCGGTCTTGTCGCCGGAGAGGGTGATTTTTTCCGGGAGGGCGGAGCCGTCGATGGTGAGGGATTGGGAAATGAGGATTTCTCCAAGGGTGAGGCGGATGGTCTGGCCGGAGAGCGCGGGGGCGAAGGTGATGGTGCCGGATGAGTATTTCACGGCCTCGCGGAGGGAGATGCCGGTGCCGCCGCCGAGGGAGCCGTCGTCCTCATCCGTTGCGGTGGTGACGACGGTGCCTTGGGCCGAGAAAGGGATGAGGAGAAGTGCCGGGAGGAGGCGAAGGAGGATGGAAGACATGGGAAGGGATATTCCGAATCGGTAAGGGTCGCTTAGCGGCTGGAAGGGGTGATGGGAAGGATGGAATGGCGGGTGGCGGGAATGTCATCGCAACCGGGGGAGGTAAACGGAAGATTGCACTTGGGAGGCATTGGGAGTAGGGATGTGCATGGTCGGACAACTGGATTATGAAACCATCGTGGAAGCCGCGCTCAAGCTGGACGCGGCGGACCGTTGCCGGGTGGCGGGATTTCTCTGGGAATCGGTGGGCAATTTGTCACCAGAACTGGAGGAGACGGCGCTGGAAAACGAACTCAACCGGCGGGGAGCGGAACTGGAGGCAGACCCATCAAAGGAGATGAGTCATGAGGATTTCCTGCTGGCTTTCGCGAAGCGCCGGAAGTCATGAAAATGAGTTATCACCGGGCGGTGCGCCGGGAGGTGGAGGAAGCGTGCGATTAATACGATGAGCGCAAGGATGCGCTAGGAGATGAGTTTTTCCAAGAACTGGAGGCGTTGCTGGCGCGGATCGGTGAAAATCCGCAGGCGTTTTCTCTGGCGTCGGAAGGCAGGAGGAAGGGGCGTTTGAGGCGTTTCCCCTATGCGGTTTACTACCGGGTGCTTGCGGACCGGGTGAGGATTCTGGCAGTGGTGCATGACAGGCGGCATCCGTTACAAGGCTCGCGAAGGAAATGAGGGTGAGGATGGAATTCGCGAAAATTTGCGGTTTGCAAGTGGCGATTCCCGGCTTTGAATCCCGCCTCGCCCATGAGCCATCCTACCTTCCGCATTGCCATCGGAGCCGACCACGGCGCCGTCGATTTGAAAAACGCTGTTGTCGAGCACCTGAAGAAGGTCGGGCATGAGGTCCGCGACTTCGGGACGCACGGTCACGAGTCCGTGGATTACTCGGATTACGCGAATCTGGTGGCCCGCACGGTGGCGGATGGTACTTACGATTTCGGCATCCTCTGCTGCACGTCCGGCGTGGGCATGTGCATCGCCGCGAACCGCCACCGCCATGTGCGCGCGGCGAACGTGCGCTCGGTCGAGGAAACGGTGACGACCCGCGAGCACAATGATTCCAACGTGCTTTGCCTCAGCGGGAAATTCACCGACGAGGCGACTGCCATCGCGATGGCGGACGCGTTTCTCGCCACGGCGTTCGCCGAAGGCCGTCATGAAATCCGCGTGTGCAAATCTTCAGGCAGCCGCATCGCCGAGACGGATCCCGCGATTTACGCGGCGATCATAGCGGAGGAGCACCGCCAGCGGAACAATATCGAGCTGATCGCATCGGAAAATTTCACCTCGCCCGCCGTGATGGAGGCGCAGGGGTCCGTGCTGACGAACAAGTATGCCGAGGGCTATCCCGGCAAGCGTTGGTATGGCGGTTGTGAAAACGTGGATGTCGTCGAACAACTCGCGATCGACCGTGCGAAGCAGCTTTTCGGAGCAGAGCATGCCAACGTCCAGCCGCACTCCGGCTCGCAGGCAAACACCGCGGTTTATTTCTCCGTGCTCAAGCCGGGCGACAAGATTTTCACGATGGACCTCGCCCACGGCGGCCACCTCACCCACGGCCACAAGGCGAACTTCTCCGGCCGTTTCTACGACGTCACCCACTACGGCGTCTCGCCTGACGACGAGCGCATCAATTACGACGAACTGGAAAAAACCGCCCGCGAACTCAAGCCCGTGCTGATCACCGTGGGAGCCTCGGCCTACTCACGGATCATCGACTTCGAGCGCATGGGCAAGCTCGCCCGCGAGGTTGGTGCCTATCTGTTTGTGGACATGGCGCATATCGCCGGCCTCGTCGCCGCCGGTCTGCATCCGAGCCCGTTCCCGCACGCGGATTTCGTGACCTCCACCACCCACAAATCCCTGCGCGGCCCACGCGGCGGCATCATTCTGTGCAAGGAAGAGTTCGCGAAGAAAATCGACTCACAGGTGTTCCCCGGCATTCAGGGTGGCCCGCTGATGCATGTGATCGCCGCCAAGGCGATTTGCTTCGGCGAGGCGCTCAAGCCGGAGTTTAAAGAATACTCCGCGCAGGTCATCAAAAACGCGCAGGCCATTTCCGCGAGGTTGACCCATCACGGTTTCCGCATCTGCTCCGGCGGCACGGACAACCATGTGATGCTCGTTGATCTCCGCAACAAGAACCTCAACGGCACGGACGCCTCCCACGCGCTCGACGAAGCCGGCATCACCGTCAACAAGAACGGCATTCCCTTCGACACCGGCAGCCCGATGAAACCAAGCGGCATCCGCATCGGCACGCCCGCTGTGACCACCCGCGGCATGAAGGAAACTCATGTCGAGCAGGTCGCCGATTTCATCCACGAAGCCTTGTCCGCTCACACGAATCTGGAGAAGCTGCACGCGATCCGCGAGCGGGTGTTCGCTTTCAACCGCGACTTCCCGCTGCCGTGGTGAGGGAAGAAGATCGTGGATTGTAGATCGGGGATCGCAGATAAGGATCCGACGGTCCGGCATCTGCTTCTTCATCTCCCATCCACT
Organism: Akkermansiaceae bacterium; assembly: GCA_031425955.1. Taxonomy (GTDB): domain Bacteria; phylum Verrucomicrobiota; class Verrucomicrobiia; order Verrucomicrobiales; family Akkermansiaceae; genus Luteolibacter. Next base: position 8,618 of record JANPKJ010000121.1, on the reverse strand, counting down.
ATCTACTATCCCCTATCTCCGATCCTTCTTCATGAACCCCTTCCGCGAAGATCTGGTTTCCCGCTCGCGTGCCGAGCCTTGCAGCATCGTCATCTTCGGTGCCACCGGCGATCTCACCCACCGCAAGCTCATCCCCGCGCTGTATAATCTAGCAGTCGATGGCGAGCTGCCGACGGGCGTGAAAATCATCGGATTCGCCCGCCGGGACAAGTCGGACACGGAATTCCGCGCCGGACTTAATGAACTGAACCGCAAGGTTTCCCGCTCCGGGCATGACGAGAGAATCTGGGACAGCTTCATCGAAACCGTTTCCTATCACACCTCGGAGTTTTCCGATGCCGAAGGCTACCGCCGCCTCGCGGACAAGCTCGATGCCATCGACGCCGAGCACGGCGGCAAGGGCAACCGGCTTTTCTACATCGCCTCCGCCCCCGAGTTCTTCGATGAAATCCTCATCAACCTGAAAAACGCCGGGCTCAACGAGTTCAAGCCCGGCTGCTGGTCGCGGGTCATCGTCGAGAAACCCTTCGGCACCGACCTCGCCACCGCCAGGCATCTGAACCAGGTCGTCAATGACACGTTCAAGGAGTCCGACACCTATCGGATCGACCACTACCTCGGCAAGGAAACCGCGCAGAATCTGATGGTCCTGCGTTTCGCCAACGCGATTTTCGAACCGCTCTGGAACAGCAAATACATCAGCCACATCCAGATCACCTGCTCCGAGAACCTCGGCATGGAAGGCGGCCGCGGCGGTTATTATGAGAAATCCGGCGCGCTGCGCGACATGGTGCAGAACCACCTGCTCCAGCTGCTCAGCCTCGTCGCGATGGAGCCGCCCACCGATCTATCCGCCGACGGCGTGCGGGATGAGAAGGTGAAGGTCATCCGCTCGCTGCGCCAGTGGGATACGCCGGAAAAAGTAGCCGCAAACGTCGTCCGCGGCCAATACATCGCCGGCCACATCGATGGCAACGCCGTCCCCGGATATCGCGAGGAGGACCGCGTTTCCCCGGAATCCAAGACCGAGGCCTATGTCGCCGTCCGTCTTCTAATCGACACCTGGCGTTGGAGTGGAGTGCCGTTTTACATCCGCATGGGCAAGCGTCTGCCGAAGAAGTCCACTGAGATTTCCGTGCATTTCAAAGACGCGCCATGCGTGCTTTTCAATACACCGTGCTCCGGCGTCCCCGGCGGCAACGTGCTCGTCATCCGCATCCAGCCGGACGAGGGAATCTCACTGCGCATGGTTTCGAAAATCCCCGGCACCAGCCTGAGGTTAGAGCCGGTGAAAATGGATTTCCACTACGCCACGAGTTTTGGCAAGGGCAGCCCGGAAGCCTACGAGCGCCTCCTGCTGGACGCCATCGCCGGAGACGCCACGCTCTTCGCCCGCCGCGACGAGGTGGAGGAGGCATGGAAATTCATCGACCACATCGAGCACGCCTGGCACCAGTCCGACACCCCGCCGCCGATGGCCGAGTTCGTCGCCGGCTCCTGGGGCCCGCGCGAAGCGGACCAGCTCCTGCAGCAGGACGGCAACCAGTGGCGGCGGCTTTGATTTCATCCGCAAGCTTGCCGACAGGCTCACGCCGCGTTAATTTGCGGGAGTGACTGACGAATCCATCGCCGCCCAAGCCCGCGCCGCCGATCTGGCGAAGGTCCGGCTGGCCCGTGCGATGACTGAAGAACAGCGGGTTTTGTCGGGTCCACGCCTCTTCGCAGGGGTTTGCGATCGAATCAGGGAAGGACTTAAAGATGAAAACCCGGATGCCTCGCCCGAGACGCTTCACGAACTTCTGCGGCACCGCTTGTCCATTGTGCTGAAACCCCGCCGTCGAGCCACCTCATGAAATCCGGCGAAGATGCGGTCGCGGCCCTGCTGGACGTCCTCAACCGGGAAGGAGTTCCCTACATGATTGTCGGTTCATTTTCATCCAATCGTTATGGCGTACCCCGCGCCACCCACGATGCGGATTTCGTGGTGGGAGCCAAAGGGATTCAGTGGACAAAGTATCTCGCGGAACTGCCCGAAGGATTTGAACTGGACCCGCAAGCCAGCTTCGAAATGGTCACCGCCACGAATCGAAGGATCATTGAGATTCCATCGCTGCCTTTCTCCATCGAGCTTTTCGAACTGAGTTCCGACGAACACGACCAGCTGCGGTTTTCACGCCGCAGAAAGCTTACTTTGCTCGGCCGGGAAGCCTGGCTCCCCACCGCAGAGGATGTCATCATCCAGAAACTCCGCTGGAGCCGCGGCGCCAAACGGGCCAAGGACTTCGCCGATGTCGTCGCCGTGATGCAGGTGCAGGGACCCGCCCGACTCGACTGGTCCTACATCGAAGAGTGGTGTGGAAAGCATGAAACCCTCGACCTGCTCGCGGAAGCCAAGGCCGAGGCCGCCTACGCCTGGGAGGACGAGTGAGCGGGCTTTCTCCGCTGAATGTGCGCCAATCATCCCGCTCCGTGCCGGTGGGCTTGCCTCGGTGGCGGATCTGTGGCGGGATGAATTCCTCGCCGAGAAAATGACTGAAACGCCTACCACCATCATCCCCGAAATCTGCCCCGAGCTTGGAATCGAGGTGCCCGTCGCCTCCATCGACCGCGAGCTGCGGAAGCTATGGGAGCAGGACGACGCGCGCACGAACGCGTCCCTCATGAACCTCGTCGTTTACTCGGAGAAACCCGGGGCCTTGATCGCAAACTCGGAAATCATCCGCGAACTCACCCGTGAGCACGCCTGCCGGGCAATCCTCGTCGGCATCGACCGACACGAGCCCATGCCAACCCTCCGCGCCTGGATCACCGCCCATTGTCACCTGGCCGATGGCCGGAAATCGGTGTGTTGCGAGCAAATCGCCTTCCACCTCACCGGCCGTGTGACCGGGCGGTTCCGCAACACGGTTTTCGCCCATTTGAACTCCGACCTGCCGCTCATTTTCTGGTGGCAGGGCGAGCTTTCGGAAATCCTGACCGAGCGCCTCGTCAGCGTGATGGACCGGTTCATCATCGACAGCTCGTCGTGGGCGGATCCGGCCGCCTCATTCTCGATGATCGAGGAAGCTTCCCTGTCCAACCCGGATCTGGTGATCCAAGATCACGCGTGGACCCGCTCGTGGCAGTTTCGCGTGGGAATCGCCAGTTTGTTCGATGATCCGGCCGCGCAGGAGGCTTTACCGCAAATCGGCGGCATCGAGGTCACCTATCACCCGGACCACCGCAACACCGCGCTGCAAGTGCTGGCGTGGCTGGCGGTGCAGGCGGGTTGGAAAGACCGGAAATCCGCGGATCCAATGGCGTTCGAGTCCGCGGCGGGCATTCCCATTTCCGTCACGATGCATGCCGATCCCGCCTCGCCTCCCCTCGGCTCATTGATCATCCACGCGGGAAAAGTGACCGTCAAAGTCACCCAAAAACCGGGAGCTACCCACGTCGAGCGACAGATCGAGACGCCCGCTTTCAAGGCCACCTCGCTTTCGCCAGCCGATCCGACGACGCCCGCCGAACTCGTCGCCGTCCAGCTCTCCCGTGGCGGGAAAAACTCGCTGTATCAGAAGATTCTTCCGCGTTTCCGGGCGATGCTTGAGGCTGGGGCGGAATAAAACTCCGCGCTCCAATTACGAAAAAGGCCGCTCCCTGATTGGAAGCGGCCTTTTTTGAAAATCCAGAAGTCAGTTCAGTTTGCTGCCACCGCCGCCGGAGCAGGCTGGATGACATTCACGCGGCGGCCTTCCTTGTCGAAAAACACGCGCCCGTCGACGAGAGCGAAGAGCGTGTGGTCTTTGCCACAACCGACGCCGAGACCCGGATGGACCTTGGTGCCGCGCTGGCGGATGATGATGTTTCCGGCGATCACGGCCTGGCTGCCGAATTTCTTCACACCGAGGCGCTTGCTGCGGGAATCGCGACCGTTCTTGACGGAGCCTTGTCCTTTTTTATGGGCCATGAAAGTAGATGGATGAGTTGTTGGGAATTAACCGGCGATCGAGGTGATCTCGAGCGTGGTCAGGCTGCGACGGAAGCCGATTTTTTTGTGGAAGCCCTTGCGGCGCTTGAATTTGAAGGCGACGCCCTTGGGTCCTCGATACTGGTTGATGACCTTGGCGGTCACCGAAGCACCGTCCACCAGAGGAGCGCCGATTTTCAAGGACTCACCTTCGCCGACCATCAGGACGTCAAACGTGATTGTCGAATCGACTTCGGCATCGAGCTTCTCGACATCGAATTTGTCGCCTTCTTGGATGCGGTATTGTTTACCGCCGGTTTTGATCACTGCGTAGGCCATGGCCGTATGGGAAATAGAGTTGGTCCGCCCTTGTGGGCGGGCGGGGAGAACACCACGGAGGTTACAGGTGCGCAAGATTTTTTTATCGGGAATCCGAGTTTTCGGGAAATCTCCGGTTAAACGGCCGCCGGGGCTCATTTCGGCTCCTCGAGAAGATAGGGACTCTGATTCGAAAGGGTCCGGGTTTGGGCCATAAGTTTTTCGCGGACTTCCGACGAGGCGGCGGCGAGAGCGGACCGGAAACCTCCGCGGAGCTTGACGGCGATGATCGAGTTCCGGGAAAAATCGCCTGGATGGGCGACGACCAAGGCCAACCACATCCTCGCAAGGGTGTCGGCGTCCGATTCCTGCCAAAGCGCGGTGACATGGCGGGCGAGGTGGTAGCGATTGTTTCCGGGGCCGGTGAATTTTCCGCCCCATCCATTCGCACATTCGCCGTCCGGGACATCCGGACCGGTGCTGGCGAGATGCTGGACTTCCGGTGCAAGTCCCCCCAAATCGAGGGCGAGGGCAACCGCGAACAGATCATTCATCATCCCCCCGTGGCGGGTGAAACAAGGGCGGATGAAATCGACAAGCTGGCCCATCCGGGTTTCCGGCTTGGCGACGGCGAGGGTCGAGAGCGCGTCGAGGAAGTTGTGAAACTCGCCGAACTCCGCGGCATTTTCGGAGCCTTTTACCAGAGCGCCCCAGTGCCGGTCTGGCTCGGGAAGCTTGATCAGCGCCGCGGTTATCCAAGGAAGAATCGAGATCTTAAAGGGTCTGCGCTGGGGGTTCTTTAGCTCGGCAAGCAGGAGTTCCTCGAACTGGGTCCGCTGCGCCTCATCCAGCGGCAGAGCCGAAAGCAGCTCGATGGCCGGCCCGCGTTCGCCGTAGTCGCGAATGCCGGCAGCGTCCCTCGCGATTTCGAGAAGCTCGGGAATGCGGGACTTGGCGAGCTCGGGTTCCTGTTTTTGCTCGAAACTGGCGAGTTCGATAGCGAGATCCGCCGCTTGCTGCTCGGTGAGCGTTTCCCGCAGAAGTTTGGCGCCCGCAGGATAGGCGGCGGCGAGTGTGGAAAAGATCATGCCGCGGGACTTGGGGTCGGCATCGCGGAAGGCAACGATGAGCGTATCGGCATAATCCTTGGGGTGGTGGATTTGGAGTTGCTGGAGCGCCCAGGCAGCGCTCGCGTCGTTTGCTTCCGCCATTTTGACAAGCGGGAGCGGTTGATAAATGGCACGTAGCTGCTTGATCGCGCGGGAGAGCGGTTCGCGAAGCTGGCAGGGAATGTCGTAGGCCATTTTTCCGCGCAGTGACTGATAGCGCTCCCATTGTTGTTTGCCCTCCGCATCCCCCGGGGAAACAAACTGCCCTCTGAATTTCACCTCCAGCCCGCGGAGTTCCGTCTCGCGGCTGCTAGGCGGCGCCAGCTTCCCGCTGAGCTCCTCAAGCACCGGCAATGTCTTGGAAAGACCGCTGTCGCCCGCGCAATTGACGAGCAGCGCAAGGGCCGCCGCCGGCCATGGATCCGTCAGGTGACGCTCCAGCGCGGCTAGGACAATGAAGGCGAGTTCGTCACGGGCGTCGCTGTCCTCGCGGGGTTTCACCCGGTCGGCGAGCGGAGTGATCAGGCTGCGATGATCTTGTGGCGTGGCGTCCCAACGACCGGTCAGGTGCTTGGGCAGGGCGTCCGTTAACAGGTAGTCGGCGAAATTGATGCAAGTATTCTGATCATAGTCATCCGTCCAGCGACTGGCCAATGACGGACCCGACCAAAGCGTGCCCGCAACCCGCCGCGATTCCTGATTTCCGGCTTGGAAATCCAAGGTGCCTGAGCCGTCCGCCGTACTGCTCATACTACTGCCGAAGCGGTCATCCTTGCTGGACCTGGAACGGATGCGGTCGAGCCAAAACAGCGTCTCTGATAGAAACCGCGCCTCGTCCCGGGAAACTGGGATCAAGCGCAGCGCATGGCCCGCTCGGTCGGCGAGTGGATTCGCCCCGACCATCCCGTTCATGCTGGTGCCGGAATTAAAAATGTAAGGCTTCTCGATGCCGAATCTGAGGACGGTAATGCTGGTTCTGGAGACGTAACACCCCGACGACTTGAAATCATGCACTAGCCACCCGGCGGGAGGCGGGCGGACGTCCTTGCGATCATCGACAGCGATGCGGACCATTTCACGATGCGCCGGAGTGCGATTCGCCTCGACCAAGGCCAGGGCAGCAGCCTTCGGATCCATTTTCCAGAATCCCTCGGGAAGATGCGTGTCCGGAGCGTCGGCCGGATGGAACGCGTCAGGGGTCGGCTTGCCAGCCATCGCGCGGGCGATCTCCTGATCACTGCGCCCCTTGAGCGATTGAAATTGGAATGGCTTGGGGGGTGTCAAGACTTCTACCGGATGACTGGCTTTGGCAGCGAGAAGCGGATAGCGATGTCCACCAGCGTCCTTGATTGCCTTCAACTGCTTCTGGATATCCGTATCGTCCAGCACCCGGAGGTGGGGCTGGGCGGCTAGGTTTTCCGCGACGTAGGAGGAACGTGCCTTGTCCCAGCGGAAGACGACTTCCCGGCGGCGATCCTGGTTTCCGGGACCAAAGCCGATTTCAATCAGCCCGTCCTGGTCATCGTCGAAGCATTCGTAATCCCAGGCATTGGCCTCCTCCGCCTCCCGCGGATGCCAGTTATAGAGCACGGTGAGAATCTGCCTTGGCTCACGCTCGACGCTGCGCAACTCAAGCACCTGCACGTTGCGACGATCTTCGACGCCGTAGTTCATGTGATCGAGCCGGTCCATGATCCCATCGCGATCGAAATCCGCGAGATGACCGGAATTGATCATGTTATTGCACCCAAACGGCCGGATCTCCCGGCCATCCGGGTCGAAGATCGTGATCAAGGCCTTCCCAAGCCGCTCCAGTCCGGGACCCGTCGGCGAGGATTTGTCCACCAGCTCATTCACCACCGGCGGAAACAATTCGTCCAAGCCATCCGCCTCGTAGGCATCCGGACGCATGGGAGGCGTGAAAAGCATCTCACCGTAATCCACCAGAAACATTTGCAGCGGGTGCCGGCCATCGCGCTGCGGACAGGTGACCAGGCGGAAATCGCTGCGATTGAATGTGAAATCGCCGCGTTTTAACATTTGTTTCGTGGCCTCATCCCGCCTCGCCAGCATCCCGACGACCTCCGCCTTGCGCGTAGCCGGACCGAGCAGTTTCGGCAGATTGACCTGTTCCAACGTGTCGCCGAAGGCGGTGTGAAGCAGCGAGCCGACCACCAGGATCTTTGCAAAAAAACTGCAATTCAACATTGATCCATCACGAGCCGCCAAACCCCACAGGACAAGCTAAAACTCACCGCGCTTCCCATCTTGACACCTCCGCACAGATTCAGAGTCTATCGATCCATATGAAAGTCGCGTCTCTCCTGTGTCATGTTCTCTGGATCACCGCGCTGCAGGCCAAGGACACTCCGGCCACATCCTTGCTCGACAGGATCATTTCCCATCCCGGTTCCTACTCGCAGGTCTGCGACATCATGACCGTGGAGGTGGACATCCCCTATCGGGCCTTCGAGCTCACGAACTTTGCGGGTGCGAGTTTTTCCAAAGCGAACCAAGCACTGATTGATCAAAACCGAGATACCCTCATTTCCGCGATCCGTGCACGCCTGTTGGAAATCAATTTCACCCGTGAAGTAAAGTTCCCCATCGAAGATCCGCAGCCAGAGGAAAACTTCGATGGCGATGCCTTCGGTTGCGATCCCCAATTCCTCAATCCGCAGATGCTTGCACTGATCCAGAAGCTCCACGCCATCGAGACCTTGCCGGAGCTTCTTGCCGTAGAACAAAAACTCGTCAAAAAAATCGAACAGGCCAAGAACGGTCTGAAGTCCCCGGTGCCGCTTGTGGCGGGTTGGTTTATCAGTTATCGGGCCACGGATTCTAAAGACCAAACCGACGAACAGCGCGACCGGTTTTCCAAGCTGTTTCGAGCCCGCGTCGCCCAACGCGACCTCGTCATGCTGATGGCCGTGCTGATGCGCGAAAAATCCTATGGTCCCTATCTGAAGTCCTCACTCGAAACCGCCTACGTCATTGGTCTCAAGAAAAACGCCGCTGGCTACCCGAAACACAAACCCGGCGATCCGCTGCCCGAGGAGCAATACGGCAACGAATTCCATCTGGACCCGGTTACCCGCATCCTACGCCGCGAACACGACTTCGTTTCCATCCCCTACACCCGCGAATCCCGCGACGAAGTCCGGGCTGCTGCCGAGAAATGGGTGGCCGCCCACCCGTGACACAGGCATTCCTGCTTGTTCTTCATCCGCAGCCATGATCCG
>JANPKJ010000120.1:0-2733 GCA_031425955.1 Akkermansiaceae bacterium | reverse complement strand
GACGCCGACGTTGGTGATGTAGTTAAATGCGGTGACCGGCACGACGTAACCGCGGCCCCATGCCGGGTCGAGCGGCGAGGTGATCGGCGCGTCGAGGGTGATGGAATTGGCGGTGATGGCGGTGACGATACGATTGAATGTGATCGCAGGGTCGCGATCCGCGGTGGCGGCCGTGTTGTAGTAGCTCGCCTTTTGCCATGCGATCGAACCGGGCCAGCGAACCTGGACGCGCTGGCCAACAGTGAACGGGTGGCCGCTGATGGGGATCACGTTCGTTCCGCCCGGAATATAAACATTGTCCACCAGCGTGCGGGTGGTGCCGGCGGTGATGCCGCCGCCGTCGAAGGCGATGAGGCGGGAGTTGCGGGTGTTGCCGCTTTGGTTTTCGTTCGTGGTGCCGACGGCGTAGAGGCGGGTGCCAGTGAGCGGGTGGTCGCCCTCGCCGCGGAGGACGACGCCGGAGGCCGTAACGCGGATGCGGTTGACGGAATGGATATCCCAGCGGCCGGCTTTGAGAAGGAGTGCGCCGCGAAAGCTGTTGATCAGCGGCCGGGAGGAGATGAAGTCGATCGCGGCCTGGATGCGGTCGGTTTGATCACCGCTGCCGGGGAAAAGGGTGACGAGGACGGGGACATCGTAACCACCGGGCTCGCCGGGAAGTGGGGTGTTCCCGTAGTTGTAGCCGACGGTGGAGAAGTCCGGGATGCGGTCGCCGTTGGGCGTGGGGTTGTAGGTGATGGATTGATCCGGATTGATGGTAACCGGAACGGGGAATTGCGGCGTGGAGGCAACCAGCCGAAAAGCTAACAGCCCGGGGAAAACGCAGAGGAACGTGAGGAGGAATTTCATCGAGAAAAGCCAGCGGGAACAATCAAGAGGAGGGAGAGCGTAAAGCAGACGGGTCATGGGCTGGTGACGCGGAGGCGCAGGAATCTGCGAGGCGGGTTGGCGGTGGAGACATTCACCGTGTCGATGACGGTTACGGGCTGGCCGACGCTGCCGGGGTTGGTGGCGAGCGTGGTCCACGAATCCGGTGAGAGGCCGGAGGAGGCCTCGACAATGTAGGTCACGTCCGGGCGGGCGCGGAGGAAGGTGATCTGCAATTTCAGATTTGAGATTTGAGATTCCAGATTCGGGCGCGATGCGGCCGAGGTCGGAGTAGTGCCGAGGGCGTATTCCATTAGGTTGGCCACGCCATCGGAATCGAAGTCGGCGGTGTCAGCGGCGGTGCCGGTGTTGAGGTCGGTGCCGAACGCAGCAAACCGCCAAGCGTCGAGCGGGGTGTGAAAGGTCACGTTGTCAAAAATGACTTCCGCCGTCTGACCACCCGTGCGCGGGGCGGCGGCGAATCCGGCAGTTAGATCTAGCCCGGACATGGAGATGCTGGTGGCGGCTCCTTGTTGGGTCCATAGGATGCCATCGTGGGAATAAAAGCCGGTGAAGGTATTGCCGCTGCGGACCAAGCGGATCCACTCCGGGATTCCGCGGCCAGAGGTGGTGGAGTTGGCGACGTTTCCGTTAGTGGCAGATTTTGTCTGGAAGAAAGCGGATCCACTGGCGCTCATGTAAGTGATGGCGTTCCTAGCCCCCGCGATGTTGGTTTCGCGGACCATGATGCCTGCCTTGGCTCCGCTGTCGCTGGCGTTGAGACTCCAAACGCGGGCGGTGAAAACGCCGTCGCCGGTCCAAGGGCGGGAGACGTAAGTGAAACCCTCGCTGGTTCCGTTCCAGATGTCGCCGTTTGCGCCGCCACCGCTTGTTCCGCCGGTGCCGGAAATGATGAAGACGCGGTTGGGAAGGTCGGCTTGGGCGGTGCCGGGTGTGGCCGGTTGGGTGCCGATGTTTCGCACGCTCCATGGCAAGGCGGGCGCGGGCGGTGTCGGATAGGGCAGAACCGTCACCGTGAAGGTGGCGCGGGTGTAGTTGAGACTGGAATCGGTGGCGGTGGCGGTGACGATGCGCGTGCTACCCGGCGTGAACGCCGACCCGCTAGGCGGGGTGAAGACCACAGGCACGGGGCCCTCGACATCGTCGCTGGCGGTGGCGGAGTAGGTGACGGTCGGCTGCGGGTGCGCGGGGGTGATGGTGAAATTGGCAGGGACGTTGGCCAAGACCGGCGGGGTAACGTCGATGGAACCGGTGGCGACGGTGCGCGACCAAGTGGAGAGGTCGAGGGTCTCGCGGCGATCAGCGGAACGCAAAATCAGGGTATTGGAACCAGCTGGCTGATAGATCCAGGGGTTCTCGATGCGCGGAAAGAGGGCATACTCGACGGGCGCGCCATTGACGGTGACGGGATAGGTGGAGGCGTCTTGGGTTTTGGTCAGACGGAGCTGGTCTCCACGGCGAGTGGTGTAAACGGCGGTGGTGGGGGCGTCGGAAAGGCGGGAAGGTTTTGGGATGGAGAGGATGGCGGTGCGGAAAGCGGCGAGCTGGCCAGCGGGCGTGGCACCGGGGAAGTCGGCGGGGCGGGCGGTCTCGATCGCGACGGCGAAACGAAATTTGGCGGCGAGCGGCGTGGTGAAAGTTGCGGGCGGGCGGGTGGTGGCGGTGTCGCCATCAATGAGGAACTCGGAGTCGCCGGCGCGCACAGTGCCGGAGGGATAAGTGATGCCGGAGGCGGGATTCCAGCCGAAGGGCAGCTCGGAGCGGATGGCGATGAGCACGCTGCCGTAGTGGAGAAAAATCTGGCCGGTGGCGGCGGCATCGTTGACCACGGCGCGGTAGCCGCCG
>JANPKJ010000119.1:0-57925 GCA_031425955.1 Akkermansiaceae bacterium | reverse complement strand
GAAGAGAAGGAGAAATTCCGCGCGTTGATGCGACTCCAAGAAAAGTTCACGGGGTGTCGGGCGACTTCCTATTGCCTGATGGACAACCATTTCCACATCCTCCTGGAGGTGCCGCCGATGGCGGATGGAGGTCTGACCGATGAGGAGTTGTTGCAGCGGTTGTCGGCGATCTACAGCGAGGCGTTCGTGGCGGGCGTGGCAAAGGAATTGGCGGATGCAAGGACGGCGGTTTACGCCGATCAATCGGGGCTGGAGGAGGCGCTGGCGACCATCCACCAGCATTTCTCCTACCGGATGCATGACCTCGGAGAGTTCATGAAGGGACTTTTGCAGCGTTACACGCAATGGCACAATCGGGCGCATTCGCGAACAGGCCGTCTGTGGGAAGACCGCTTCAAGAGTTTGATTGTAGAGGACGGTGTGGCGGCGAAGACGATCGCCGCCTACATCGATCTCAATCCCGTGCGCGCCGGAATGGTGAAGGACCCGGCAGATTATCGTTGGAGCAGCTACGGCGAGGCGATCGGCGGCGGCGCGAGAGGGAATGGAAAAACGGCGCGGGCGGGATTGGTGAGAGTGCTGCGAGCTCACCACGGGGTGGCGGCGGACGCTACTTTCTGGGTGGACGATGTATCGCGGGAATACCGCAGGATTCTGGTGGCGGGAGCGCTGGAGAAAAGCGTGGAGAGCATCGGTCGGGATGGGAAGGTGTTGGTGAAAACCGCCCGCAAAGGAATTTCGAAAGAGCTTTCTGACAAGGAGCGCGAAATGGACGGGGCGATTCCGCTCGGGAAAATGCTGCGCTGCCGGATCCGTTATTTCGCGGCAGGCGCGGTGATTGGCAGCAGGGAGTTCGTGAACGAAGCGTTTTCAAATGCTCGGGAGCGATTCGGTTCAAAGCGCAAGGATGGTGCCCGGGCAATGAAAGGCAGCGGAACCGGTGCGAAAGGACTGCTGTGGAGCGCGCGGGATCTGCGAGTCGGTATCTGAAGCGGGGACGTCTGCGTTAACTGACATTCTTTCTGTCACTTCGAAACCAACAACCGGAAATCCGGCCCATCATTTGGGCGACAAGTGCCCTGCGACCGAAATCGTTTCCGGTTTGCCTTCGATGAGTTTCGCATCCGGGACAAGCGTGACCGACTGACCGTCTGCTGACCACTGGTGCCCGGTCGTGAACCGCCCGCCGATTGACACGCGTTGGCCGAAGGGCGGCACTTTCAACCCCGCCACCGGCTTCACGAGAAAATGGTGGCAATTGTCGTCAGCCGCCGCATCGATCAGCAGCAACACATCGCCCGCTGGACTGAAGGAAACGGGACGGGCGTTCTCGATTCGGATTACTTCCTTCCCGTCCTTTCGAATCAAGGTGTCCCACGTGCCTTCTCCTCCGGTGGCTGACTTCTCACTGGAAGCCACCAGTCCGCTGGCGGATGTGAATGTTTCCTCGCCGGGAGTGATGCCATTTTCCCGTTGCCACAGCTCCCGTGCGATCCATGACCATTCTTCGACGATCTCAACCCCTTTCGGTATGGTCATGCCGGCGCGACGATACCAATATCCCGCGTTGGCAAGGTCGCCTTCCTCGCGGTGCAAAAATCCATGAATCCACGAACCGGTGGGCGTCTTGATTTCCTGAGCGATCTCGTGAGCCGGCTCCCATTGACCGGCTTTTGCGAGCCACATCGCGCGCAGAGTCTCAGACAAAGCGGCCGGAGCCTGTGCCCCGGCAACAGCGGATTCCTTGAATTCCGCAAAACTCTTGGGAACCGCTTCGCCCCCGGAGGCCACCGGCCCCATCAGGGAAAACCCAAGTGCGAAACCGCATGGAAGACACCCGCGCCGGAGTGGGGAAATGTGATTCATCCAAGGAACTACGTCTTGCATCAATATGCTCTTTCCAAATCGTGAATGGCGACTTTTACCGCAGTTGTCATCCTTCTATTCGGCGTGGGACCTCAGAGTTGGTTCGGGCGGGATAAATTCCGCGGACCCGTTCTTTTCGCCCCAGGTGCGCCAGCCTTCACGGAGTTCGAGGCAGGCCCACTGGCCGAGCATTCCGAAGATGCGCCGGGTGTCGCCGCGGTCGAGAGTGAAGCCGGGGATGAGCGAGCGGCGGTTGTCATTCGTTTTCCCCAAGGCACTCATCCGGCGGCGGCGCTGGGCGATGCGGGCGAAGCGGCCGCTATAACAAGCCATCAGCGTCGCAAAAAATTTCCCGCTGGGCGGCGAGAACGGCGGGGCTAACAGGGCGGACTCGCCGGTGTGGAACACGGGCTCGACGACTCCCCAATAATACAGGCTTAGGTCGAGGCGGAAGGCGAGTTCCATCAAGTCGAACTCGCCCATGTACTGATACTTGTCCTTGTAGAGCGAGCTGAACCAACGCTGGTGACTGGTGGAAAAGTCGCGGTTGTGCTTTGCGATTTTCTCATCCATCGGCGCGCCGTGATGCTGTGCGGTGATGAGGTCCGCGGCGGCGCTGGTGGTGAAGGAAATCCAGTCCATGCCCGGGCTGTAAAACGGGTCCATGAATGCGGCGGCGTCACCTACCAGCACGAAGCCGTCGCCGGAAAAAGTCGTGCTGTAGTAGGCGAGATTTTTTCTGCGGTGCACATCCTCGCCGACGAATTCCGCATCCGCCATCATCTCGCGGGCGACCGGATGTCTCACGAGGAAATCCTTGAGCCGCTCGCCAAGGATTCCGCCGTCCCGGGGGAAATCGACGAGGCGCTGGTCGTAAACCACGCCCACACTCACGTCGCCGCCCTTGAGCGGAATCAGCCAGGCCCACCAACCGTCGCCGATGATGTGATTCGTAGCGGTGCCGCGTGTGCCATAGACGGCGGACGCCCATTGCGGAAATTTCTCAGCCAGCTCGCGGCTGTCCCAGTCCTTCACGCCCCGCCAGCGCGACCAGGCGGCGGCCGTCGGGTGCTCGGTATTGGCGCGCCACCAGCCCTGCCTGCGGGCGAGTAGCGCGTTCACCCCGGAGGCATCCACGATCCAGCGGGCGCTCACTTGGAGCCGCCCCTCACCGTGTTTCACTTCCATCGTCTGCTGGCCGCCGGGCGTGAGCTGGACGTTGGAAACGATGGCGGGACGCAGCACGGTGGCCCCCGCCGCCACCGCGCGGCGCAGCACTTCCTCGTCGAACGAGGCGCGGTCGATCTGATAGGAGGGCAACCGCGCGAGGTAGCGCGGCCCGACTTCCGCCGCTTGGTCGAGCGAGGTCACCTTGTCGTTCGCGAACCAGAACCGCAGCCCTTGTTTGGAAATGTGGTGATCATTGAGGTATTGCGTCATCCCCAGCACGTGCCCGAGGAACCAGGCGCTCACCTCCACCGTCGCCTCGCCGACGCGGCGGGTGAGCTTCTCGGATTTTTCGATGATCAGAACACGGATGCCCGGATTTTTCCGCAGCAACAACGTCGCCGAAGCGGCCCCTGCCAACGCCCCGCCGATGACGACGACGTCGAAGGTTTCAGCGACTGGCTCATGGTGCATCACGCGGAGCTTCGGCGCAAATCGGCGAAATGCAATCTCACTGTTTTGTGGCACCGGCGGTTGCCAAGCGCCCGGAATTCGGGTTTTAAAAGTCCATCTGATGCTTCCGAACGCCACACAACCGAACTGGGACGTCATCATCATCGGTGGTGGTCCGGCGGGTTCCACCGCTGCAACCACATTGGCGCAGGCCGGGCGGCGGGTTTTGGTGCTGGAGAAGGCGAAGTTTCCGCGTTTTCACATCGGGGAATCGCTGCTGCCGTATAACCGGAAAATTTTCGAAGAGCTCGGAGTTTGGGAAAAAGTCTCCACGGCCGGGTTCACGAAAAAGCGCGCCGCGCAGTTCATCATGGGTAACGCCTCGCGCGGCAACCGCCTGGATTTTTCAAAAGGCGCCTTCACCGAATTCCCCGAGGCCATGCAGGTGGAGCGCGCGAAGTTCGATGATATCCTGCTCCACCACTCGCGGGATAACGGCGCCGAAGTCCGCGAGCAAAGCCAGGTGCTCGAACACCGCGTGGAGAAGGACCGCGTGGTCCTCAAATACCGCTCGGCGGACGGCACGGACCATGAAGTGGCCGCGACCTATCTGATTGATGCAAGCGGGCTGGGAAATTTCACAGGCAGCCGCGAGTATTATGCCGGGCACAAGAAGATCGCCATTTTCACCCACTTCGAAGGCGTGGACATGCCGACGGGCGAGCACGAGGGCGATATCCTCATCGTCCGCCGGGAAAAATCCTGGATGTGGCTGATCCCGCTGGCCGGGAATAAAACCAGCGTCGGCCTCGTCATCGACGCCGCGGATTTCAAGGCGCTGGGAATGACTCCGCGGAAAGCCTTCGATGAGGCGCTTCTATCAACCCTGGCGGTGGCAAAGCGGTTCAATCAGGCGTTAATGTTAGGTGAGCCGCATGTGATGGTGGATTTCTCCTACAAGAACGAGCGGCTCGTCTCGCCGCGCGTGCTGCGGGCGGGCGATGCGTCGGGTTTCATCGATCCGATGTTCTCCAGCGGAGTCTTGTTAGCGATGACTAGCGGCCAGCATGGTGCTCGGGCGATTCATCAGGCGCTGAAAACCGGCAAGCCGCTAACCAACGGCATGAAGCGCTATGAAAGGGACAACCGCAGGCGCGTAGCGATCTACTGGGAGTTCATCGAGAATTTCTACCAACTGCACTTCACCCAACTGTTCTTCCAGCCTTACAACCGCTGGGGCCTCGTCTGCGCGGTGAACGCGGTGCTCGCAGGCCGCACCGACTTGTCCTTCGCCGTCTGGTGGCGGCTGAGGTTGTTTTTTTTCCTCGCCTGGTTGAACCAGCACCTCCCGGTGGCGGAACGGATCCAGATCAGTTGACAGGACATCCTGCAATCTTTGCGAGATCTTCACGAATCTTTGACCTTCAGGGAAACTTCGATAACTTGAGGTCTGCGTCCCGCATTCCTTATGAAACGAATTCTTCTTTTGTGTCTGGTGATCACGACCCCGCTTCCCGCGCTGACGATCCAAATCGACTATACCTATGACACCACTAATTTTTTCAACACTCATGAAAAACGTAATGCGATGGAAGCGGTGGCGAAGTTCTATGGTGACATGATCCAGGACAAGTTGCTGCGGATTGATGCGGCGGAATTCCCCGGTTGCTCGTGGGCGGCAAAGTCCGCTCATCCGGTGACCGGCCAAACCATCGAAATTCCCAATCTGGTCGTTCCGGCGGACACCATCATTGTTTACGTCGGGGCGAGGGATCTGGGTGGAGATGTCCGTGGTTACGGCGGTTTTGGCGGCTGGTCAGGCTACTGGACCGATCCTGGATGGTTTCCTCTGCTGGTGGGCAGAGGGAGCGCGGCGGCTGCCACTGAGCCTGCAACATTGAGAACGGATTTCTCACTGTGGGGCGGATCAATTGCCTTCGACGTGGACTCGGTTTGGAATTTCTCACAAACCCAGAGTGTCGGTGGCACGGATTTCATCTCCCTCGCCCTCCATGAAATGGGTCATGTGCTCGGTATCGGCACCGCGGATTCATGGTATAACAAAATTTCCTCCGCGGTCTTCACTGGCAGCGCTTGCACCCGCTCCTTTGGCGGGAATCCTCCGCTGAACGGCAACGGCCACTTCGGCGGTTTGGGGACCATCAGCAAGTCGTTCGGGTCCTTCAGTGCGACGCATGGCTCCGTCCGGCAGCCTCTCATGCTGGCATTGCTTACGGATAACAGTTCGACGCTGATCGTCGCCAGCGATCTGGATCTGGCAGCGCTGGTGGACATCGGCTGGCAAATCTCGCCCCCGCACAAGGTCACCACCACGACACTCAGTCCGTCTGCGGCATCCTTCAGCTGGAACTCATCGTCGTTTTTCGATTACCGGCTAGAGCGGGGGACGACGCTCGTGTCCTTCCCTAACGGTGCCACCACTACCGCTGGCAACGGCGGCATTCAGTCATGGAACGATCCTGCCCCACCGGCGGGGAAGGTATTCTATCGGCTTGCCCGGACCGAGGTGATGCCGCCCCAAGCGGCTCCCGCACGCTCGATGGTGGCGGCGCGGGCTTCTATGACGACGGCCTCGGAAGAGCCCAGGATGATCGAAGGCTGCGGGCAACAAGGTCATTGAGGGCGGTTTACCTGGCTACTGGAAATCGCGCGGCAAGCCATTGTTCAAGCAACTGAGGCCAGATGGCGAGGGTTCCTTTTCCCTTCAGTCCGTAGCCGTGGCCGCCGGTTTCAAAGAGATGAAGCGAGACCGGCACTCCCTGATCCTTGCAGGCGGCGGCGAATGACAGGCTGTTGCGGCAGTCGACCATGTCGTCCGAAGTGGTGAGAAGAAACACCGCCGGCGTGTCTTTGGTGACGACCTGGTCGGTGGAATATTTCTGCTGGTCCTCAAGAGTCGGGGCCTTTCCTAACAGGCGCTCGCGCGATCCCTTGTGGGCCACCGGGTCTTGCATCGAGATCACCGGATAGATCAGGATCGCGAAGTCGGGGCGGCAGCTCAGGTTGTCAATTTCATCCTTTGTCTCGGCGGGAAACGTGTCGGCGAAGCGGGTCGCGCACAGGCTGGCAAGGTGGCCGCCGGCGGAGGATCCCATGATGCCGATTTTTTGGGGATCGACGCCCCATTCGGCGGCCTTGGCGCGGACGGTGCGGATTGCCCGGCGCGCGTCGAGAAAGGGAACCGGAAACTGATAGCCCGCGGCGTCGTCGCGGCTGACGCGGTATTTCACCACGATCCCGGCGATCCCGCGCTCGGCGAGCCACTTGGCGTAGTCCGCGCCTTCGTGACCAGCGGCCAGCACCGAATAACCGCCGCCGGGGAGGATGACGACGGCAGCGCCGGTGGCTTTTTCCTTGGCCGGAAGATAGACCTGATACTGGGGCTTTTCGATTTCCGTCAGCCGTTCGCGGTCGAGTAGCACATCGCTTGCGGCGGGTCGGGGATTGCCGCCGGGCGCGGCGGCGGGCCACAGGTCGACCCACTGGGCGGAGGCGAGGGAAGTGAGGGATAACAGGACAACGAGTGGGTGGCGCATGGTGATGGGGTTATTTTTTGGCTTTGATGCGGGCGGGTACATCCTTGATTTCGATGCCCGCCTTGGTGAGTGATTCCCAGACCTTGAGCAGTCGCTCGAGCGGGACGTTGCGGTCGGCCTCGAGTTCGAGCTTGCGGCCGGGGTTCTGTTGCTGATAGGCCGCGAGGTAGGATTCCAACAAGCCCTCGGGGACCTTGAGCGAGTCGAGAGAGATGTTTCCAAGCGCGTCCAGGGCGATGACCGAGCGGGTGTCAGCGACCTTGTCGGAAGGCATTTCACGGACGGTCGGCAGCTCGATGCGCAGCACGTCGCGCGGCTTCTTGAAGGCGGTGGAGACGATGAAGAAGATGAGCAGCACGAAGAGAATGTCGATCAGCGGAATGACCGCGACTTGGCTGCGGGTGGTGGGCGGGCGGTGGAAGCGCATGGCGGGTCAGGCGTTGGGGGTGTGCCTCTCACAGACGGAGGTGAGGCTGGTGAGCAGGGTTTCCAATCTGGCGGTGAGCATCTCGATGCGGCGGATGAAATAGCCGTGGGCGACGACGCAGGGCACGGCGATGGCGAGGCCGACGATGGTGGTGGTGAGTGCTTCCGAGATGCCGCGGGCGATGACGAGGTGGTCGGAGTTTTCCCCTAGACCCTGGAAGATGGTGACGAGTCCGGAGGCGGTGCCGAGCAGACCTAGCAGCGGCGCGATGGTGATGATGGTGTCGATCACGGCGATACCGGCGTGCAAGTGGACCGTCTCCTCGCGGGCGGCGGATTCCACGGCGTGGGTGATCTCGCTGCGTGGCTTGCCGCGGTGCTTGAGGACGACGGCGGAGAGCCGGGCGAGTGTGCTGCCGCCCTGGCCGACTTTTTTGATGAGTGTCTCCGAGTTGTCAGTGACAAGCCGCTGTTGGAACTGGTTGAGCTCGCGGACGAGCGCCGGCGGGATGACGCGGTGGCTGGAGAGCGAGAGGAATTTATAGAGGATGGCCATCGTGCCGGCGATGGAGGTGACGGCCAGAGGGATCATGAAGACGCCACCTTTCCTGATGAAATCCGTGGTAGCCTGGAGGCCGGTTGATTCGGTGGCGGCGAGGAGGTGTCCGAGTTGGTCGAGGGTCATGATGATGGTTAGAAATAGAAGTTGAAGATGAGTTCGAGCGGTTGCTTGTCGAATTCCTTTTTCACGGCGGCAGGCATCGGCGGAATGTCCGCGTCGCGGATGGCACTGAGGGTGAAGCCTTTTTGGACTTCACCGGTTTCCATGCTTCCGACGAATTGGACGGTGCGCACCTTGCCGCTGGGCTCGACGAAGAAACGGACGGTGAGAAATCCCGGAGTGATGAAATCGCGGTGGCGCACGCAGTTCCGCTGCCATTCCTGCTCTACAGCGCGGCTGATGAGTGCCTGATAGCGGCCAAGCGGCGAGTCCACCACGTCGAGGGCGCTGCGTCCGGTCCGGGAAATGGAGCCGACGATGGCGGTCTTGCGCTGATAGCCGCTGAACGCGGGGTCGGTTGCGGATTTGGCAACGGAGGGCTTGGGCTCGGCCGGTGTCGGCGCGGGTTTTCCCTGCTTGGGGAGTTTCGGCGGAGTGGGTTTGATTTCGGTGAGATTCGGATCCGGCTTGGGGACCGGGACGTCGACGGGGTTCGGTCCTTCCAGCAAAGCTTCGCGCGGCGGCGGGGCGGACTTGGTTTCGTCGATGCCGGGAGTTTTCTGCGTTTCGCCGGGAGTGAGCGTGTCGGCCAGCGTCGGATCCGCGGCGGATGCCGGAGGAGTGGGCATGGTCGCTTGTTGCTCTTGCTGGGGTTTGCTGGGTTGGCGGCTTTCCAAACTCCCGTCCTGGTAGCGGCTCTCGGTGGTTTCCAAATCCCCGGGATGTCTCGGGGCTATCCCTTTTTGGGAAGGCAGGGCCGGCGCATTCGGATCCGGAGCCCTGTCGCTGGTGGCCTGGGTGTCTCGCTCGCCGATAAACGGCGCCTTCTCAGGACGTGAGGCGGCTTGATCCTCCGAAGTCCGGATATATTCGGAGGCTGCTGCCGCGGTTGGCGGTGGCTCCGGATTTTTTACGGCGGTCGCGACATCGGGAAAAATCATCACTGTGGTCTCACTGGGAGGTACCGTGGCCACGGGATGATCCTTGCGGAACTGCTGCGATTTCAACGAGGCGAACCCGGCCAACAGGAGGATTCCCGCGTTGAGTAGCAACGACAGCCCGAGCGCGATCGCCCACAGGCGACCCTCTCCCGGTCTTTCGGATGGAGCTAATCGTGTCATTCCCGACGCAGCGAACCTTGTCGGAAAACGATCGGGAAGCAATCCGGGAAATTTCGACTACCATGAAGTCAAAAATTCGAGTTCGAGATGGGTTTTTGGAATTCTGAAATGTGGAATTGGTGACATTTGGTCGAAAATCATCAAACTTCGAGCGGTCGCACCGATTAATTTTTCTAAAGTTGCGGAGATTTCATCAACTTTTGATTGAATTGAGTCGGATCATCGCCCACGTTTCGTCCTCGACCCGTAATTTTATGAGCAAAGAAAAAATGGACGGCGCACAAGCGCTCATCAGAACTCTCGATGACCTCGGCATCGAATACATTTTCGGCTACTCCGGTGGAGCGGCCATCCCCATCTTCGACGCGCTGGAGACGGTCAAGACCAAGATGAAATTCATCCTCGTCCGCCACGAGCAGGGAGCCGTCCACATGGCGGATGGGTATGCCCGCGCCACGGGCCGCCCCGCCGCGGTGCTCGTCACCTCCGGCCCCGGTGCCGGAAACACGGTGACCGGCCTGATGACCGCGATGATGGACTCGGTCCCGATGCTGGTGATCACCGGCCAGACGGTGACTTGGATGCTCGGCAAGGACGCGTTCCAGGAAGCTGACATTTTCGGCATCACCATCCCGGTGGTGAAGCACAACTACTTGGTGAAGGAAACCAACGCCCTTCCGCGGATCGCCCGCGAGGCCTACCACATCGCCACCACTGGCCGCCCCGGTCCGGTGCTCATCGACGTGCCGAAAGACATTTCCCAAGGCCCGTTCTCCGGGGAAATGAACCCACCGTTCAATCTCCCGGGTTACGATCCATCCAGCGGCTTCGAAATCTGCCCGAAGGCCGTCAAGCAAGCCGCGGAAATGATCGCCAAGGCCAAGCGCCCGGTGATCTTGGCCGGTCAAGGCTGCATGATCGCCCGCGCCGACAAGGAACTGATGCACCTGGCGGAGACGCTCAACTGCCCCGTCACCTCGACACTGCTTGGTAAGGGCGTCTTCCCGGAAAATCACCCACTCTCACTCGGCATGCTTGGCATGCACGGCACCGCCTATGCGAACAAGGCGATGGTCGAGTGCGATCTTCTCATCAACGTCGGCTCACGCTTCGATGACCGGATCATCGGCCAGCCTTCGAAATTCTGCGCCACCGCTGGCATCATCCACATCGACATCGACCCTGCTGAAATGGGCAAGATGGTCCGCGCCCACGTGGAAATCGTCGGCGACGCCAAGGCCGCACTCACCGAAATCAACGAGAAAATCGGCCCGCTCGATACCAGCGAGTGGATTGCGAAACTCGACGGCTACAAGAAGAAGTATCCGCTCACTTACAAGAAACAAGGCGGCCTCCGCATGCAGCAGGTCATCGACGAGCTCTATCAGCTCACCGAGGGCAAGGCCATTGTCTCCACCGACGTGGGCCAGCACCAGATGTGGGCGGCGCAGTTTTACAAGAACCACGAGTCCTACCACTGGCTCTCGTCCGGCGGTGCCGGCACCATGGGCTTCGGTTTCCCGGCGGCCATCGGCGCGCAACTCGCCTGTCCGGATAAAATGGTCATTTCCATCTCCGGCGACGGCGGATTCCAGATGACTTTGTTCGAACTCGCCACCGCCGCGATCCACAAGTTGCCGATCAAGATCGTGGTGCTTAACAACCACTACCTCGGCATGGTCCGCCAGTGGCAGGAGCTTTTCTATGACGACCGCACCTCCGGCGTGGATCTCATAGGCAACCCGGATTTCTGCAAACTCGCCGCCGCTTACGGCATCCCCTCCGTGCACATCAAGCGTCCGGCCGATGTCACCAAGCAGCTGGAAAAAGCCCTCGCCTACAACGACGGCCCCATCCTCATCCACGCCGAGTGCGTCAAGACCGACAACGTCTTCCCGATGATCCCCGCCGGGGCCGCCCTTGAAGACATGATCACCGAAGCGCCGAAAACCAAGATGGCGAAACCCGTCGGTTCTACATAAGTGCCGAGTGATCAGTGAGCAGTGATCAGAAAAGATTTCCGCTCACGTCGCTCTCCCCGCTTCCATCTCTTCCTCTGCTCACTGATTACTGATCACTTTCAACTTCTTTCTCCATGCCCACCATCGTCACCACTGACACTCCCGTCCCGGCACCCGCCATCCCCCGCGGCCCGACCCACACGCTCTCCGTGCTCGTCAGCAACGAGCCCGGCGTCCTGATGCGGATCTGCCAGGTCTTCTCCCGCCGCGGCTTCAACATCGACTCACTCGTCGTGTCCGAGGGCCGCAATGTGAATTTCTCCCGCATGACCATCGGCATTTCCGGGGATCCGGAAGGCTTGTCGCAGATCATCATGCAGGTCGGCAAGCTCATCGACGTGATCCATTGCTCCGAGCACGACAGCGACGAAGCCGTCGTGAAGGAGCTCATCATGGTGAAATTCCTCGCCGACGACACCCAGCGGACGCAAGCCCTGCAAATCATCGAGCACTTCGGCGGCAAAACCGTGGATCTCACGCCCACCTCGATGATCGCGCTCATCTCGGGAAATTCCTCGAAGATCGACGCGGCCATCAGCATGTTCTCCCAATTTGAAATCATCGAGACCGTACGGACCGGCAAGATCGTGATGGCGAGAGGCGAGCAGCCGACGTAACTGGGAATCATCGGTCGACTTGGTAAAATCCACTCTAGGGAATCTTCCGTTCAACCGGGAAATTTCCTGGAGTTTTGGTTTTTGGGTGCCGGGTTCTAGCCGGATGAAACCGGTTCATCGTGGCGGCGAAGTTAGGTTTCGGTGTTGGCCCGGGGAGTGCTTTTTTTGTGCTAGCTACATCCTTAAAATTTCCAGCTCGTTCACAATGAAAACCAAGCTCCCCGTCGCCTTCCTCTCCATTTTTGCGGCGCTTTTCGCTCCGTCGGCAAAAGCAGCACTCACTCTGGTCTATTCGACTAGCTTCAACAGCCCCACCTATTCCGACGGTGCTTTAAATACACCGTCCCCAACGACGGATACAACGACACCGGGTCAGGATGGTTGGGTAAATACCAGCAGCGGCGGAACCGGAACTATCGTGAATGCCATTAGCGTCGCAAATAGCGCTACAAACGGAACGGTGACACTAGCAACTTCAGGACAGGACATCCGCCGACTGTTCACACCGACTTCAACCGCAGGAAGCGTTTATCTCGCTGCCACGATTACTGTCGCTTCCGCCCAGGCCACGGGAGATTACTTCATTCATCTCGGAGACGGGGGAACTTCAAACTTCTATGCCCGGACCTACATCAAATCGGCAACCGGTGGCTTCGTAATGGCGGTCGGAACGAGCAGCGGCACCGCAGTAACCTACGGCACTACCGTCCTCTCGATCAATACACCCTACAATATTCTCATTCGTTACGACTTTGTCGGCGGAGCAGCCAATGACACCGGGGCTCTGTTCATCAATCCCACCAGCGAGGATGGATCGGCCGATACCGCTTACGTGGCCGCGACCAATACAGGAACAGACGCGACAACGATTGGATCGGTTTCACTACGACAGGGTAGTGCGGCAAACGCCGCCAGTGTCACCATTGATAATTTGGTAGTGTCCATCCCCGAGCCCACGACCGCTCTCCTCGGAGCCCTTGGCTTCATCAGCATCTTCCGCCGCCGCCGCTAAAACTCTCTCCCCCGTTACCCCCGGTTCTCCCCCACCCTTGGGAAAGCTCGGCAGCCTTTCGGGGCTTCCGGGCTTTTTCATGCCCTCACGCTGCCTGGCCGCGCAAAATGCGCTGGCCTTGTCGAATGTAGGCGATGCTCGAACAGACGGTGAAGAACGCCGCGACGAGGCTGGGATAAAATGGCGAAAACCACGTCACCCGGAGCATCACCCAGCCGATCGCGAACATCTGCGTCACCGTGCACACCTTGCCGGACCAATGGGGAGCGAATTTGACATCGCGGTGATGATTCCATAAAATCCGGATCCCTCCGAGAATGATGCTATCGCGTAAAATCACGATGGCGGCGAACCACAGCGGCAGTCGCCAACCAGGCGACCCCCAATCGACGAGCGACAAGGTGATCACGCCGGTGAGCAGCAGCGCCTTGTCCGCGATGGGATCGATGAAAGCGCCGAACTTCGAGCATTGGTTGAAGTGCCGCGCGATCCAGCCATCGACTCCGTCCGTCGTCGCAGCGAAGACGAAAACCCCGAGCGCCCACCAGCGCAATGACTCGACCGGTTGGCCACTTCTCACCGTGTGCCCGTAGTAGAACGCCAGTGCGGCAAAGACCGGCACCAGGCAGATCCGGGCGATGGTGATTTTACTGGCGAAGGTCACGACTCAAAGAAAGCAGAGTCACCCGCCATGCGAAATACGAAACTTTCCCTCCCGGAATCAATACACCGGCGCGCCCGACTGTTCGGGAAGGACGTCGCCGTCGCCTTGCATTTTACTCTTCGTCCATTGGTAACCCAGCTTGGTGTCACGACCGAGACCGATGAGCGTGTTGCAGGAATTCAGGGCGAACAGCGACACGATCACGATTAGAAATTTCATGGGTCGGGTTTACTGTTCCGAACCCACTTCGGGAAGTGAAAATTAAGCAATCTTAACCATCTGCCTGGAGGGATCAAACCCCGCGTGCACGGGAATCAGATTTTCAGGCGAAAAATGGCTTTACAAGGAGGGTCGGCTGGCTAGTTTTCGCCCCCCGGCGGCGCGTGCCACCATTCATTTTTACCTATCCATCGCCATGAAAGTTCTCTCATCCCTCGCCTCCGCCAAACGCCGTCACGCAGATTGCCAAGTCGTGAAACGCAAAGGAACGGTCTATGTCATCTGCAAGTCGAACCCGAAGTTCAAGGCCCGCCAAGGTGCGACCGCCGGCACCCGGCTCTCGAAGAAGGGTCTGTAAACGATCCTCCAACTGTTTTCCTGAATCAAGCGACCTCTGGGTCGCTTTTTTCATGCCCGGGCGGCGATGTTTTCCAACACCCGACCAGCGGCGATCAATCCGAAGCTGGCGATGAGATGAGCCGCCGAGCCGAATCCGGACGCGCAATTCAGGCGCAACGCGATTTCCTCCGGTGCATCCTTGGAAACCGTGCCGTCGCAGTGGGAATACCAGGGAGCCTCGTCGGAATACACCGCATCGATGCCGAACAGAATCGGCTCCTTGCCGCGGGTGTTTTTCGGGAAACCGAAATCATTGCGTAGCCCGCGGCGCAGCTGGAGTAGCAGCGGATCCATGCCGCTGTAGGCGAGATCCGTCACCCGGATGCGGGTCGGATCGCGTCGCCCGCCCGCCCCGCCGCAGGTCACGGCGTAGATCCCGCGCTTGTGGCACTCGGCGATGAGTAACGATTTGTGGCGCGCGTAGTCGATGGCGTCGATCACCGCATCGAACCCGGCGTCGAGGATTCCGGCGGCGGATTTCTCGTTGAAAAACTTCGGCACGATCTGGAGGTCGCAGCCGGGATGGATCGCGAGTGCGCGCTCCGCCATGGCGTCGGTTTTCTGGCGCCCGATCTGCCCGTCCATCGCGTGCAGCTGGCGGTTCACGTTGGTGATGCAGATTTCATCCAGATCGACGAGCGTCAGGTGACCGATGCCCGACCGGGCGAGTGATTCCACCGCCCACGAGCCCACGCCGCCGATGCCGATCACCGCGACACGGGACACGAGAAACCGGTCCAGCGCCGCCTGGCCGTAAAGCCGGGCGATGCCGCCGAAACGGTGGTTCGTGGATTCGATTTCGGACACGCGGCTGGATTTATGAAGCCCCGGCCCGGGAGTCACGACCCGAATGGAAGCGGGCGGAGTTTTGCCAAGGCCTTGCACCGCGCACGCCCATGTTTGGGATTTTCACCATCAGGTCCATCGGGCGGACGTCGGTGATGAGGCCGTCGAAAACCGGTGGCTCTTCGGAGCTGGCGACGCGGTCGAGGTATTCCAGCAGCTTGTTCTGCTTCGTCTCACTCTCGGCGGCGAACGACTCAAAGACTGCTCTTAGACATGCATCCCGCAAATTCCCGGTTGCAGCATGACAGCACATGCGCTATCAAAAGATATGCCGCCTCGAGTTGTCGTGGATACCAATGTCTTCATCGCTGCCATCCTGAGTCCGGCCGGAGAAAACCGCGACGTTCTCCGGGCCTGCCTTCTTGGAAGGGCAAAACCGCTCATGGGAGCCGCGTTGTTCCACGAATATGAAGATCTGCTCGGGCGATCCGATTTGATGGCCAAGGGGCCTCTTTCCGCCGCGGAGCGGCAATCGCTTTTCGAGGCCTTTCTTTCCGTCGCCGATTGGATCAAAGTCTATTTCCTCTGGCGACCCAACTTGCCGGACGAGGCCGACAATCACCTGATTGAACTCGCCCTTGCCGGGTCGGCGGAAACCATCATCACCAACAACCTGAAAGACCTTGGGAACGGCGAACTTCGTTTCCCCGGTCTTACCATTCAATCTCCCAACCAATTCCTCGCCACACTGCCATGAGCACCCTGACCATCCGCCTTCCCGACGACAAACACGCCCGCCTCCGCCAGTTGGCGAAGCACCGCGACATCAGCGTCAACAAGCTGGTGGAAGAACTTGCCACCATCAGCATCGCCGAGTTCGACGCGGAAACCCGCTTCCGCGCCCTTGCCGCGCGTGGCTCGGTGAAGGAAGGCATCGCCATCCTCGACAAGCTCGACGCGGCGTATGCCACGCCCGACAAACCCGCCCGGGAAGATCCCTGAGCTTTGTTTCCGCAACCTCGACTCTCGCTCAAATTCTGGCAATGAATCGAACTGATTGGTCACTTATTGCATGCGTCATGGTTTTGGGGGGAGGCATCGGTTGCAAACCGAAACTCCAACCGCAAGCGCGCCAGCCTGAGGCGCAGGTTCATGAAGTGGTCGAACTATCGCTAGCGGATCGGGCCAAGTTTCAAGAACGACGCAAAGCGGAAACCAAAGCCGTGAAAGCTCTATATGAAATCATTTGCGCTGCCGATCCCGTCGCAAAATCCAATTTTGAGAAATTTTACGGGCGCGATGAAACCTTGGTCGCGATCGATGGACTGTTACACTCCGGCAAATTGAAGGACTCGGAAATATCGCTCAGTATCAAAATGGCACGCGACAAAAAGGGAGGGGGTGATGTTTTCAAGTTTATTCATCGCAAGGGCGAAGATCCAAATAAGGCATTCGTAATGGCTCGTAGTGTGATCCGGGTGTCGAGTGGAAGGAATTTAAATAGGGAGTTCAAGAAATACAGCTGGATCGATTTCGTCAAAGACGGCGGCAAGGATTTTCATCTAAGAATTACCCCGGCCATCACTGAACATGTTGAAGAACTGTGGGGTCGGGAGTTCGATATCAAGCGGGACTGCCTCATGGAGGTCCTCGTTCCACCCGGGGTGGTGGAGGAATGCCGGGCGGGCGCCAAACGCTGGCTTGATGGGAATCGTCCTTTGCCTCGTGCAAGGTGAGCGGCGTGGAATCATTCCACTGCCTGATATGGAGCGTGGACATTGCTGTCCGCCAGCCAATGAGAGGAGAAAGAGCAGAGCCTCCGGCGCGATCGATTTCGCTCCTCATTGGCTTCACGACAGTAACTGTCGTGGCTCCTTATCTCCGCTTCCGCCGCTTCGGCTTTTCCTTGGCTCCCTTACCGAAGGCGGCGCGCTTCGGCGGCGGGCCGACTTTGGCGGCGGGTTTGCTGTGCGGTTTGCCGTGTTTTTTCGCGGGGAGCGGGGCTTTTCCGGAAACGTGGGTGCCTTCGCTCGTTGGCCGCCCGGCGACGGAGAAGTCCACGAAACGCTTGTCGAAGTCGATATGGATGACGCGCAGCGGCAGGCGCATGCCGAGTTGGATGACTTTTCCATCCATGGAGACCCAGGCCATGCGGTGTGCCTCGAAACGCCAGCGGCCGTCGGGCAGATCCTCGCGTTTCACCACGCCGCGGACGCCCATGTTCGGGATTTCCACCATCAGGCCCATCGGCCGGACGTCAGTGATGAGGCCGTCGAAAACCGGCGGCTCGTCGGAGCTGGCGACGCGGTCGAGGTATTCCAACAGCTTGATCTGTTTGGTCTCGCTCTCGGCGTCGGATGAAGTGCGCTCGGTGTCGGAAATGTGGCGGGAAATCTCGCGCAGGTCGGCTTGCGACGGCGTGCGGTCGTGCGGCTTCGGCGGGTTTTCCAACAGCGGCTGCAAGGCGCGGTGCACGATGAGGTCCGCGTAACGGCGGATGGGGCTGGTGAAGTGGCAGTAGTCGCCCTTCGCCAATCCATAGTGCCCGATCGGCTCGGCGGAGTAGACGGCGCGCTTGAGGCTTTTTAACAGACCGAGTTTGATCACGTGCTCCTCCGGTGTGCCCTTGGAATCATCCAACAGTTTCTGGATGTGAGCGCGGTTCGTAAGATCGCCGGGGCGGTAGCCGTGGGCCTTCGCGGTCTCGGTGTAGTCGAGCAGGCGCGATGGATCGGGATCTTCGTGGATGCGATAGACGGCGGGCTTCATGCGCTCGCGGAGGATTTTCGCGACGGCTTCGTTGGCCGCTAACATGCACTCCTCGACGAGCTGATGGCTCTCGGTGTGGATGACCGGCTCGGCGACTTCAGCGCGGCCCTTGTCGTCGAGGCGGATTTTGATTTCCGGCATTTCCAAGTCGAGCGCGCCTTGGGCGAAGCGGCGGGTGCGCATGGTGGAGGCGAGGTTCCAACCTTCCTTGACCATGCCGACGAGCTTGGGATCGGAGCCTTCCGGGGCGGGCTTGCCGTCGAGAATCGCCTGCGCCTGTTCGTAGGAAAGCTTGGCGCGGCTGTGGATCACGGCGTCGATGAATTTCGCCTTACGGATCTCGCCGGATTCGTCGATTTCCAACAGCGCGCACTTCGTCAGGCGGTCGCAGTTCGGCTTGAGCGAGCAGATGCCGTTGCTCAGCTCGGTGGGCAGCATCGGCAGCACGCGGTCCACGAGATAGGTCGAGTTCCCGCGGTCGATGGCTTCCACGTCCATCGGGCTGCCGGGCTTGATGTAGTGGGAAACGTCGGCGATGTGCACGGCGAGCGTCCAGCCGCGGTTGGTTTTCTCCACCCAGATGGCGTCGTCGTGGTCTTTCGCGTCGGCGGGGTCGATGGTGATGACGAGCTTGTCCCGCCAATCCTTGCGGCGGGCGATTTCCGATGGCTCCGGCTCCTCCGGCACGGCGCGGGCCTCGGCGAGCACCGCGTCCGGGAACGACGTGCGCAGGCCGTAGCGATGGATCACGGAAATCATGTCCACACCCGGATCGCCCGGCCAACCGAGCACTTCGATGACCCGGCCGCGCGGCGTGATGTTGCGGTCGAGCCATTCCTCCAGGTCGACGACGACGAGCTGCCCCGGCATCGCGGTGGTGTCACCGACGACGTCGATGCGGCCCTCGATCGCCTTGTCATCGCAATCCACCCAGCCGAAATTCCCCTTCTTCTGATAAATCCCGACCAGCCTGCCGGAGCGGCGGACGAGGACTTTTTCCACCCGGCCCTTGATTTCATCGGGAGCATCCGGAGTGAACTCACTGCGCGTGCGAAACGGCCGCGGCGTCGGCTTGACGATGGAAACAAGCACCTTGTCGCCGTCCAGCGAGGTGCCGACGTTCCGGCGGTCGATGAGGATGCGGGAGTTGACGGTGAAATCAATGCCGGTGGCGATGTTGTGCTCGTCGGTGATTTCGGGGAAGAAGAACGCGTGTCCCTTGGGGTGGAATTTGAGGACGCCGGTGAGTTGGTTCTTCGGTCGGCCGACGTCGGCGATCTGGTAGCAGGCTTTTTTCCCCTCGGTGATGACGCCCTCTTTCACGAGCGCGTCGAGCGTGTTCCGCAGTTCCGTGACGCGGGTGCCGGGAAGTTTGAGGCCGCGGGAGAGTTGGGACCTGGAAAGCGGGTTCCCTTTGGCGGAGCGGAGGGCTTCGAGAATGGAATCTCGCAGATTTTTGCCGGACATGCTGGAAGCTTGCTAGCTGCCGGTCGTTCCCGCAACGGCAAAGGCGGGGAGGGAGGGTGTTCATCCAAAGAAATAGTTTGCCGGGGGCAAATTCCGCAGCTAGGTATGCACCATGTCACTGCGATTTTGATTGAGGCATTGTCACCCGTCAAAATCTCGTGTTTGCTCCGCGCTTGTGAAATTCAATCCAAATTCCGTCATGAAAACCCAATCCCACCGCCGTAGTCACGGCTTCACCTTGGTCGAGCTTCTCGTCGTCATCGCGATCATCGCCGTGCTCGCCGGAGCGGGATTTGCCGCGGGTAACGCGGCAATCCAGAAGGCAAAAAAGACCACCGCCATGGCCACCTGCGTCGCCATTGAATCCGCAGTGAACAATTTCTACGCGGAGTACGGTGCGATGCCGGCTGATCCAATTCCCAATTCGTCAATGAAAACGGACTCCGGGAGTGGATTGGCTCTCATAAAAGTTCTTCTCGGTACTGACGATGCTGAGAGTTTGAAGCTCAATCCTAGAAAAATAAAATTTCTCTCCGTCAAGGAGGGCAAAGCCGTCGGTGCAAATGGGGGGATGAACGGACTTGTTTACAACAATACCACGCCAAAAGGTCTTTTTGATCCATGGAAGGGTGCATACTACATTATGCTTGATAAGGATTACTCGGAGGTCGTGAAACCTGATTACAAGCCCGCTGTTACGCTGAATGGGCGCAGAGTTGCCGCTTGGACTTTGGGAGCGGATACAGGTCCAACAAAAATAAGCGACGACGTGGTCACTTGGAACAAGTAATCCTTTCAAAACCAAAATTCTCCAAAACCCAGGGAAACCCCGTCCAGCTCCGGCTGCGGCGGGGTTTTTTGTGGGGATTACGCAGCGTCGGATTTAGTCGGCACGCCTTGGGTTTCCAAGTTGATGCACAGGAATTCCGCGATCTCTTGCCGGCTGAAGCCCAATGCTTTTAAGGATTGGATTGTCGCTCTCAACACCAACGGTGTTTCGCCCTTCAGCCCAGGGTTGGCGTGAGGAACGAACGCCTACCCTGGGAAACTTGCGTTCATGGAATCGAACCACAACGTGGTTCCGGCCTCGGCGAATGAGGAAGACGTTTGGGAATTCCCTCCGGGCCGGAACTCCGTCGGAGTTCGGAAGATCGGGAACCCAGTTCCCAAGGTAGCCGTCACCGGCAACCTTGGGCTGGAGGTCGGAACACCGTTGGTGTAGGAGATCGGCTCATTTCCCCCAGTCCTTAAAGGCATTGGGTGGAAGCCAGCGCTCCGGAAGATTGGCAGACGCCTGCGGGCTTGTGTATGAAATCAGTGCCGGTAGGCTCGGCCAGTGACGACGAACGCAGGAGGAATGCTGGTGGCTGCGCCTGAGCGCTGGGACGAAGCGTGCTTCGCCGTGCCGGCCGTCCGGGCGCTGGTGGCGTCGGGCTTGCACACCGGAGTTCTCTGTCCGGAAGAGCAGCGGGGTTTCTGGTCCACGCTGGAGGGCGTGACGGTGCTGGATTTCCCCGTGAGGGCGAAGGTGAAGTTGGTGTCGGCGGGGATCGCTGGGAACTGGCAGGCGTCGCTTGGTTGGGAAGCCGGATTCGCGGCGGAGGTTTTCAAAATCGCAGGGATCCCACGGCGGCTGGGTGTGGGCGAGCGGAGGTTTAAAAAACTGCTGACGCATCCGCTCGGGTTTTCCGCTGGCCCGCTGGAGCACAGGGTGAGGTATTACCTGGCGGCGGTGGAGGAGCTGGGAGTGGAAACCGGGCGGTCGGAGTTCTTCGCGCCTGCTGCGCTGGGAGTGGAACCGGTCGCGGGGGCGGTATTGCTGTGTCCGGGCTCCGACTTCGGCCCGAGCCACGAATGGCCGGTGGCACGCTGGCTGGAAATCGGGGAAGCACTCATCAATTCCGGCAGACGTGTCACCGTGGCCAGTGTGAACGGCGGTCGCGGATTGGGGAAAATCCTGGCGACCCACTTGGGTGAAGGAGTCGAATTCTTTCACGCCGCGCCACTGGCCGGAGCCTTGCCCTTGCTGGCGGTGCACGGATTGGTGATCGCGGCGGATGGTTCGTTGCCGCATCTGGCGGCCCATGCCGGGGCGACGTGCGTCACCCTCTTCGGCCCGAATGATCCGGCATGGAAGCGGCCGCTCGGGCGGCGTCACACCGTGGTCCGCCATCATGTGGAATGCGCGCCCTGCCTGCTGGCGAAGTGCCCGCTGGACGGGCGCTGCCAGCAGGAAATGGAAACGGCCCGCGTGCTGCGGGCCGTTTCGGAGAAGCTGGTCTGAGGCGAGGCCGATTATTCCCTGCGACCGAGAGCCATCATCAGGAAATAGAGCAGCTGGGCAAGCGAGCCGACCGCGGCGGCCACGTAGGTCATGGCAGCCCAGAAGAGCGCGTTTTTCGCTTTTTCATGCTCCATGCTGGCAGCCACACCGCTGCTTTCCATCCAGACAAGCGCCCGTTTGCTCGCGTCGAACTCGACCGGCAGGGTGACGAAGGAGAACAGCGTGGTGATCGCGAACAGGCCGACCCAGACCCACAACATGGTCATGCTGTGCGTGGCGAAGACGCCGAAGATACTGAGAATCATGATGTAGTTAAGCATCTTGCTGGAGAACTGAACGGCAGGCACCAGCTTGGAGCGAAGTCCGAGCCAGACGTAGGCTTGCTGGTGTTGGACGGCGTGACCGCACTCGTGGGCGGCGACCGCGGCGGCGGCTACGGAATTCACCGAGTAAACCGACTCGCTGAGATTCACCGTCTTTTTCACCGGATCATAGTGGTCGGTGAGTTGGCCGGGAGTACTGATCACCTGCACGTCGTTGATGCCGTTTTGTTTGAGCATCAACTCGGCCACCTGGGCTCCGGTCATGCGGATCGGAATTTGCGAGTATTCGGCGAAACGGCGCTTGAGCGTGCTGCTGATCAGGAAGCTGGCCAGCAGCGAGACGCCGATGATGAGGATGTAGGTCATGCTGAAGCCACCCATGGACGGAGCGACTTGGGCGAGAAGAAGAGTTTCTATATTCATGGCCGCAGACTACGGATATCTTTCGCTGCCGCAACTGATTTCCTGTTGGAAAACAGCAGGGATTTTCCAATGGATCAAAGCGACTTCACTCTCAAGGTCAGCGTGTGGGTGACTCCCGTCGCCGGATCCGTGGCGGTGACGACATGGGTGCCGGCGGTGAGATGGATGATCGGTTCCGGGCTGG
Source organism: Akkermansiaceae bacterium (assembly GCA_031425955.1). Taxonomy (GTDB): domain Bacteria; phylum Verrucomicrobiota; class Verrucomicrobiia; order Verrucomicrobiales; family Akkermansiaceae; genus Luteolibacter. The sequence goes on along the minus strand of JANPKJ010000119.1, from coordinate 35,446 downwards.
CGGGCTCAATGCGCAGGGTGTCGGACTGCCAGCGGGCGGTGCCGGGCAGATTGGTGATCGGGCGGAGCTTGTCGGAGCCGGAGGGGATTTCCGGATCGAGCAGATAGGTGGTGTTGTTCGCCGGGCTGATGATGCGGAGTGCCTCGCGGGCGGGTTCGGCGGGATTCATTGCAAGGTCGTTGCGGCGGACGTTGTGGCGGCTGGCGAACCATTCCGCGAAGGTGGGATCGAGCAGGGCCATGCCGTCGGCATCATAGTCGGCCGGGGTGGCAGCGGGCGGGAGTTGGTCGGCTGGAGCAAGGTCACGAACGGCGTTTTTGGCGGCGGCGGAAACGAGTTTTCCATTTCGCGGGTCGATGGTGATTTCCGCAATTCCGGGCGGTCGCTCGAACCAGGTGGGCTTGGTATCGCGGTGGAGCCGGAGCATGGCGCGGTGAAAAACCGGGCCTGCTCCAGCGATGCCGGAAAGGCCTTTCATCGGTTGTTGTTCGAAATTTCCCGCCCAGACGCCGACGGTGAATTCCGGGGTGAAACCGATGCACCAATTGTCGCGGAAATCGGACGAAGTCCCGGTCTTCACGGCGCAGCGGAACGGCAGATCGAGCGGGCCGCCGGGCTGGAACGAGGGAGCGCGGGCGGCGGAATCGGAGAGGATGTCGGCGATGAGATAGGCGTGGCGAACATCGAACATCGAACGTTGAACATCGGACGTCGAAGGGAAGAGAATTGGAGGGAGATGGCGGCCTTGGCGGGCGAGGGTGGCGTAGGCGTTAGTGAGTTCGAGCAGGCGGACCGGGGCGTTTCCGAGAGTGAGGCCAAGTCCATGGACGGAGGAATCCTTGCCGAGGGTGGCGATGCCGAGGTTTTCGAGTAGTTGGTGAAGCGGCTTTGGCCCGCCGAGGAGGTTCAGCTCGCGGAGTGCGGGGACGTTCAGCGAACAGGCGAGCGCGGCGCGGAGGGTCACCGGACCCCGATAGGTGCGGTCGTAGTTTTCCGGTAGGTCGAGGCCCTCCGGCGTACGGAACGGAGTCGGAATGTCCGCGAGGATGGATGACGGGATCCGGTGGTTCCGCTCCATCGCGAGCAGATAAGTGAAGGGCTTGAGCGTGGAGCCGGGCGACCGCGGGGTGAGGGCCCCGTTGAACTGGCCGCCGCGCGGATCGTCCCAATCGGCGGAGGAAACGAGGGCGAGAATTTCGCCGGTCGGGTTGTGAATGACGACCACGGCGGCGTGGCGCAGGTTGGCGTCCTTGAGTCGGGCGGTTTCTTCGCGGGCGATCCCTTCGAGGTCGCGCTGGAGCGGGAGATCGAGGGTAGTTTGGATTTGAGATTTGAGATTTGAGATCTGGGAGAGCCACGGGGCTGGTTTGGATTCGACAAGCGGGCGCAAGGAAAGCGGTTCGGTGAGTGCTGCGGAAATCCGGGCGTGGTCGTGCTCGCCGGTGCCGGCGAGGCGCTTGAGCACGGTGTTGCGCCGGACAATCGCCCGCTGGGGGTGGCGGACGGGATTGAGCCGTGACGGGGATTGGGGCAGCCCGGCAAGCAGGGCGCACTCGCCGAGCGAGAGGTCGGCGAGGGGTTTCTGGAAATAGAATCGAGCAGCCTCGGCGGCACCGATCCGGAGATTTCCGTAGTCGAGGTGGTTCAGGTAGGCGGTGAGGATCTGGTGCTTGGACCACGTCATTTCCAAGCGGCGGGCAGCGAGCGATTCCCGGATTTTCGTCATCGGGCGGCGGGCGGCGGGCGGCGAGGTGATTTTGATCAACTGCTGGGTGATGGTGGAAGCGCCGGAAACGACCCGCCGCTTTGCCAGCAAATCCCGCCCCGCCCGGAGCGTCGCCAATAAATCAACCCCGCGGTGAGCGAAGAACCGCTTGTCCTCGGCGGCAAGCGTGCAGGCGATGAGGTCCTGCGGCATCTCGGCCACCGTGACCGGCCTCGACCGGGTGGAATCCGGCAGCGTGAGATGCAGGATCGGCGTGCCATGGCGGTCCAGCAGCACCGGCGAAGCGTCAGGAACCTTCCTCAACTTCACCGGCAGCGGGACCGCGAACGGCAGGACAAACCACCCGAGCACTCCAAGCAATCCGAGCGCGAAAACGACGCGGACGATCGGGCGTCGCCATTTGAGTTCGACCTTCAAGCCGCGCATGATGGAGCGGATTCCGAAAAAAATAAACGGGAAATTTCCAATTGGAAAGGAGAGGGGAATCCGTTCGTATTCGTGGCGTATGAAAAAACAATTATTTCTGCTCACCTGCGCGGTGGGACTGTTGATGACCCCGGCCATGGCGGAGGAAGAGGCAACCCCTCTGGGCAAGCAAATGGAAGCGATGAATGACGCGTTTAAGGGCTTCCGCCGCGAGACGGATCCGGTGAAAGGTGCCACAGAGGCTCGGGTGGCCCAACAGGCGGCGCTGAAGAGCGCGATGGAAATTCCGGCCATGATCAAGCCAATGCCCGAAGGTCCGGAAAAAACCAAGGCCCTCCTCGAATACAAAAAAATGATGGGCAAACTCTACGTGACGCTCTGCGACGTCGAGGAAGCGTTCATCAACGGCAAGCTCGACGAGGTCGCCAAGATCGTCGAAACCCTTAAGGAGCAGAAAAAAGCCGGCCACGACAAGTTCGTCGAGGAAGAGTGACCCAAGCACCGATCTAATAACTATCCAATCAGAAGGCCCGGACACGTCCAGGCCTTTTTGCGGGAACAAGCCCGGTTCGACATCACTCGACGACCACCCGGGTGCCGGGTTTCACCTTGGAATAGACGATCGGGATCGTGGCACTCGGCCCGCGGATGCAAGCATGGGAGGCGGGGCGGCGGCTTCTGGGCAAGGGGCCGATGTGGTGGCCCACGCCGTCGTTGGTGAGACGCATCCAGTAACGCATCGGAGCGCCTTGGAAGCGGCCGCCTTCGGGAATAGCGTCGAGGGTGGAGTCGGCATCGCCGTTTACGACCGCGCCGGAGGCATCGTAGATTTTGCCGTATTTGTTGGAATGCTTGTCCACGACTTTTTCGAGGATGTAGTAGGTGCCCGGAGGCGTCGGGCGGCTCGGGACTCCGGATGAAATCGGATAGTCGATCGCCACCTCGTCGCCGTTCATCAGGAAGCCGCGCTGCATCTTGAGGCTGATGCGGATGGAAGAGTTCTCCGCGTTGGTGCGCGACAGCACGTCCTCGTTTTTCCACGCCGTCATGGTCTTCGGGTAGGTGGGCTCGGCGGTGAAATGATCGTAGGTCCCGGGAGGGTGGGGGTTCACCGTTTGGCCATCCTTGGTGACCTGCTCACCGGGCTTCTGGTTGGCACAACTTGCCAGCAAAAGCGTGACAGTGGCGGCGGCAAACTGGGCGAGCGTTCGGATCGTGATCATGAAATGGCGGTGGGAATCGCGGGGAATTAGGACAGATTCCCTGAAATTGCAACCCCTCATGCGCTTTTCACCGTCGCCCCGTCCACCCAGTGGCTGCCGATCAAGGTCGCCCGCGGGTGCTCGGGAACCCCGCGCTCGTTGTGGTGGATCATCGAAATCAGCATGTCCACCGCGGCCGCTCCCACCAGGTCGTTGAGCTGGTCCATGCCCGCCCAGCCGGCGTGGTCGGCCCGCCATTCGTACTGGATCAGCCCGACCTCCTCCGGCACCCGCAGTCCCATTTCATGGATCCAGCGCTTCACTTCGTGATAGAGCGTGAAAATCACATCCGGTCGGTTTTCCTCGAACCATTTCGAAAACACCGCGCGATCGGTCCGCGCGGCCGCCACTTGATAGAATGGCTGCGTTCTTTGATCCGCCGGCGTCATCCGGCTTTGCCCGATTAGAAATCCCGCCGAAAAGCGCCCTTCCACCAGATCATCGATCACACCGTCCAAGACCAAGGCCGGTCGTCGGTAACCGAGCGCCACCGCTTTTTCAAACGCCACCAAGGCCAAAGTATGCTGGTCGCTGCATGCAAACGAAAGCGCCGGTTCGCGCGTCCGCACCCCGGTGACCAGCGCCGGAATCTCATCCCACAATGGCGCCAGTCGGCCGGGCAGCCGGTTGTGCCTCATCAGGCCCACAATCACCGCTCCCCGGATGTTCCTTGCCTTTAAAATCGACGACCAACGCGCCACCGGCAGGTTCGGCTCGTGCAGCCAGAATTCATCGAGCCGGTAGCCAAGCTGCTCCGCCCGCTGCCGGCATCCCGCGACATACACCGGGATCGTCGGGTGATTGGAAAACGCATCGCGGGCCTCATGGGCATTGATCAGCGCCAGCGTCGCCTGATAGCCGGGCGAGCGATTCTGCCGGAGCTCCGCCATCAGGTTCGCCACCGTGGGATTCGGCCGATAGCCGATGTTTCGCGCCACCTCCTCGATCCGCTCCCGCGTCGCCGCGGAAATCCGCGGACTCCCACGCAATGCCAAGCTCACCGTGTTCTTGGAAACCCCGGAAGCCTTGGCCACCTCCGCCATCGTCGGCTGTAACATCGCCTCAAATTTCGCCGGAAATCACGCCCGGTCGAGCTCGAAATATGACTGTAATACGTTTTGTCTCTTTCCGGGATTCGTCCGGATGCTCATTAAGCGAACGTCATGCCATACACGATCGGACTCGACTACGGAACCAACTCAGCCCGCGCCCTCGTCGTCGATTGCGCCGACGGCTGCGAAATCGGCACCGCCGTCGTCGATTATCCCTCCGGAAATCAGGGGATCCTCCTGAAATCCTCCGATCACCACCTCGCCCGCCAGAACCCGGCGGACTATGTTTTCGCCTTGGAAAAAGCCACGCTGCTCGCGCTCGAAGCCGCCCGCGCCGCCGAGCCGAAGTTTTCGAACGACCAAGTCGTCGGCATCGGCATGGACGGCACCGGCTCCAGCCCGCTCCCGGTCGATGCGACGAACTCACCTCTCGCCTCCGACCCGGAATTCTCGGAAAACCTCAACGCCCAATGTTGGCTCTGGAAAGACCACACCAGCATTCCGGAAGCCGGAGCCATCACCGAAATCGCCGCCAAACTCCGTCCGCAATACCTCGCGAAAATCGGCGGCACCTACTCCTCTGAGTGGTTCTGGGCGAAAATCTGGCACTGCCTCAAGGTCGATCCCGCCGTGTTCGACGCCGCGTATTCCTGGGTCGAGCTCGCCGATTTCATTCCCGCCTTGCTCGCCGGAGTCACCGACCCGCTGGCCATTCGCCGCGGCGTCTGCATGGCCGGGCACAAAGCGCTCTACGCCGAAGACTGGGGCGGCCTGCCCGACAAGGATTTCCTAACCGCCCTCGACCCGAAACTCGCTCCACTCCGCGACCGCCTCTTCACCGAGGCCCACGACGCCTCCGCCATCGCCGGAAATCTCTGCCCCGCCTGGGCGGAAAAACTCGGCCTGACCGCCGGCATCCCCATCGCCATCGGCGAGATGGATGTCCACTACGGCGCCATCGGCTGCGGCGTGGATGAAGGTACGCTCGTCAAAGTCATCGGCACCTCCACCTGCGACTGCGCGGTCGTTTCAGCGGAAAAGACCGTCGCCGACATCCCCGGCATCTGCGGCATTGTGAAAGGTGCGATCCTGCCCGGCTACTTCGGCGTCGAGGCGGGCCAATCCGCCGTCGGTGACATTTTCAAATGGTTCGTCGAAGGCGTGTTAGGCGACGCTTCCCTCCACGGAAAACTCACCGACGAGGCCGCCGCCATGAAGCCCGGCCAATCCGGCCTGCTCGCGCTCGACTGGAACAACGGCAACCGCACCATCCTCGTCGATCAAAGCCTTACCGGCCTGCTGCTAGGCCAGACGCTCTACACCACTCAAGCGGAAATCTATCGGGCGCTCATCGAGGGCACCGCCTTCGGAGCCCGCGCCATCGTGGACCGCATCCGCGAATACGGCGTACCGGTCGGGCGCATCGTCTGCTCCGGCGGTATCGCCGAGAAAAACGCGCTGCTCATGCAGATCTACGCGGACGTCACCGGCTGCGAGATCCGCGTTTCCCGCTCGTCGCAATCCTGCGCGCTCGGCTCCGCCATCGGGGCCGCCGTGGTCGCCGGAGCGCACCCGGATTTCAAGACCGCCCAGGCCACGATGACTGGCCTGAAGGAAATTTCCTACAAGCCGATCGCCGAAAACCAGGCGGTCTATCAACAACTCTACACCCTCTACCGCGAGCTCCACGATTCCTTCGGCGGCGTCACCCAGTCGGCCGATCTCGGCCACGTCATGAAAGACCTGCTCGCCCTCAAAGCCCAACAATCCAACTAACGTCATGTCCGACATCAACAAGTTCAAACGTCTCGAAATCTGGTTCGTCACCGGCTCCCAACATCTTTACGGCCCGGAGGCGCTCAAGAAAGTCGATGAGCACTCCAAAGCCGTCGTCAAGGCCCTCAACGCGTCCGGAGCGCTGCCGCACAAGATCGTTTTCAAACCGGTCCTCAAATCCTCCGCCGAGATCACCCAGTTCGCCATCGACGCGAACTCGGAGAAAAACTGCATCGGCATCATCGCCTGGATGCACACGTTTTCCCCGGCTAAGATGTGGATCGAAGGCCTGCAAATCCTCCGCAAGCCGCTTGCAGACCTGCACACCCAGTTCAACCGCGACCTCCCGTGGAACGAGATCGACATGGATTTCATGAACCTGAACCAGACCGCCCACGGCGGCCGCGAGTTCGGGCACATCGGGGCGCGCCTGCGCCTGCCGCGCAAGGTCGTCGTCGGCCACTGGCAGGACCCGGAAGTCCACGCACGCCTCGCCGCCTGGGCTCGCGCTGCCCGTGGCTGGCACACATCGCGCAACCTGAAGGTCGCCCGCATCGGCGACAACATGCGCCACGTCGCAGTCACGGAAGGCGACAAGGTTTCCGCGCAGATCCGTTTCGGTTGGGAAGTGAACACCTTCGGCATCGGCGATCTCGTTGCGAAGATCAACGCCGCCTCCAAGGGCAAAGTCGACAAGCTCTGCGCCCTTTATGAGGCAAAATACCGCGTCGCTCCCGAGTTGCGGAAAGGCGGAGCCCGCCATGAGTCGCTCCGTGATTCGGCGGCCATCGAGATCGGCCTGCGCGCGCTGCTGGAGGAAGGCGGTTTCACCGCGTTCACCACCACGTTCGAAGACCTCCATGGCATGAAACAACTGCCCGGCCTCGCCGTGCAGCGCCTGATGGAAGACGGCTACGGATTTGCCGGTGAAGGCGATTGGAAGACCGCCGCGCTCGTCCGCATCATGAAAGTCATGGCCGACGGACTCGAAGGCGGCACTTCCTTCATGGAGGACTACACCTATCACCTCGATCCCGCGAACCCGCTCGTGCTCGGCGCGCACATGTTGGAAATCTGCCCGTCCATCGCTTCCGAGATTCCGAAAATCGAAATCCACCCGCTCGGCATCGGCGGTAAGGAGGATCCCTGCCGCATGGTCTTCGACTGCGGTGCCGGCAAGGCGGTCAACGGCTCAATCATCGATCTCGGCAGCCGCCACCGTTTCCTCGTCAACGAAGTGGAATGCGTTGCCCCGCAGAACAAGCTGCCGAAACTGCCGGTCGCCCGCGTCCTCTGGAAACCTCTACCCGATCTCAAGACCGCCACCGCCGCCTGGATCTACGCCGGCGGCGCGCACCACACGGTGCTTTCCTACGCCCTCACCAGCGAGCACCTCGAGGATTTCGCGGAAATCGCGAAAATCGAGCTCAGCGTGATCGACGAGGAGACGCGGCTCCGCTCTTATAAGAACGAACTTCGCCAACAGGACCTCTATTTCCACCTCGCCCAAGGCATCCAAGGCTGAAACCCATGAGCTACCAATCCCTCAAAGACGAATGCCTTCAGGCGAATCTCGACCTGCCGAAAACCGGCCTCGTCGATCTCACCTTTGGCAACGTCTCCGTGGCGGATCCCGAGCGCCGCGTCTTCGCCATCAAGCCGAGCGGCGTGGATTACGAAAAGCTAACTGCCGCTGACATGGTGATCCTCGACTACGAGGGCAATCTCATCGAAGGAAGTTTCCGTCCGTCGTCCGACACGCCGACGCACCGCCACCTTTATCTGCATTTCCCCGGCATCCGCGCGGTCGTCCACACGCACTCCCGCAGCGCCGTCGCCTTCGCCCAGGCGGGCATCGATCTGCCCTGCCTCGGCACCACGCATTGCGACTATTTCCACGGCTCCGTCCCGGTCACCCGCGCGATGACTCCCGAAGAAGTCGGCGGCGAATACGAGTGGGAAACCGGCAAGGTCATCGTCGAGCGCTTCGCCGGGATCAACCCGCTGAATGTCCCCGCCGTGCTCGTCCGCAACCACGGACCTTTCGCATGGGGACCCAGCGCCGCCAAAGCGGTGGAAACCGCGCTCGCGCTTGAAATCGTCGCCGACATGGCGCTCAAAACCCTCTCACTGAATCCATCCGCAGCACCCGCTCCGGTTCACCTGTTGGAAAAACATTTCTTCCGCAAACACGGTCCCGGCGCTTACTACGGCCAAAACAAATAATTCCAAAAAAACCAAATCATGAAAATCCCAGCATTCCGAATTCTATCCGCCGCGGTTCTCGCGCTCGCGCTGACCAGCTGTAACAAAGACTCCACCGCCGCAGGCGACGACAAGAAGCTCAAGCTCGCCTTCGTCAGCAACAACGCCGCCACCTTCTGGACCATCGCCCGCTCTGGCACCGAATCCGCCGAGAAGGAGCTCGGCAACGTCGAGGTCGATTTCCGCATCCCCTCCACCGGCGGTGCCGCGGAACAACAACAGATCATCGACGACCTGCTCGCCAAGGGCGTGGACGGCATCGCTGTTAGCCCGATCGACCCCGCCAACCAGACCGCATTCCTCAACCGCGTCGCCGAGCAAACCCTGCTCATCTGTCACGACAGCGATGCGCCGGACAGCAAGCGCGTCGCCTACATCGGCACCGACAATTTCGCCGCAGGCGTCGAGGCCGGCAAGCTGATCAAGGAAGCTCTCCCTGATGGCGGCAAGATCATGGTGTTCGTCGGCGCGACCGATGCGGAGAACGCCAAGCAGCGTTTCGGCGGTATCAAAAAGGAGCTAGAGGGCTCGAAAGTAGAAGTGATCGATGTCCGCACCGACGACACCGACACCGTGCGCGCCCAGAAAAACGCCGAGGACACGATGGTGAAATACCCTGACATCGCCGGGCTCGTCGGACTCTACAACTACAACGGACCCGCCATCCTCAACGCCGTCCGCGCCGCCGGCCAGACCGGCAAGGTGAAGATCGTCTGCTTCGACGAAAACGACGAAACCCTCGAAGGCGTTGCGTCCGGCGACATCTACGGCACCGTCGTCCAACAACCCTTCGAATTCGGCAAACAAGCGATCACCAAAATGGCCAAACACCTCGCCGGCGACAAGGAAGCCCTGGCAGGCGGCAAACAGATCGTCCCCACCAAGAGCCTGAAGAAAGCCGATGTCGCCGAGTTCCAGGCGACCCTCAAGAAGACTCTCGGCAAGTAATTTCAATCTAGCGAAAAATTCATGGACGCCCCACTGCTAGAAATGCGCGGCATCTCCAAGCGCTTTCCCGGAGTGGTGGCGTTGGACCAGGTCAACCTGAGTGTCGGTAAGGGCGAAGTCCTCGCCCTCTGCGGCGAGAACGGCGCGGGCAAGTCCACCCTCATGAAAATCCTCGGCGGCGTCTATCGCCCCGAGGAAGGCGAGTTGCTCGTGGACGGGAAGCCCGTCTGCATCGAAAACGTGAATGACTCGATGGCGCTCGGCATCGGCTTCATTCATCAGGAGCTCAACGTCCTCGACAACCTCGACATCGCGGCCAACATTTTCCTCGGCCGCGAGCCGTTGATTCCTCCGTTCAAGCTGATCGACCGCAAGAAAATCCATTCCGACACCGAGCCGCTGCTCAAGCGCCTCGGCCTGAACATCCCGAGCACCACGCTGCTTTGGAATCTATCCATCGCCCAGCAGCAGATGGTGGAAATCGCCAAGGCGCTCTCCCAGAACGCGCGGATCATCATCATGGATGAACCGACTTCCAGCCTCACCCTGACCGAGACGGATTGTCTGCTGGACCTCATCGCCGGACTCCGCGCCGAGGGCGTCAGCATCATCTACATTTCCCACCGCCTCGGCGAAGTCAGCCGATGCGCGGATCGTGTCGAAGTCCTGCGCGACGGGAAAAACGCCGGCGGACTGAGCCGGTCCGAGATCAATCACGACAACATCGTCGCCAAGATGGTCGGCCGTGAAATCAAGAACCACCGCGTCCCGTCCGAAGCCAAGCTAACACCCGGATTTCTCAAAGTCCGCAACGCCCGCTCCAGCCGTTATCCCGACCAGCGGGTTTCCTTCGACGCCGCCCGCGGCGAGATCCTCGGCTTCGCCGGCCTGGTTGGAGCCGGTCGCTCGGAAATGGCCAAAGCCATGGTCGGCCTCGACGAGTGTGGCTGCGCCGAAGTCACGCTCGGCGACAAATCCCTCGTCATCCGCCACGCCAAGGACTCGATCGGCAACGGGATTTTCCTCGTCCCCGAAGACCGCCGCGGCGAAGGGCTCATCACCGCCATGTCAGTTAGGGAAAACACCACGCTGCCCTCGCTCGGCAGTTATTCCAAGTGCGGTATCATCAGCAAGGCCCGCGAAACCGTGGTCGCCAAGGAGCAGATCACTTCCCTCCGAATCAAAACACCCGGAGCCGAATCCCTCGTCCGCAACCTCAGCGGCGGCAACCAGCAGAAAGTCGCCATCGGCAAATGGCTCGCGATGGGCCCGAAGGTGTTGATTCTCGACGAGCCCACCCGCGGCATCGACATCGGAGCCAAAGCGGAGATTTACAAACTCGTCCGCAACCTCGCCAACAACGGCGCGGTCATCCTCATCATCAGCAGCGACATGGAGGAAGTCCTCCACCTCAGCGACCGCATCGTCGTCATGCACGAAGGCCGCATCACCGGCGTGCTCGATGAAGCGGATTGCAACGAGCAGAACGTCATGCAACTCGCCGTCGGCCGCAGCGTCGCCGCCGCCAAGCCCGCCTTCCAATGATTTCCCTCTCCTCATGAAAAAAGAACTCGGCATCTTCATCCTTCTCGTGGCCCTGTGCGCGGTCACCGCCTTTATCAACCCGCGTTTCCTTTCCCAGACGAACCTCACCAACATGGCCAACCTCATCGGCCTGTTCGGCGTCTTCAGCCTCGGTCTCGGCCTGGTCATCATCACCGGCGGCATCGATCTATCCGTCGGCTCGATGTGCGCGCTGTGCGGCGTGGTCATGTCGATGGCGCTCACGGAATGGCACCTCGCATGGCCGCTCGCCGTGCTTGCCGTGTTGATCATCCCGATGGCGCTCGGCTGGGTCCACGGCGCGCTCGTCACGAAAATGCAGATGCAGCCGTTCATCGTCACCTTGTGCGGGCTGCTGCTCTACCGCGGCGTCGCCCGCTTCATCGCCAACGACGACACCAAAGGCTTCGGCGGAGGCGAAGGTTTCGAAACACTGCGTAGCGTCGCCAGCGGAAAACTTTTCGGCTTACCGATGCCATTTGTGATGCTGCTGATCATCGGCACCATCCTGTGGGTGGTATTGCATCGCTCGGTTTACGGCCGCTACTTGTTAGCTGTCGGTCGCAACGAGGAGGCTGCAAGGTTTTCCGGGATCAACACCCGCCGCGTCATCACCGGTGCCTACGTCATCGCCGGCCTGCTCACCGGTGTATCCGGCATCATGATCGCCTTTTACACCAACTCGGTCTCGCCCTCGAACCACGCGAACTCCTACGAGCTCTACGCCATCGCCGCCGCCGTGCTTGGCGGATGCAGCCTGCGCGGCGGCGAGGGATCGATCGTCGGCATCATCATCGGCACCGCCCTGCTGCAAGTCCTCCAGAACCTCGTCAACTTGCTGGGAATCCCCAGCTCGCTAAACTTCGCCGTCATGGGTGCCGTCGTCCTGCTAGGCGTCATGGCGGACCAGATGCTGCAGCGCCGCGCCGCCGCGAAACTGGTGACGCATTGACGTGATTCTGAGACGAGTCTCTGAACCTGGAAGCTCTTCATGAATCCTCGACGGGCTCTTCTTCCGGAGTCGGTGGCGGCGGGATGAAGGTGGACAGCGGCTTCACGAGATTCGTCGGCAGCGGGAAGACGCGGTCGTAGATGCCGGGGGCGATTTCCTGCGACTGGGCGTAGGCATCACGGAGCATTTCCAACTTCGCATCGAGATTGTCGATGTAGTGGAGGGCGAAGGCTTCGGGGGTGCGGGGGAGCACGGGCGAGCCGAATTCATAGTGCCCGTGATGGCTGCCGATCAGGTGGAGCAGGTGGAGACGGGTCATCTCGGTGGATGGCTTGAGTTTCTTCCACTCGTCGGAATCGACGGCGTCGAGCAGGTCGTTCCAGAGCTTGTTGACGAGCTCGATGCCAAGCGGGATGTGTCCTAACATTTCTCCGTGGATGCTGTGGATCTGGCTGAAGCCGTCTTCCGGATAGGAGTTCTCCCAGAGCTTCCCGCAGTCGTGGAAGAGGACGCCGGCGAGCATGAGGTCGCGGTTGAGTTCCGGATAGACCGGGCAGAGCGCGTTGGCGGAGCGCATCATCTGGGCGACGTGCTCGACCAGGCCGCCGCGGCGAGCGTGGTGGTTTTTTTTGGCGGCGGCGGTGCGGCGGAAGCGGTTGCCTAACTGGCTGAGAAACTGCGCGCAGAGGCCGTGCAGTCGCGGGTCTTCGATGGAATCGCACAAGCGGCGGATTTCCGCGAAGTCGCGGTCCTGTTTCTCGCGGGTCTCGGGATCGCCGGCGAGGAAGTTGGCGGCGGCGTTGTCATCGATGGAAAACCAGGCGAGGTGGTTCGGATTGACGCCGTACTGGTTTTGCGTCCACTCGGCTTCGAGTCGGACAATCGTGTTCTCCGCGAGTTTCTCGGCGGCGTCGTAGATCGGCGAGTCCGACCAGACTTTCAGGGAGAAATGCCCGGTAGCGTCGGCGAAAACAAGTTCCAGATACGGCTTGCCGCCCTTGGTCTTGCGGGTGGCGCGGGATTGGAGCTGGGCGTGGATCGCGGCGTGAATCGCGATTTCCCCGGCTTGTTCCTTGACGGCGGCAATGGTGATGGGGCTCACGGGGGAGGATGTTGAGAGTTTTGAGTTGAGAGTTGAGAGAAAGACAACGGCCCATTCATCCCCTTCTTTCTCTCAACTCTCAACCCTCAACTTTCAACTTGTCTTCAACTCACTCATGCCTGAGCGCCTCGATCGGATCCAGCCCGGCGGCTCTTCGGGCGGGCATGAAGCCGAAGAGGATGCCGATGGCGGCGGAGAAGACGAAGGCGACGGCGTTGATTTTAGGGTCGAAAAGGAATGGCGCGCCGACGACCTCCGCGAGGGTGATGCATAGGCCGTAGGCAAGGGCGATTCCGGTCACGCCGCCGATGCAGGAGAGGGTGACTGCTTCGACCAGGAACTGGAGAAGCACCTCGCGGGCGCGAGCTCCGATGGCGAGGCGGATGCCGATTTCGCGGGTGCGCTCGGTGACGGAAACGAGCATGATATTCATGATGCCGATGCCGCCGACGAGCAGGCTCACTCCGGCCACCGCGCCTAACAATGATGTCATCACCTTGGTGCTAGAGCTGATGACCTCGGCGAGTTGCTGAGAATCGAAGACGTTGAAGTTGTCATCCTCGTTGGCGGTGATTTTCCGACGCTCCCGCATCAGGGCGGCGACGTCGCTGACGATGTTCGCACCGGGGTAGTCCGGTTCTCCGGAGATCATGATCTGGTTGAAATTCTTGCCGCCCTGACGTCCTGACAGGCGGTGGATGATGGTGGTGTAGGGGGTGATCATGTTGTCGTCCAGGTCGTCGCCGAAGCCGCCTTGACCTTTCAACCCGGTGACGCCGATGACCTCCAGCGTCATGCTTTTCACGCGGATCTTGCTGCCGATGGGGTCAACGCCCTCGCCGAAGAGTTCCTTGCGGATGGTTTCCCCGATGACGCAGACTGGCGCGGATTCGATCACCTCCTGCTCCGTGAAAAATCGGCCGCTGCCGACGGTCCAGTTCGCAATGTCGAAATAGTTGGGTGTGGTGCCCTGGATGTCGTAGGTGCGGCTTTCCTCCTGATAGACCATCTGGGCGTTGTTGGAAACGAGGGGCGCCACCGAAGAGATGCCCGGCACCTGGTCGCGGACGGCCTCGACGTCGGCCAGGGTGAACATCGGCGCACCGCTGCCACCCCAGCCTTGGCCTGGGCGGAGGACGAGCAGGTTGTTGCCCATTTTGGAGATATTCTGCTTCACCATCTCGGTAGCACCTCTGCCGAGGGTGACCATGGTGATGACGGCGGCCACGCCGATGACAATGCCGATCACGGTGAGGAACGAGCGCGTCAGGTTCCGGCGGATTTCCCGGATGGCAATGAGCAGGGCGTTGAAGAACATGGATAGGAGACGGAAGAATTCAAGACGTGAGACTCAAGATGCTAGAGTTGGGTGTTCGGCGTTGAGTGTTGGAGGAAATCTGATGGGCTTACGCTGTCGCTCTCGATGAGGCCGTCCTTCACGCGGATGATGCGTCGGGCGCAGGCGGCGACCTCGTCCTCGTGGGTGACCATGATGACGGAGATGCCGCGATCCGAGTTGAGCTTGCGGAGGAGCGCCATGATTTCGACGGTGGTTTTCGAATCGAGGTTGCCGGTGGGTTCGTCAGCGAAAAGGGTGTCCGGGTTGGTGACGATGGCGCGGGCGATGGCGACGCGCTGTTGCTGGCCGCCAGAGAGTTCGGCGGGCGTGTTGCGCTCCTTGTCCGAGAGGCTGACTCGGGCCAACGCCTCGCGGGCCATTTCGTGGCGTTGTTTCCGCGAGTATCCGCGGTAGAGCAGCGGCAGTTCCACGTTCTCGAGCGCGGAGGTGCGGGCGAGCAGGTTGAAACCTTGGAAAATAAATCCCAGTGCGTGGCGGCGGAGCAGCGAGCGCTGGTCTTTGTTCAAGTCCTCCACCCTGATGCCCTTGAAGCGGTAGGAGCCGGAGGTGGGAGTGTCGAGACAGCCCAGCAGGTTCATGAGCGTGGATTTGCCCGATCCGCTGGGACCCATGATGGCGACGAACTCACCGCGATGGATGGTGAGGTCCACTCCGCAGAGCGCGAGGAAAGCCGCTTCACCCGTGCCGTAGCGCTTGGTGATGCCTTCGAGCTGAATGAGCTTTTCGGCGTTCATTCGGTCTTTGGCGGCTTGACGCTGATGATGAGGGGAGTTCCCGGGGTGAGCTCGCCGCTGGTGATTTCGGTGAAACGGCCGTCGGTGATTCCTGTGGTGACTTCGATTTCCGCAGGCTCGCCGTCTATGAGGGTCCAGACCTTCGGGGTGGAATCCGAAGAACCGGCCTTCGGGGGTGGAGTTCCCCGCCAGCGCCTGCCGCCGCCCGGCGAGAGGCTCTGGACCAGGGTCTTCTTGGTTTCATCCGTCTTGCCAATGGCAGCGGCGGCGACGGGATCGAAGCGGAGCGCTGCATTCGGCACGACGAGGATGTCCGGCTTGTCGACGATGGCGATGTCCACGGTGGCGGTCATGCCGGGGCGGAGGGAAAGGTCCTCGTTGGTGACCTCGAGCTCGGTGCTGTAGGTGACCACGGTGTTGGACGAGGCGGAACCTTCCTTGGCGGTGGTGCCCGTGCCGACCGCGCCGAATGCGACTTTTTTGACCGTGGCGGTGTATTTGCGGGATGGCCAGGCATCGACGCTGAAATCCGCGGTCTGGCCGGTTTCGATGCGCCCAATGTCCGCTTCTGAAACATTCACGAGCAGCTCCATTTTTTTCAAATCCTCCGCGATGGTGAAAAGCGTGGGAGCCGTGAATGAGGCGGCGACGGTCTGGCCGACATCGATCGAGCGCGCGAGCACGATGCCATCCACCGGCGAGCGGATGACGGTTTTCGCGAGGTCGCTTTCAAAGGCGCGGACGTCCGCCTCCGCTCCGGTCACCGCGGCTTGGGCGCTGGCGAGATCGGCTTGGGCGCGGGCGAGGGTGGCGCGGGAGGTTTCCATGGTGGCGCGCGAGGGGGTTTTTCCGCTGCTGAGCTCGTGGAGCTCCTCCTGACGGGCCAGCGAGGCTTTGCTTTCCGCGACGGTGGCCTCCGCCTGGCTGACCCTGGCCTTGGCGGCGAGTAACGAGGCGCGGCTGCGCTCGGTCTGCTGGTCGAGCTTGGAGGTGTCGAGCTTGGCGAGCGTCTGGCCTTTTTTTACCTGATCATTGGTGTCTACCAGCACTTCCTTGGCGGTGCCGGAGAGCTCGCTGCCGACGATGATCTGGTTTGTAGGCGCGAGATTGCCCGCGGCGGTGACGATGAGCGAGATGCGGCCGGTCTTGGATTCCAGCGTCTGATAGTCCGCCTTTTCCTCGCCATTCCCGTTCCGCTGGAAATAGTACCAGGCTCCTGCTCCCGCGAGGCCGACGGCGAGGGTCGTAAACAGCCATTTCCTCACCGGGCGCGAGGCACCGCTGGCGACGATGGTGGCAAGATCTTCTGCTGAATCGGGCGATGTCATGGAATGGGATGGAGGGTGTAAAAGGAATTCACGAACCGGCCGACCAGCCGCCGCCGAGTGCCTTGTAGAGCTGGATGTAGGAGTTCGTCCGGTCCGCTCGGGCGCTGAACAGGTTGCTCTCCAGGCCGAGCAGCGAGCGTTGCGCATCGAGGACGGTTAGGATATCCGTTTCACCGGCTTCGTAGCTTTGTTGGGCGAGTCCTGCGGCCTCACGGGCGGCGGTGGTGGCCTTTTCCAAAATGGCTAACCGCTCGGTGGTGCGGCGGCACGCGATGAGCGAGTTTTCCACTTCCGAGAGCGCGGAGAGCACGGTGGAGCGGTAGGTTTGGAAGGCCTGTTCCTCCACGGCGCTCTGGGCCTCGATGTTCGAACGGATGCGCCCGGCGTCGAAAATCGGTCCGGATAGACCGGCGACCAGACCTGAGGCGGCGGTCTCCGGGCTGAAGAGATTTCCGGAGGTGATCGTGTTGATGCTGAGCGTGCCGGTGAGGTTGAGCGAAGGATACCGTTCGGCATCGGCGGCGCGGACATTCGCGGCGGCGGCGAGTAACTGATAGCCCGCGAGGCGGACGTCCGGGCGCTGGCGGATCGTGTCGGCGGGGATCCCGACGGCGAGACTGCGGGCGGGATCGGGAATCGCCTGTTTGCCGGAGGCCAGCCTGCCATCGAGGCTGCCGGGATTCTGGCCGGCGAGCAGTGCGAGCTGATTCCGGGCCTGGCCGATGGTCTGCAAAACCCCGGGAACGGCGGCGCGCGCCTGCTCCAGGCTGCTGATCGCCTGACTGGATTCCAGCGAATCAGCCTCGCCCGCCTGGGTGCGCCAGGTGGCGAGTTGGGTCGTTTCCTCGCGGGTCTTGATGGTGCGGTAGAGCACTTCGAGAGCCGCCTCGTTCACGCGGAGCTGGGTGTAGGTGATGCCGATTTCCGAGGCGAGCGCGGCTTGCACCGAGTTGAAATTCTCCTGGCTCGCCCCGATCTGCGCGGTGGTGGCCTCGATGCTGCTTTTGCGTTTTCCGAACAGATCCGCCTCCCACGAGGCGTTGAGGCCGGCGGCGTAGTTCGAGTTCGAATCCGTGCCGAATCCATCTTGCGAAGTGGTTCGGGAGGCCGCCGATGTCGTGCCCTGCACGAATGGAAGATTGGATGCCGCCTCGGCATTCCGGCGGGCTTGCGACTCACGGACCCGGGCCGACGCCGACGCCATGTCCGGGCTGTTTTTCAGCGCATCCGAGATGATCCGGGTGAGCGTGGGATCATCGAAGCGGTTCCACCAGCGGGAAAGGTCGCGAGATGGTGAGGCAACCGGAAAGCCCGCGGCGTTTTTCCAATCGGCGGGTAGGGTGAACTCAGAGTGAACAAAGCCTGGAATCGGGCCGCAACCGCTCAAGCCGAGAAGAGCCAGCGTGGAGATGAGCAGGGGATGCGTGAAATTCATGACAAAACCGACGGCGAAGCGGCCGCCTGAATTCCCGCGATGGATCACCTCGGAAGACTTCGGCAGACCGTCTTGCGCAGGATACGCCGGAATAGCCGGCAAGCTTGCCCGGATCTTGGAAAATTGATCACCACGAGTCATCTCCGATGAAAAACCGCCAGGGCGTATAACAGTCTCAGAAATCCAAATAAATCTCGGTCCTGCGGTTCGCCCGGCAGCCAGCCCTCTCGGAATTAGACCTTGTTTAAATCCTAGTGACGGAATCATAGTCAGGCGTTCGCTCCGGCGGATGAGGATTTCAGAACCCTCTTAACAGGCGGTCGGCATCGACCGCAACGATGCCGCTAAACCGACCAAACGGCCGGGGAGGCGGCGGCGAATGTCCAGGCCGCCTTTTCGGAGACGGCTAAAGGCCGTTGCAGTCGTCCTGTTACGACTTCTGAACTCCCCGTCCACCAGGAAGGACTGTCCCAAACGTCCATCCTATGAATAAGCCCCTTTTCTTTATCACCGGCCTTGCCCTCGCGACCTTTGCTTTCTCTCGGGATTTCCGCCCGGAGGCGTACCTGGAAACCATCCCTGCTGCGGATTCATCAGTCCAGGAATGTTACGTTTTCCGCACCACAGCCGGGGTGCGTTACACGGTAGAGTCCACCAACAATCTTATCGACTGGACGGCGCAGGAGGAAATCTACGGCTTGGGAAATGAATATGTCGTGACCATGCGGCAGTTCACTCCGCCGCCGCCGCCACCGCCGGGCGGTCCTCCGATCCTATTTTCGCCACCCGCGAAGAATGTCAGCATTCAGATGCAGAGGTGCGCGACTGCTGAGGGCGGCACGTTGATTTCTTGGCCCTCGTTGGATCAAAGCGGCCCCATCTCCGTATGGATCGCGGGTGAGATGGCCCCGGAATGGTTTCAAATCCCGCTCTATTGCGAGCGTTTCGATAGATTTTATTTTTTCATCTGGAATCCGAGTAGCACTGCGGCCCCTCCTGTCATCAGTCCCACACTCGGAGTCAATGACAGCGCGATGCTCGCCGTTCTGGAGGCCAGCTTGCCTACCATGAATGAACAGGTGATCACCTCGGTGGCCCGCGCCCGCAATGCTCCCGCTCCTATCCCGATACCTACCGACCCGAATTCCTTGCGGTTCTGGCGCGTTTGGGTGAATCCGAATATCGATACGGATATGGATGGAACACTGGATTGGGCCGAATTTGAAATCGCTGCGCGTGACGCAGCGACCCCACCTCCGTCCTTTTCGAGGAATGCAATTCAAGCAGCGAACGCCTCGGGGGGCGGTGGAGGTGGTTCCTCCGCAAGTGGAAATGCTTTCAATGCCGATACCAATGGCGATGGGATCCCGGATGGCGAGCAACTAGACACCGACCGCGATGGCGTTTTCGATGCATTCGATATCGCGGCAGAAGATAACACGGCTGCATTTAGCCTCGGTCTTCTGCCACGTTACGCTCTTTTCGAAATACCGCGAAATGCCCTGCAAATCAGCGATCTCGGCACCATCTTGTATTCAGACAAAACCTGGAAGGGTGGGGTCACCACGAATTTACCGAGTGGCCCGGCAGGTTCCTCCCTCGCTTCTGGAAGAGGCATCAATGATGCGGATGTTATTCTTGGCACGGAAGGGAGGGACGTCAGCAACCCTGCAAATCCTCAATATCTCAATGGCAAAATCTGCTTCTGGTCGAGTCCTACACAGCCCTATCAATCCGTCCAAGTAACAGAAGGCGGGGAAACTGTTTATGCATACCGCGAGCATGACGGCTTCGGCAACCAAGGTCCCGGGTCGATACTTTCGTCATCCGGTCAGTTTGTTGCTCATGGCCATGTTTTCGATCCAGAGCCGGACTACGTGGATGCATTTAATTGGGCTCCCACCCTATGGCAGATTCCAAGTGGCAGTTCGGGAACCAATCGGCAGGCGCTTGTTGCTTCAACAAGGCCACCTTTGCCGTTCGTTCCTTTCAATATCATTTCCCAAATGTTGCCCAAGGGCGGATCAGCGATCTTTGCGACTCCTCCTGTGGACTTCACACACTCTACCAATGGGGAGACTTCAAAGGTTTATCTAGAAGACAAATGGCATGAAAGCCCTACTTTTTCTCAGTCGATCGACATCTCCGCTGACGGGACCGCCATCGGGCAGTCCCACGGCGGACTCACTGCTCCAGTCCTGCTAAACGGCAAGTGGACGAGTATCACACGCTACGCCCCTGGGGCTCCATCGGAATGGGCTGACATCAATACGGCACTCATCGACACCACTCCCGGCGGATGGGTGCTAGCTTCCCGGGGAATCGAGTCGCCTCCCGTTCAGGCTGTCATGCTGCCTCTGCGGATGGAAGGAGAGTTCACGGACCAATACGGGACTCTCGTTAAAAAAGCCGCCGGCGTGGACGACATTTCCATTGGCAGCAGCGATCCGGGGCCAGCGGTGAGTGATCGGATTTGGATTATGGCCCCGAAGGACGGTCCCGCCAAAGCGGTTACTTTGAAGGCACCCCTAAATCCCGGAACGCCTTTAACACTATCCGCAACTGGAGTGGATTTTGGGGGAGTCGCAGGTTCCGTGACCCTGACCGCGCCTGAAACGCTTCTTAGTTTAACGGCAGGCTCGGCCACCACCGGAACGGATATTCTCCTCGACTTGAAGTTCGGAACACTCGCCTCGCTCAGCAAACCACTCGGTGTGAAAGTGATGAAAAACAGAATCGTGGATGTGACAGTTCACTTGGTGACATCACGGATAAAGGACGCAGATCCTAGCAAGCCCGACAAACTTGATCCATCCAATTTCCAGCCCACCAAACTTCAACTTGAGAAATATCTCAACGATGTCTACGGACCGCAGGTGAACGCCAGATTTGAGGTGAAGAGAAATGCCCCGGTTGAATTGGAATGGGATAAGACAACATCTGCGGATCTGGGCGCAACGGACTTAGCATACCAAGGAGTTGTAGTTCCAGGAAACAAGCGCCTCGACTTCCTCGGGGGCGCGGTGTCACCGGAAGAGAACACGATAAACGGTGCATTGCATGACAATAATGCCGACATCAATGTTTACATTCTCGGTGGAGGCGCACTCACTGGTTATGTGATATTGCCACCTAAAATGTTGATCGCTGCGTTTGCATACGGACTCGCACGTAGAAATCAAAACATGGTTTTTGTTGATGGAGATTCACACCTGTGGGGTCTGGGTCGTGACAATGACGCCGAATTGATGCACACGATTGCCCACGAAATCGGTCATTGCATCATTGCAGACGGACATCCCGATGAAGGCGGCGGGGCGGCGCAGCTTAGTGGTCTCTCCCTTTACTCGCACAAGCAGCGCCTGATGGTTAGCGGATCGAATGTCAACCATTCAAAACATGGCAATTTACTTGTCAAAGGCGAATGGGATGCGGCGGAAGAATGGTTGAAAACAAGGCCTAATGGGGACAACTAACTGTGAAAATTTTAGTCATAATATTTGGTTTAATACTTTCTTCCGCCGTGATCGCTAAGCCCGAGGTTGCGTGGAGTCCAAAGGAAAGAAAGAAAGAGGCGGATCAAGTTAGTTTTTGGCAAGCAAATCTTGAAAAATCGACAGTAATGCCAAGGGATGAGAAAATTGATCTTTTATCATTGGGATTGCGGAATATGGCTCACAGAAGGAGCACGAACGATCATTCTCCAGAAGTGGATCATATCTATCAAAATCTTAAAACTACGCTTCTCGCCATTCCCGGCCATGCGGAATATTTTGGAAATCAGATCAAGGTCGCGCGGGAAGAGGCAATCATTGGAAATGAAAAGAGTGCAAAACTGGGGGAGAAGCCGAATTGGCCCGGCTTTGATAACGTGCGGCTTCGGGCAATACAGAAACTCGGGCAGATGCCAAGTCCTGAAGCTGTCAAAGTCCTCGGCGAATTGCTCAATGACCTTCAAGTGACCTATGAAATTGATTTGGATAACTTCACGGCCGATTCATTTGGTTTACCTTCGAATGCCAGTCTGGCTGCCGACGAGTTGAAGTCATTAATCGAAAATCCACCGGTTCCAAAAGACCGTGATCATCAACTGCCGGGAGATATCCCCGCATGGCAAGCTTGGTATGAGCAGGTCAAATCCGGGCACCGCACTTTCCGGTTCCAGGGTGATTCGACGGAATACGATTTAAACGGCCCGGCATCCAAAGAACTGCTCCAGCGCGTCGAACGTGATAGGAAACGGGATGAGGAGCGGGCGACAGGACACAAAAAATCCTCAGTTGCCCCTCAATCAAAAATTTCTGCTACTCAAAACCGCCAGCTTCCATCCGTCGCTTGGCTGGTCGCCGCCATCGGGCTTTGTGCGGCGGCGGTCTGGTACTTCGTGAAGGGCCGGAAAACTGCATAGGGCACAAAAAAGAGGCTCCGTCGGGTTGACGGAGCCTCTTTCTGTTGATTCTTCAGCCGACCATGACGCTGGCTTCCGGGCTCCAGAGGCCTACGCAGTAGTCTTCCACCCGGTAGGTGGCCCGGTAGATCCACTTGGCAAGTTGGCGGCCGCCGAGCCGTGGGCCATCAGAAATCCAAATAAATCTCGGTTCTGCGGTTCGCCCGGCGGCCTTCCGGGTTGTCGCCCCCGGTCTCGGTGACATTCGGTCTGCGCGGCTGGCTGGCTCCTTTGGCGATGGTCACGATCTGGCTTGCGGAGACGCCGGCCCGGATCAGGTAGTCGCGAACCACGCTGGCGCGGCGGGAGGAAAGACTGTTGTTATAATCCTCGGTGCCGAGCGCATCGGCGTGGCCACTGAGGGTGATTTTTTTACCGGGGTCCGAGCGCAGGATCAGGGTGACGATTTCCAACTGGCGGCGGGTGCGTCGATTCATGTCATCTTCGTCGAACTCGAAATACAGGGCGAGTGTGTCACCGCCACCGGGATTCCTCACCAGCGGCGAGTAATAGAGATCTCCGCCAGCCACGCGGCGGGCATAGTCGGCCAGCAACTGGTCCAAGTTGATTTCCGAAACGATCCAGTTCGACGGCGCTGGCGGTTGTTTCAGGGTCATCGCGAACTGGGCGCTCTGCTGGCCATCGTGGGTTTCCACGTTGGCGAGGTAGCCGACGGTGTCCTCCCGCTGGAACATCGAGCGCAGCGGCTTGCTCTTGCGGAGCCGGTATTCGCCTTCTTCAAACAGGATGCAAAGTCCGGCGATTTTGGCATCCGAGACGGTCGCCGGATCCACGAAAGCGCGGGCAAATTCGAAATCCTGCTTGAGCACCGCTTGCAGAAAGGCATCGGCCACGCCCAGCGAGTCGGCGAAGACGGCCTTGGGAATCGGCTCGCCAGCGGGAGGCGGCAGGGTGATTTTTTCGACCGACCACTTGCCGTTTTTCTTGCGCAGATCGAGGAATATACGGTCGCGGCCGGGCGGCTGGCCATCCAGTTCGAGGGCCCAGCGGGAATGCGCGTTGAGTTCGAGCTCGCCCACTTCGCGGACTCCGTCCGGCTGGCGCAACTTCAGCGGGCTTGCGGAAAGCTCTTTCAGGCGGGCGATCGTCTCCGGATCAAACGCACTTTTGCCGATCAGGCGGCCGACTTGGTTGAGATCACCGGCCTCAAGCGCTTTGGCGATCTGCGCGACAAGCTGCGCCGGATCCGCGGCCGAGACTCCGATGCCAAGGTCGGACAATACCGTGCCGGGGTCCTCCGGCGCGGCTGGTGTCGTAAGGCCATCGATTTTCGGCGGGACCGGAGGCGACGACGGCATCGCGACGGGTGGGGGATTCAGCGGGAGGTCATTCCGCTTGGCGACCAGCCTGTAGACTGCCAAGCCGGCGAGCACGGCTGCCAATCCGAGGAAAAAGTAAGGAAGCTTGGATCGTTGCATGGTGCAGTTGGTTGAAACGCGGGGTACGATGGTTAAATTTCAGCGGTGCGGGATCATTCCTGCCGGGGAATGGCTGGCAGGTTCACGGTGAGGATTTTCCCCTCGCGGACGAGGTGCAGTCCGGTGTTCTGCACGGCGGCGGATGCGGCGAGGTGGAGGAAAAACTCACTCGCACCGCTGATCCTCGCGTTATTTACCCCGACGATCAGATCGCCGGAATTCACCTGCGTCGCCGCCAGACCTGCCTCCGCCACCCCGGTCACCACGACTCCGCGCAAGCCCCGCATCCGCTCCGGCACCGACAAGTCACGGACTTGGATACCGAGCGCCTGTAGGATTTTCTCCGGATCATGGGTGCGACCTTGGCCGGAGGAATTCACCGGAGCCTGTGAGGTTGCGGTGGCGGCACCACTCTCGGTGATGGTTGCTTCTAGCTTCATCGGCGTGCCCTTGCGCCAGACGTCGAGGGTGATCACGTCGCCCACTTGGGTCCGCTGGACCAGCGAGAAAAGTTGTGAGGAACTGAGGATTTTCTCGTCGTCCACCGCCCGCACGACATCCCACGGTTGCAGTCCGGCGAGCTGGGCGGGCGAGCCCGGAGAGACACCTAGCACCGCGGCACCTTCCGGATCCTCGTAACCGAGCGCGGCGCGGACCGCCGGATCGAGATCACGCATTTGCACCCCGAGGAAGCCACGGATCGGGCGGCCACGCTTGAGGATTTGGGAGAGCGCGTCATTCACATCGTTCGAGGGAATCGAGAATCCCACTCCTTGAAATCCCGGGTTCTGCTTGTCCGGGGAAAAGATGGCGACGTTGATGCCGATGATTTCACCCCGCAGATTCACCAGCGGCCCGCCGGAGTTTCCCGGATTGATCGCGGCATCCGTCTGGAAAAGATCCCGCTGGTTGTCCGAAAGCGAGCGCTCCTTCGCGGAAATGATCCCCTGCGTGACCGTCTCGCCCAGACCGAACGGATTTCCCACCGCCAGCACGATCTGGCCGACCCGCACTTGGGAAGAATCCCCCAGCTTGAGCGGCACGAATTTCTCATCTGCGTCGATCTTCAGCACCGCGATGTCCAACAGCGTGTCCTCGCCGATCAAATGCGCCGTATAGGTTTT
Source organism: Akkermansiaceae bacterium (assembly GCA_031425955.1). GTDB lineage: Bacteria > Verrucomicrobiota > Verrucomicrobiia > Verrucomicrobiales > Akkermansiaceae > Luteolibacter. The sequence continues at coordinate 10,507 of JANPKJ010000119.1, read as the reverse complement.
ACCGCCGTGAAGCGTCACCTGGATTTTTTGTTGGCCTGCGATCACGTGGTGATTCGTGATGACATGCCCCTCATAGGTGACGATCACACCGGAGCCTTGACCCTGAGTGGGGTAGTTTCGCACCCGCGTCCCCCCCCAGACGTTCAGAAGCTCGCTGCGGAATCCGGAGGTGTCGATGCTGACCACCGACGGCACCACCGCCTCGGTCAGCTTGGCGTATTCCGTGTTCAAGCGGGAAAGCAGCTCGACATCGCTCAAATCGAGCGGAGCTTCCTTTGCCCGATTGCCCTTTACCGGGCCATTTGATGTCGGTTTTTTGGAAAAACCTGGAAACATGCTGAGTATATCCCCACCGGCACGCGAGGTCCGCAGGGCGGAAACAGCGACGAACGCAGTGAAGAATATAGCAACAAGCGCGAGCAAGCGGCGGAACGAAGGATTCATGGATGGGGTGGATGACGCCCGCAACCATGCGTCAGAATTCCAAAGATCCAAGCGCGGAAACAACTCCACCGCCATGCTCCCGCGCCAAGAATATTTTTTCTTCCCGCTTGGCCCGCAATCCGAATTCTGAGAAAATCCACCCTGATGAAAGTGCCCGTTCTTTTGTTTTGCTCCACGCTCGCCCTCACCAGCGTGCACGCGGAAATCCTGTCAGATGCGGATCGCGAGACGCTTCTGGAAAACCTCGAAAAACTCAAGGAGGGAGCTGATGCGACCATGGATGCGAGATTCCGCCTGGCCATCGCCGCCTATCGGAATGCCATGACCAGCGACGACGCCGCCATCGACCTCTACCTCAACTGCATGGAAAAGGTGACCTTCACCGACCAGCAAAAGAGCGCCGCCGACTTCCGCGAATGGCGACGCAAGGAGGACGAACGACTCTCCGATCCCGCGCTGCGCCTTGCCCTGCGCCACCAACTCCGCTGGCTCGTCCTCACTCTCCAAGCCGCCTCCGAAAACGCCGACCGCACCAAGCTCGCCGGCGACGCACAGAACATCGTCGACGCCATTTTCAGCGATCCCGAAAAACTCCGCGGCCAGGAAAAGACCCTCGCCCAGCCAGTCACCTCATCGGTTTTCGCGCGGGCCTACGACATCAATTCAGTGAAGTTGGAAAAGTGGCCGTTGTCGCCCGTCCAGCTTGAGCAGGTCTACGAGGACATCCTGCTGCCGCCCTATCGAAGACCTGGAAGTACACCACAGCTGCGGGCGGTTTGGATCAAACGCATCCAGCAGGAAGGCGCGAAAGTCGAGCACATGGCAGTCGAGAAGACCCGCAACGGAAACGGCAACCGGAACGACGAACGCGAGGAAAAACGGATCGGCATGGCCTCCGCGATGCGCCCGCCGGAATACGAGAAATTCCTCGAAGAAACCGTGCCGAAGCTCCAGTGGGAGATGGAAATGGACCTGTTCCGCAATGGGGATCAAAGCGGTGCCGCCGTCCGCATGCTGGCCCACTTGGAGAAATACATTTCCCATCCGGCCGCCCGGGAATGGGGCGACGAGCTCCGCGGTCTGCTCAAGTCCGCAGCTCCCGCAGTCCCGGCGACCGCCGCGGCACCCGAGGAACCGGCGCCGTGATGATTTCGCAACAAATTGTTGAAATGCGTCACCTGACCCAATTTGACTGCTTTGGAAGCCGGACGGCGGCCTTCAGTCCGCCCGCGTAGCGAAAGGCCAAAGAAAAGCCAAAGCACCCTCCCCACGGAGCGCAATTTTCAATCCACCCGCGAAGCGAGGAGCCCAGGAAACGCCCAGGAAACGCCCAGGAAATGCGAATGGATCGACGATTGATGAATGACGATTTTTAATTTTGCAGAACCTTCAGCCGACATCGGCGGTTCTTGTGCTACTAGCCTTTTCTTCTTCCAATCAAAATCCAAAATCAACCTCTTCTCGCCCTCTCGGTTCACCACCAACCGATCCAGCGGACTCTTCACCCCCATCCCTCCCACTCCCTTCGCCACGTGGGTGTAAATTTTCGTCGTCTTCACATCAGCGTGGCCCACTATCGTCTGGATAGTCCGCAAATCCGTTCCGCCTTCCAAAAGATGGGTCGCGAACGCATGCCGCAACGCATCAACAGACTGCTCATCAACTCGGTCCGGCGCAGGTCGCTCATCGGTTCCATCCATTTTTTGGTCAGGAAATCCAGATGCTTCGCATTCTGTGCGCGGGCTCGGAACCGGCCGTCATCGCCCAAGGCTCGGCGGATCTGAGAATTATGATTCCCTGCTGGATGCTCGATGAGCCTCTGTGACGGGAAATGGGCGTGGAAAGCAGGCCTCGGATCCCAGAGTCGTCTCTGGCGGATCTGCGGGCGCTCATCGACGCGCAAAGCATCCCGTCTGGTGGAATGGACGGGCGATGTGCTTGCAAAAAACTATGCTTTATTTAAAAAGCCATGCTTTATGAAAAGATTTGTCTTATAAGCGCTTTTCCTCGCTCTAGCCTTCCCGTCATGAACAACCGCAAGCGTTGGACGGTGCCTTGGCAGGATTCGTGGACAAAACCCGTGATTTACCACTGCGTTAGTCGGGTCGTGGGGAGGCAGTTCGTGCTGGAGGTGGATGAAAGGGAGGATTTCCGGATGCTGATGCGCATGTGCGAGAAGTTCACGGGGTACCAGGTGTTGTCTTATTGTCTAATGTCGAACCACTTCCATCTCCTCTTGGAAGTGCCGCCGATACCGGAGGGTGGCATCCCGGATCAGGAATTGCTCCAACGGCTACGCGTTTTCTACAGCGACACACAGGTGGCTGAGGTCACTAAGGAATTGGAAGAGGCGGTAGTGGTCCGGAAGCGCGGTGAGTTTGAACTGCAGCCCGTCGATGAAATGGGGATTCCGCTAGATCCTTCGCAGGAACTGGCGATGGCGAAGCTCGAGGCGGCGCGCAGGGTGGATGAGATCCGCGGTCGTTACACCCGGCGGATGCATGATTTGAGCGAGTTTATGAAATCGCTGCTGGAGCGTTTTACCAAGTGGTTCAATCGCGCCCATTCGCGCTCCGGCACTCTGTGGGAGGACCGCTTCAAGAGCGTGATCGTGGAAAGCGGCACCGCAGCGCGGACGATGGCGGCTTACATCGATCTGAATCCGGTGCGGGCCGGAATGGTATCAGAACCGGCGGAATACCGGTGGAGCAGCTACGGGGAGGCCGTGGGCGGCGGGGCAAAAGGGAATGGGAAGAAAGCGCGTGAGGGCTTGGTGAGAGCTTACTTGTGCGATCAGGGCGTCGGGTTTGAAGCGGAGCGGTGGCGGGAGGTTTCGCGACTGTACCGGCGGATGATGGGGCTGGCGCTGGAGAGAAAGAGCGGCAGGGCGGTGGTGGAGAAAGGTGTGGTTCGCCCGCAGATGAATGCGGCGGAGGCGTTAGGGGCGGAGGATGACGGGACAGTTTTTTCGGATTTAAAGCTGGCGACGATGCTGCACTGCCGGGTGAGGTATTTCACGGACGGCGCGGTGATCGGGAGCAAGGCGTTCGTGAATGAGGCATTCGCCGCAGCGCGGGAAAGGTTTACGGAGCGCCGTAAAGACGGAGCCCGGCGGATGAAAGGGAATGGAAAAGCGGCGACCGGGGTGTTGTGGACTGCTCGTGACCTGCGGGTGAGGATTGGGTGAAATGGATTACGTCCGTTCTTCGCTCTATCTTACCAAATCCCCGGTCACACCAGCCCGAGCACGTTCCTGCATGTCATAAAGTCCGACCAGTTAGTCTTCCTGCCTGCAAGCCGCGCGCACGGCTCCGGCGGCGAAGATTACGGTGTGATCGCCCACGACATCGCCGCCGCGGAGGGTGTGCATGCCGATTTAGTGCGGCTTGCGCGGGCCGATGTTGCCAAGGCGGCCGTGGGCGACGTCGTCCTGATAGGTGGTGCCTGTTTCCTCGTGGGGATTTCCTGAGGATAGGGGCAGGTGGCGTATTTCACCCTTCTCATCAGTTTTTTCAACTCGGACTCATGCTTGGCATTTTTACTTGCGGCAACCTCAAGTCGACTGACCGACCTATGGTGACCCATGATCAGTCGTTTCGCAATCCAGTCGTTTGCGACCGCCGTTCTTTTCCCCAGCAAGGCCGCTACCAGCACCTTCGGCCGATCTCCTTTTCGCATCCCTTCAAGGTCTTTCCTTTCGCTGGAAACACCCAAGGCCGCCAGCGCTTCCACGGCAAGCCGCTCGGCCTCCGCCTCCCCGTGCGATTCTTGCGCCCCCGTTGGCCCAGCTCCAGCCCTGAGCGGAACAATGGTGGAGGTCGAAGTGGGATCGGTGGAGAACGATGTGGAAACCGGGGAGGGAGTTCTGAATTCCGCCATCCTTGGAATTTACCAGTTGATCCCCGCTAAAATGTGAGTTAGGTATCGTATTGGTTAAGCCCACATCAACATGTCCAAAATCATCACGTTCGTCGTCGCCTGCACTCTCGCTTCCCAAGCCCTTGCCGAGCAACCGGTGGCCGCAAGCGCCGAGTCGCTCTATCAAAAAGGTCTCGCCGCGGAAAAAGCGGGTGACCCCGTCGCCGCCAAGGGGTTCTACACGCAAGCCCTGAAGGTGGACCCGAAAAACGCCAATGCCATCTTCAGCCTTGGCCAGCTGAAGCTCACCTCCGGAAGCATCGCCGCCAAGGGCCGCGAGGCGAAATTCGGTGCGGTGATGGTTCCTGTCTTCCAGCTTGAGGAGGCCTCACTCAAGGAGTCGCTCGACGCTCTCAGCGCGATCGTCGAAAAGGAATCCAAGGACGAGGTCACCCCGAATTTCGTCATCGAGGACCCCAAGGGTGTGCTCGCCGACAAGAAAATTTCGCTCAACCTCAAGAGCATGCCAGCACAAGCCGTGCTGAAATACCTGCTCGATCAGACGGGGGCCAAGGCCCGCTATGACGAACACGCCGTGGTCATCGCGCCGCGCTGAAGGTGTCCAGAATCGCCCGGTGAACGTCCTCCGCGGACGTCACCGGGAATGGCGTGCCTAGCAGAACCGGCCGCTCGTCCTCTGCCACTTGGTCCCGGCCGTGGGAGCCCTTCACCAGCGAGGCATCCAGTGGAATCACGTCCAACAGCCCGCGCAACCCGAGCTTTTTCTTCAGCAGGAATTTCGCGATCCGCAGCTTGGGAAAAGCGACAGCCGGGTCGATGAACAGCTCGCACGGATCATACCCCGGCTTGCGGTGGATATCGATGGTGCGCGCGTAGTCCGGGGCCATCGCGTCGCTCTCCCAGAAATAATACGTGAACCACGCGTCCGCCGTGGAAATGGCGATGAAGTCGCCGCCCCGCTCAGTGGCGATTCCAGATCCCCACACCGCTTCCGCCGACCGCACCTCGTCCACGCCTGGCGTGTTCTCCAACAGAACCCGTACCTCGTTCAGCAGTGACCGGTCATTCACATACACATGCGCCACCTGGTGGTCGGCGATGGCGAATACCCGCGATGCGCCGCAATCGAGCGTTTCCAGGCCGAGCTCGTCCTTGATCTGAAGCCAGCCTTTTTTCCGGAACACCCGGTTGAGATGCACCTGCCGCGTCACCGGCGAGATTCCGTATTCCGAAAGCACCAACACGCGGATGCCCCGTGATTGATAGAAATCGATGAGATCCGTCGCCAGCCGGTCGATCTTGCGCAGTTCGTCGGGAATGTTAGCCGCCAGCGGGCCGTCCTTCTGCAGCGGATAGTCGAGATGCGGCAGATAGACCAGACTCAGCGTCGGCGAGTGTTTTTCCTCCACCCATTTCGCGGAGGCGGCGATCCACTCGGACGATGCGATCCCCGCCGCCGGTCCCCAGAAGGCCTGGAAGGGAAACGGCCCGAGGTCGTTTTTCAATTCCTCACGCATCCCCATAGGCTGCGTGTGGATGTCGAACACCTTGCGTCCGTCCGCCGGATAGAGTGGCCGCGGCGTGATCGAGAAATCCGCGGAGGAATGCATGTTATACCACCAGAACAATTTGGCGCAGGTGAAGCCCGGGATCTCCCGCCGCAGCTTGTCCCACAGCTTCTCGCCGCGGACGATGTGGTTGCTTTGTTTCCAGAAGCGCACCTCTGCGTTTTCCCGGTCATACCAGCCGTTCGCCACCACCCCGTGCCCGGCGGGCGAGGTGCCGGTGACGATGGACGACTGCGCCGTGCAGGTCACAGCGGGAAACGCCGGGGCGTAGGATTGAAGTCCGTTTGTCTCCGCGAACCGGGTCAGGCCGGGCATGTTCGCGCCCAGTAGCGATTTGGAAAGCCCAACGAGATTGATGACGGCGAGACGCATGGTGAACTCGTTGGAAAGCTAAGACGCTCCCCCGCGGCCGCGCCACCTTTTAACCACAGAATCCTCACCGGGGTCAGTCGTTTCGCCCGACTCGGTTGCGAAACGACCGATTGCGATGGCATCCGGTCTGGGGTGGTCAGGTCGGAAACGAGAGGTCGCGGAAATTAATCGGAATGGTGGATTGGGGATTTCCGTTCCGCCCGCTGCATCGCGTGTCGTCGGCAGAGGTTGCCGGGGGCGCCGGGAGTCATCCTCGGCACATCCCCTGCAAGGATTGAATTGATGAAAACCACCCACCGATTCCTGATTGCCGCAAGCCTCATCTGTCCCGCACTGGCGCAACCCACCTCACCGCCTGTCGTTGTTGAGACAACCGTGGTGGAAACGATTTCCCCCGGCCAGAAGGTGGTGGAGGAAACCGTGGTTGTCACACCCGCCGCACCCGGCGCCTACGACCCGCGCCGTCAACTCTCGATCGTGCCAAGGGCGTTGCCCGCTACTCCCGCTCCGGGAACCACGACCCAAACGACCGAGTCCACGACCACCCGCGTCGGCCCCCGCGTTTATAACACGGAACGTAGCGTCGTCGTCGTCGAAGGCCGCGAGCTTCCGTATGCGACGATCCCCGTGCTGTTCGTGAAGGAAACCGCCGAGCTGCTTGATTCCGAATCACGCGCCGCCTTGGATCAAACCGCCGCTGCCATCATGGAAGTCGCGAAGGCAAACCCGTCAGCCGTTTTTGATATCGAAGGACACACCAGCACGGACGGTGCGGACGAGATGAACATGCAACTTTCCGCCGCCCGGGCGCAGCGCGTCTACGATGAACTGACCAAGCGTTATAAAATTCCAGCAACGTCATTGAGCGCCCACGGTTACGGGGAATCCTACCCGATGTACCCAACCGGCGACGAATCCCAGATGACGTTGGATCGCCGGGTGTTGGTCGTCCGGGTGAAGTAAGACGGCAGGGGATCGTCGGGATCGGTTTTCGAGGGCACCCTGTTTGGCCCCACCTCCACGCTGCGGCAGGAGAGGCGATGCAAGGTGCCCCCGGCTGCCCGCCGTTGTTCGTTTGGGATTCAAGTGAATCGTTGCACCTACCTCCTATCCGTGGTAATGGTAACGATCCTGAAAGGAGGTAGTTTATGAAGACGAAACATCCATTGATATTTACTCGGCTTTCCGCAGTGAAGGGTTTTGGAAGGCTTCTAACCTGCCTCTTTGCCGTTGTTCTTGCACTCTTGGCGACGGTAAAAGCAGACATTCCGGATCGACCATCCGGCAGGTTCGGCGGAGTTTATAAAATCGCCTCGAGCTCCGATCCGGTCTTCCCAGCCACCGCCAAGCGGGAGTATTTCCTCGATTTCGGGGATGGTGTCCAGGCGGGCCGTCGCAGCGGCAATGTCGCCGTCTCGGTGCGCGAGAATCCCAACGTGAAGGTCCGCATCATGGCGTGGCAGTATTTTCCGGATCAGGGGAAAATCCTCATCGGAAATCCGTTCGCAGAAGGGTCCAAGCGCGCGGTCGCCAAGGGAATGTGGCAGCTGAAACCGGTCTTCAACGGTGTCGTCTTCGAACGCGGCAGTTACCGGGTCGTGCTCCAAACCGTCGATCCCGCGGACTATTGATGTGACATCTGCACTTGAACCACCGGGCACCCGCGACCAGTTTGGCCGGCGATGAACATCCGTTGGATTTCCGCCTGCCTCACCTTTGCAACTTTGTCATCGGTCACCGCCGCGGAGTTCATTCCCGAGGCCGATCGGGCGAAGATCCAGTCGCCAGCGATCACGGAAGCGAGCGGCCTCGCCATTTCGCCGACGAACCCGGACTTCATGTGGGTCATCAACGACAGCGGCGGCACTCCGGAGCTCCACCTCGTCGGCACCGATGGCACGGATCGCGGCAAGGTGGTCTTGAAGGGCGTTAAAAACGTCGACTGGGAGGATCTCGCCTCCTTCATGCTGGGCGGAAAACCCTACCTGCTCGTCGCCGACACCGGTGACAACAATGCCAAGCGCGAGACCCGCGCCTTCCACATCATCCGCGAGCCCGCGCTTCCCCCGGCGCTGAAAAACCTCGGTGCCACCGCCGTCCCCGCCTGGCAGATTCAATTCCGCTATGAAGGTGGACCGCGCGATTGCGAATCGGTGGCTGTGGACGCCCAGGCCGGGAAAATCCTCTTCATCAGCAAGCGCACGGACCCGCCGGAAGTCTACGAACTGCCGCTGCGGGCACCCGCGAAAAAAGGTATCCTCACCGCCCGTCCGATCGGCCGCACCTCGGTGAAATCCCCCAGCGGGGATCTTTTCGCTTTCTCCAACCAACCGACCGGACTTGATATCTCGGCCGATGGCTCGCTCGCCGCCGCTGTCACCTATTACGGTGTGTTTCTGTTCGCCAGATCCCCCGTCGAATCGTGGGCGGAGGCTTTTTCCAAGAAGCCCGTCGCTCTTCCTCCGCACCGACTGGGCCAAGCCGAGTCCGTGGCGTTCTCCAAGGACGGGAAAACGATCGTCGCCATTTCCGAAGGCCGCGCCTCGCCGATCGCCCGCTATCGGAAGCATTGACCACGGCCTTCCAATCCGCCCGCGAAGCTGAAGGCCCAGGAAACGCCCAAGAAAAGCCAAAGAAGCGCCGCCGAGAATGGAGCAGAGCTTCCACCACTCCTGAGGGAGCGGATCTCCCTCGAAGCTGGCTTCATCACCAAAGAATACCCGGGCAGCGGGGTCGGCTAACAAGGAAACAAGTTCGGCGGCGCAGGATTCACGTTTCAACGCCCATTTTTCCGGATCAGGTGGCTCCGGGACAGGGCGGGGAATACGGCGGGCGTAGTTGTGTTCGTGCAAATAGCGGACGAGCTTGGGGTAGGAGATGTCGAAGGGTTTTTCCTCGCGAGGCCAGCCGCAGAGGTCGACAACGGTCCAGTGGAGTTGGCGCACGAGGGTGGGATCGTCAACAACGGGTAGGGTTTCCGACTCGATGTCGGCGGCGGTGAGTTTGCGAGGACGTCCGTTCCTGCGGCGGTAGGTGAGTCCGTCGATGCCTTGCTCGTTAGAGCGCGAGATCCAGAGTCTCAGGCAGCGCTCGCCCCGGCCGCAATTGCGCAGGACCAGGTCGTATGCGACTCCGATGAGCAGCAGATGGATCGCATTGAGGCGGCGGTAAGACTTGCCATCCGGACAACACTCCATGGCCTGCTCAAGCTCGGGGAGCGGGCAGGTTCCCTCATTGGGGAGCTGACGGGGACGATAGATACGACCATTCTAGAGCATCTTAAATAAAACTGTAGCCGCAATGGGTAAACCAATTTGTGGCGTCTTTTTGGGTTACCTGTGAGAGTGCGTCTCCAATTGCCAAGAGAAGGGCTTCGTTGGTGCGGGCTTCGGCCTTGCGCAGGAGAGCCTTCACCTTGCTCCACATCAGTTCGATGGGATTGAGATCCGGCGAATAGGCTGGCAGGAATCTCACCGTAACTCCCGCACTCTTCAACAGATCAAGCGCTTGGCTGTCCTTGTGGGCACTGAGGTTGTCCATAACGAGGATGTCTCCCTCCTTAAGCGTTGGCAGCAGGATCTCCCGCACGTAGCAGCGGAACACCTCCGCGTTGACCGCTCCCTCCACCGTCATGCAGGCGGTAGTGCCATCTTGCCTCACCGAGCCGATCATTGTCGTGGTGCGCCAGCGGCCGCAGGGCGCACTGGCATGAAGTCGTTTCCCTCGAGGGCTGCGGCCGCGCAATCGCGTCATGTTCGTTTTGGCCGCCGACTCGTCGAGAAAGACGAGTCGGGAGGGAACGAACCCTTTTTGAATCTTGCGCAAGTTCCGGCGGGCGCGGGCGACGTCCGGTCGGGATTGTTCGGCGGCGCGGAGTGTCTTTTTTTATATGTCAGGCCCATGTCGACGAGCACGTAGTGGATGGCTTGGATGGTGCATCCCAGATCCAGGCGAGTCCGGATCTCCTCAAGAGTGAGATCGGGTTGTTTGACCAGAAGAAGGCGCAGCTCGCGGCGATGGGAGTCGACAATGAGGGGCTTGCGTCCGCTGCGATGGTGACGGGGAGCGATGTCACCGGCGTGGCGGCGCTGTTGGATGAGCTTTTTGACCATGCCGACAGAGACCTCGAAACGGCGGGCTACCTGTTCGCGGGTGGTGTCGCCACGATCATAGGCTTTAAGGATACGCTGCCGGAGATCCATTGAAATCGTTGCCATGGTCGGACCGTAGCATGGAATCTTAAA
>JANPKJ010000118.1:0-47883 GCA_031425955.1 Akkermansiaceae bacterium | reverse complement strand
CTCGATGGATGTAGGCAAGAATGAAATTGACCGCATCCACGAGTCACGTAACCTCATATGCTTGCAATCATCTATTCCACTCGCCGTCATTGGCGGTGGCCCCGCCGGTCTCCGCGCGGCGGAAGTGGCGGCCAGCGCCGGATTGCAAGTCACGCTCTACGACGGCAAGCCCTCGGTCGGCCGGAAGTTCCTCGTCGCCGGAAAGGGCGGGCTGAATCTCACCCACGGCGAGTCGCTCGACCGCTTCACCGCCCGCTACTCCAGCTCCAGCCAGAACGAGGAGATTTGGGGAAAACTCATTGCTGACTTCGATCCCACCGCCCTCCGGGCGTGGGCTTCCGGTCTCGGCGTGGAAACCTTCCAAGCCACCAGCGGTCGCATCTATCCTCGGGCGCTCAAAGCCGCACCGCTGCTCCGCCGCTGGATCGAGCGACTGCGTGGGCTGGGTGTGCGATTTGAAATGAACCACCGTCTGGTTGCTTTGGAAGCCGGGAAGCTCGGCTTCGCAAACGGCCAAACCGCCACCGCCGATGCGATCATCCTCGCGCTCGGCGGCGGCTCGTGGGCGAAGACTGGCTCCGACGGCGGCTGGACCTCCCTTTTCGAAAACCTCGCCATCGCCCATCACCCGCTCGCCCCCGCCAACTGCGGTTGGGAACACGAATGGCCGGCGGATGTCCTCGCCGCCGCTGAGGGGAAACCATTGAAAAACATCCACGTTCGCGCCGGGGAAATCACCGCGATCGGCGAGTTGATGGTCACCCGCTACGGCCTCGAAGGCGGCGCGATTTACCAACTCGGCAGCACCCTCCGCGCGATGCCGGAGCCTGCGATCGCCATCGATTTCAAACCCACTTTCACCCAAGAGGAACTCGTCGCGAAGATGGAATCCGTGCGCCGTGATTTTCTCGCAGAAGCCCGCACTCGCTGGAAACTCAGCGAACCCGCGCACGCCATCCTCGCCCGGAAAACCTGGCCGGATGCCGATTCCCTGGCCTGCGAGGCGAAACATTGCGTGATCCCGCTCACCCGACCGCGCCCGCTCGACGAAGCGATTTCCTCCGCCGGCGGCGTCTGTTGGAGCGAGATCGACGAGACGCTGATGCTGAAAAAACTTCCCGGCGTCTTCCTCGCCGGGGAAATGATCGACTGGGAAGCCCCCACCGGCGGCTACCTCATGCAAGGCTGCTTCGCCACCGGCTCGCGGGCCGCGAAGTCGGCGGTCGGGGGGCTGTCACGGTAGCTCGCGCCCTTCCAGAATCGCCTGCGAGAAAGGATCGCCCGCCGCGGCGAACTCGCGGAGGTGGGTCATGGCGAGTTCGCGGACGTCGGGAGATGGGTTTTGAAGGGCTGGGAGAAGCACCTGCCACTCGGAATAGCGGCCGAGCATGGCCACCGCATCGTCCAACGAGGCGGTCGGTAGGCGATTCTTATAGTCGGTGCGGACGACGGATTCGAGGTGCTGAATATCATGAAAGTCCTTGTCGCGACCTGTTTCCAATTTGCTTTGGATCAAATCAATGGGGTCCGGAAGTAGCGTGCCGTCTCCACTTCGTGAAGTTCGAGATGCCACGGCTTCGAATTCGCTCTCTTCAAATTCATTGGGTCGGCGAAAAATATCCAGCGGGCAGTCAAGCCCGAGGATCCGCACCATTCCGGTCTCTTCCACTGCGGAGGCGAGCTGCGCCCCGAATACCTCGGTCCAGCCTGGAAGACGGTGAATCGTCGCACTTTTGACCGTCTCGCATACGGATAGGATCGCGGCAGCCCACTCTTCAGCCGACGACATGGGATCGAGCCAGATGTCTGCATCCTGAGTATGGCGGGAATACCCGTGGGCGATGACGGCAACGCCTCCGATGAGCACGACCCGATGCTTCAGGGTCAGTTGGTCGATGAAGGATTGAACCGTTGCAGCCATAAGGTTTCGCTTTCTTTGACCCGGGAAGAAATTTTCAAGTAGTCCGAAACCGAATTAGGATTTGCCAGCCAGGGCTCGCTGTTGTCGGTGATTTTCCCCTTCGGCGGGCTTGGGCCGCGGGCGGCGATGTATTTCCGCCGGGCGATGCGCGCGGCGAAGTCCTCCTGCAAGCGCCGGATCGGGGGATGATACTTCGTCAGTTCCACAAAAAGGAGCCTAGCACAACTCCGGGGGATGGGAAGCATCAAGGCGGAAGCTCCCGAAATTCAAGATTTCAAGTGTCGGATTTCCCGTGCTAACCTCCCGTATGGGAAAAGGTTATGAAACGCATCAGGCGCGGGTGATGGCCTTGCAGGCACTCGGCAAGGACTTGGCGCGGCGGGCGAAATCGAAATGCGAGCTCACCGGCGCGTCCGGCGTCCCGCTGCGGCCTTACGAGGTGTCGCCGGTGGCGGATGAGCCGGACATCGAGCGCACGCTGTTGATCAGCGAGGCGTGCCACGAAGTTTTGGAGCACCCGAAACGGCTGCAAGGCCGCGAGTGGCAGTGCCTGGCGGAGGTCGTCTGGAGCGAGATGCCGGCGGTGCAGGTGGTGGCTTGGCGGATGTTGAATGAACTGGCAAAACGCGAGGACTGGGCGCGCGAGGTGCTCGAAGAGGTCTTTCTGGACGACGAGGTGGAGGCGTGGGTGAAATCAGTAGAACTTTGAAGCTTATGGCATTCCCGCGCAACTTCGCTTGGCCGTTGAGGTTGAATGCCCCATGTTCAGCGCCGATGTCGCCGCTACCCCTTTTTTCCTGAAGATGGAGGCTGAATCCGTTCCAAATCCGGCTGACGGGAGTGTCATTGATTTCGCCTTGATGGAGCGCATCGGGGCGGGAGACCACGAGGCGTTCCGGGAACTCGTCGAGCGTCATCAGAACGCCGTGATCGGCACCGTCGCCAAGATGCTGGGAAACGCCTCCGAGTCGGAAGACATCGCCCAGCAGGTATTCCTGCGCATCTGGCGGAACGCGAAACGCTACCGGCCGGACGCGAAGTTCACGACCTATCTTTACACCATCACGCGGAATCTCGTCTTCAACGAAACCCGCCGGAAGAGCCGGAAAAAGGAGGTTTCCTCCGACGAGCGCGAGGAGAACTCCAACCAACTCGTCGAAGCCAGCCCGGACCGCCAGCCGGATTCGGAACTGCTCCAGGCGGAGCTCCAACAAGCGGTGGACGACGCGATCGCCTCGCTGCCAGAGACCCAACGGATGGCAGTGGTGCTGCGCCGCTATGAGCAGCTTTCCTATGAGGAGATCGCCGATGTGCTAGGTCTATCTGTTTCCGCAGTGAAGAGCCTGCTTTTCCGCGCGCGCACCGCGTTGCGGGAAGCGCTGAGCGGGTATCTTGCGGATTGAGCCGCCTCAGTTGAAGGTCGCGGTCACCGATTGCGCGGAAGTCATCGAGACCACACAGGTGCCGGTGCCACTGCACCCGCCACCGCTCCAACCAGTGAAACTTGAACCGGCGGTAGAAGCGGCGGTCAGCGTGACATTGGTCCCGCTGTTGTAGTTGTTGGTGCAGGTGGCCCCACAGTTGATGCCGGCCGGGCTGCTGGTGATGGTGCCGCTGCCAGGACCGGCCTTGGTGACCGTGAGCGGATAAGTGTTCAAAGTGAACAGGGCGGTGACGGTTTTCGCTGAATTCATGGTTACCGAGCAGGTTCCAAAGCCGCTGCAGCCACCGCCACTCCAGCCGGCGAATGATGAACCGGATTGAGCGGCTGCGGACAAGGATACCAGTGTGCCGCTGGAATAGGCTTCAGTGCAGTCAGCTCCGCAAAAGATGCCGGACGGGGCGCTGGTGACGGTGCCGGAGCCTGTGCCCGTTTTGGCGGTGGTCAGCATGTAATTGATCGCCGTGCAGGTGATTCCGTCACCGACGTATCCCGCAGTGCAGGTGCAGGTATTGGATCCAACCGTATTGGTGCAGGCCGCATTCATTGAGCACCCACCGTTGCTGGTGAGACATTCGTTGATGTCCACGCAGGCACTCGGCGAGCCTGCACAACTATAACCACTCTGGACGGAGCAGGTGGCGGTGCAACCGTCGCCATTGGTGAGATTGCCGTCGTCACAAGACTCGCCGGCTTGGGGGATGCCGTCGCCGCAGACGGCGTTGCTGATGCAGGTGCCGCTGCCGTCGCAAATCACCCCTCCGTTCTGACTGCAGGCAGTCCCCTCAGGCAGGTTCTGGGAATTCGGATTTCCTGCGTTGCAAACCTCGCTGGTGCATTGGTTACCGTCGTCGGCCGGAAGGTCGGCATCGTTAGGCACGTTCACGACGTTGCCCGTGCCGTTACAGACCGTTTGCTGGCAATCGCCCGGAGTTTGGGAGCTGACTGTAGTGCCTGAAGCAGAATAGGAAATACCACAGACACCGGCACTGCAGGTGCGGAACTGACATTCCGTGTCCATCCCCGGGCAGTCTCCGGCGGTGTTACAGCCTTCCAGCTGACAATTGGAGCTGCAGCCATCGTTGTCTGCCAGGTTACCGTCATCGCACGCTTCGCCCGCTTGCACGATGCCATCGCCACAAGCACCCGCCGAGCAGTTGTTGGTATTGTAGGTGCAATTGGTGCTGCAGGCGAGCGTCCCGCCGGTGAAGCCAAGTGATGAGCAAGTTTGTCCGCCGAGATTCGCGCCGTCGCATAGTTCTCCCGCATCGATCATGCCGTTACCGCAGACGGGCATGCCGCAATCCGGGATCGGGGTGTTGATGCAAACCGCTGCCTGGCAGACATCGGTGGTGCAGGCGTCTCCATCATCGCAATCGGCGGCGGTTGCGCAGGCGCCGCCGCCCGGAGTGCCGCAGCCGAAGTTGGCCCAGGCGTTGGAACTGGCGAACGCCGCGCCGGGGGAAACGAGAACCTGTCCGTAATTGTTACCCGTGCTCACGGAGTAGTCGGCAGCCGTGTTGGAGCAGGCGTTGTTGCGGATGACCAGGTTGGCGCTGCCGTTGATGAGGAAGCCGAATTTGTTCTGGTTGCTGGAGTTGCCTTCAACGCGGTTGCCAGCGCCGATGGTCACCAGGCCTGCGCCGGAGCCGTTGTTGTTGCAATTGTTGTCGGCGATCTGACAGCTGGAGGCGACGGAAATCCCACTGCCGCCGTTGGACTGGGACACGCATTGGAAGACCTTGCCACTGCTGCCCAGAACGATGCCGTTCCCGCCGTTGCCTTTGGCGGTGCAAAGCGTGACCAGCGAGGCCTCTCCGACGCTCGCACCGTCGCCGCTATTATCGGACAGCATGACATTTTCGACACGAACCTTGCCAACTCCGCCGAGGTCGATGCCATTGCCGGTGCAGCCACGGACGCCGCCGTTATGGATCGCCACTTCCTTGACGCCCATGCCCGACGCGCTGATGCCGCTGGAGCAGTTTTCGATGGCAAATCCTCGCAGGTCGATGGTGACGCCACTGGCCTGGATGACGATGCCCGTCGAGCTTCCGCCGCCATTGAGGTTGGTGGTGAGGTAATAGGAACCGGGCGCGGTGATGGTGAATGGCAGGGAAACGATGTGCGTCCGCGGTTCCATTTCCACGAGGGTCTTCATCATCGGCGCGGGCGGACCGGGCGGAGTGAGCGGGCCTTGGGCGAGCAATGAAACGGGCGCGCCGCCAAGCAGGACGGTGGTGGCCAGGGTTCGGAGAAATTGCTGGGTTTTCATAATGGTGCCGGAGACGGGGAAATTCATGGGGAAAGGGGTTTGACGGCGCGGACGCGAAGGAAGCGCTTCGGCTCGTAGGGATTGCCGAACAGGCGGATCGTGGACACTCCATCGGACGGGATGAGACCCAGTCCGCTATCGAACCAGCTGCCCGTGGTCAGGTCGAGGCTCTCCTCGATGAAATAATTCCTGGTGGGGACGCTCTGCCAGGTAAGCGAGGTGCTGGTGCCGCCGGGGGTGGTGGTGTAGTCAGTGATGGCGAGCTTGCTGGCCGGGTCGTTCGGATCGGTGCCTGCGAGGTATTCGTTGAGATTGGACACGCCGTCGCCATCGGCGTCGTCTCCGGCTTCGTCATCGAGATTTTCGAAATTGACCAGCTCCCAGGCGTCGGCCATGCAGTCGCCGTCGGTGTCCACGCCGGGCTCGATGACGCTGGTCTTGAGGGTGCTGAGGGAAATCCACCCGCAGTTGGCGCTGTAACAGAAGCCGCTGAGTTGGCCGGTGATTAGGTCCAGTTTGGCCGCGCCGAGAGTCTCGAAGTTGATCCAGCCGATGTTCGCGGCATAGGCGTAGCCGCGCAAGTTTCCGAAGGCGTCCAGATTCACGCCGAAGTCGGTGGCGGCGTTGTTCTGATACTGGATGTTGTTCGCCGGAGACCCGCTGCCCATGTGGATCCAGCCGACATTGGCAGCGAAGATGTAGCCGGAGCAGATGTAATCGGTGATGACCACGCCGTTGGTGATGTCACCGCTCCAGTTCATCCAACCGAAGTTGGCACCGTAGGAAAATGGATTCGTTGCATCAATGGTGGTGGTCGCTTGAGCCGACAACGAAGACACCGCCAGCCCGAGGGCGACGGCAAAAGTTCCAGCGCGGGACACTTTTGCGGGTTTCATGCGAGGGGGCTTGATCCGTTGGTGTCTAGAGGATTGTCTTTGGGATGGCGAGAAGAAAACTGACGTCAATTCTCCGCCTCGACGCGGCTCCACCTTCGCCAGACATAAATCGCCCCGGTCAGCAGCAGCAATGCCCGGAAAAATGCAAATCCCACGGACTCGAATATCCTACGCGAGTTTTCGCTCAGGAAATCCAGCTTGAAGCAACCGCACGAGATATCCAGCCCGCGCGCCCAAGCCTGGCCGGTGGCGAGAACGAATACAGCGAACAAGACGATTGCCCAGGCCAGCGCCGCCCGGCGGAGACCGCCGACCAGCAGGAGCATCCCGCACAAGAGCTCCAACCATGGCAGGATGATGGCGGTCAGCCTAACCCATGCGTCCGGCAGAGGAAGCTGATAGGCGGCAAGGCCGGCGTGGAATTCATTGAGGTTGGCGATTTTCGACAAGGCCGCCCAGATCAGCAGGATCGCCAAAATCCAGCGCACGACGGATTTGAAATCGAATTCAAGAGCGACTGTCATGGTTTAGTCGGAGTTTGAGCCGCGAGAAATTCCGCATAACCGCCGGGCATCGCGTTCAGTTGAGTGAAGCCGCCGATCTTGGCCAATGAGTCGAGTGTCTGCCGCGACGCGTTGCAGGATTCCGCGCCGCAATACGCGACGATGGTGGTTCCGGGCGGATGTGCTTTGGCAAAGGCCTGGAACTCCGCCGCCGGGCTGTTGGACGGCAGGGAGACCGCGCCGGGAATGTGGCCGAGGTCGTAGGTTGACTTGGCCCGCGCGTCTACCAGCACGACTTTCCCTGCGGCTAGCAGCGGCTTGACCTGTGCCCATGTGAGGTTGGGAATGGCACCTGCGGGTCTGGGAATCGCCGGGATGGCCACGCCACTTGCAGTCTCAAGAGTCAGCGAAACGGTCTCGTTCACAAATCCCGTGCGCCTGGGAGCGGGCTCGGCGGGTTTGGTCGCGCGGACACCCAGGGGACTTGCCTGATTGTAAGCCAGTCCGAGAACCGTCGCCGCCAGAAGAATTCCCAGCGCTTGTCGCCACGGCAGGTGGGTGGAAATGGGTTTCATCATGCTATTTCGCATCGAGGAGTTTGGTGATCTCCGCTTCGAATTGGGCAGGAGGTTTCGCGCCTACCATCAGCGTGCCGGTGACTTTGCCGTCCTTCACCCGGCCTAAGACGAACGACGGGGTCCCGGTGATGCCCACCGCCCCCGCATCCTGGCTGTCGCGGTTGATCTGGGAGGCGAAGCGCTTCTCTGCCAGGCATGTGGCGAAGGCCTTGCCGTCCAGATTCAATTCCTTCGCCGCCTTGATGAAATTTTCTTCCGTGAGTGTCGCGCTCATGGCGAAGAGTCGGTCGTGCATCGGCCAAAATTGGTTTTGCGCGTGGGCGCACAACGCGGCATGGGCCGGCGGGACCGCACGCGGATGCATCGACAGCGGCATGTTGCGGCTGACCAGACGCAGCTTGCCCGTATCCACGAATTTCTTTTTAAGCGCGGCGAGCACGTCGTCGTGCGCGCGTTTGCAAAACGAGCATTCGTAGTCCGTGAACTCCACAAGCACCACCGGCGCGTCGGCCGCGCCGAGCGACGGGCTGTCGCCTAACGGCACGGTGACAATCCTGGGCGACTCGGGCACGTTGGGCTTGGGGGCGGCTTGCGGTTTTTGCAAAAGCGCCCTGACTTCGCGCAGTTCGCGCAAGATCTGGTCCGCCTGCCCGCCGCTGATCGTGGCCGCTGGATCGCCGAGAGCGGGCTTGACCGGCGAGTCGCCTGCGGTCTGCCAGCCTTTATTGCCATCCGTGAACCAGACGCGCAGAAATGGATCTGCGGCGGTGCGCAACTGACCGACGTCCAGCGGGGGCATGCCCGCCGCGGTGTCGCCGAGGCGGGTTTGATAGAGCCCGTCTTTCACTGCAAGCCGCCACGCCGCCTTTGGGAGGTCGGTCTTGCCCTCCACCGGGAAATCACCCGACGCCCAGAGGATCGCGCCGTTGGTATCATGGATGCTGAAGACGAAAAAACCATTGCCGGTGAAGTGGGTGCCCTCTGCGGAAATTCGCCCCTGATAGTTCAAGACGCCCGGCGACTGCGCCACTGCATGACCGGTCGACGCCAATAACGCCAAAGCCAGCCACACTGAGGATTTTCGCGTCATCGTGGTTGCGACATTCACTGCTACACGCCTTCCGGCACAAGCAATTTTTCCGATGCATCACCCCACGTGCTGGATCGCCTCGCACACCGCCGGGAAAATTTGGCGCTTGCGGCTGACGACTCCGGGGGCGTGGAAGAGCGTGTCGTCGATCCGCTCAAACGGCAATTTCGCCAGCGCGGTCTCTTTCCCGATCGCCAGAATCATGCTGTGATGCAGCGCCACATCGGTCACGGCGAGCACGGCGAAATCGTATTTGTCATGCTCGTAAAGCTCCTTCAATGCGCTCTCGAGTTCCGCCCGGCGTGCGGCAAAGCCCACCAGATCGCGCTCCTCGACTTGGGAAATGCTGATCGACAAACCTTGTTCGGTGAATGACTTGCGATCGGCGTTAAGAATCTCGTCGGTGCTGCCATTGGCGATCAACGAGCCGACGGCGAAGAACTCATCGGTGAATTTCTTGGGGTCCACGCCGGCCACACCGCTCAGCCAGGTGAGCATTTCCCGGTCGAGCAGGGTGGTCGTCGGCGAGGTCAGGCAGAGTGTGTCCGAGACGATTCCGGCGCACAGGCACATGGCCACGCTCGGCGGGGGCATCAGGCCGCGGTGGAAGAATTTTCGGCCGACGAGCGTGCAGGTTGAGCCGACCGGTTCGTTCAGATAGCGGATCGGCTCGCGGGAAACGAGGTCGCCGGCGAGGCGGTGGTGGTCGATGACCTCGGTGATTTCCGCTTCCTCCACGCCGTTGACGGCTTGGGCATATTCGTTGTGGTCCACCAGCGCGATACGCATCCGCGGCGGGTCGACGAGGTCGGATTTCGCGATGACGCCGATCATTTTTCCGCCGGCGTGGTCGAGTACCGGGAAAAGGTCCTGGTCGATGGCCGCCAGGCTTTTCCGCAGGCGTGAGACCGGTTCGGTGGCGGCAAGAGTGAGGAAGTCCTTCTCCATCACGTGGCGCACGGTGCGGGAGCAGCGGATGAGGGTCGAGGCGCTGGCTGTGTCCTGATGGCAGCGGAGCACCACCACGCCTTTCCGCGCGGCATAGGAGAGGATTTCCGCGGAAATCGCATTGTCGCCGGTCACCAACAAGGCCCGGGCCCCGTGGTCGATGGCATAACGCTGGACGATTGGCCGGTCTCCACAGATCACCAGGAATCTCCCCACGTTGTTGTCCTTCACCGCTTCCTTGAGGCGGCGGTCGACCGTGGTTTGCGAGGATGCTCCGACGAGCAGGATCAGGTCCTCCTCGAACTCCGGCGAGGGCAGCATCGCGCCGAGGCTTTCCGCCTGTAGCGTGTCCGCGAGCTTGGCCAGGGAAACATGGATGGTCCGCACGCTCAGCCCTTCCGTGTCCGCGGGAAGCAGGAGTTTGAGCAAATCGAAATAGCGCAGGATGCCGCAGAGGTTTCCCTCGTCATCCTCGACCGGCACGCAGCGGATTTCCGCAGCCAGCATCCGCCGGTAGGCGGTCAGGAAGGTGTCGGTCACACTCACCTTGATGACCTTGCGGTGGCAAATCATGCCGGCATTCATCCGGACATCGGTCAATAACACCGGCGCCTCGAGGCCGGCGCGCTGAAGCACCCACTTGGTCCGTTGGGAAATCTCACCGCAGCGCGCCGCGACGGCTTGGGGTTCTTCGCCCACTGCCCGCAGCATCGCGGCGTATCCGATGGCCGAGCAAATGGCGTCGGTATCCGGGTTTTTGTGGCCGATGACGTAAAATGGAGGAACAGGCATGGGGAGGATGAAAGCGGGTGAGGCTCAAGGGTAGATAGCGGCGGCCAGACGACAAGACTCTTTCTCTCACCCAGTGGAATGAAAAAAACGCGGTGAGCCAGCGCACAGTGCACGGTCTTTCACGATTTTTTGCGTAATCTGCAATACCCGTTGAGGTTCTTTTGGGTTTTTTGCCATGCGGAGTTGCAAAAGCACTAAATTCAGGGTCCGCGTTTCAGAAATTTAAAAAATGAATTCCTACCGGGTATCCTCGACGTACGTAGATGAAGCGAAGGTTGCAGGCTTGAGCCGTCTACGGGATCTCCACGGAATGTATCCGCGAAACTGAAATATAAATTTCCGACATGGGATCTGCAAATGAAGTGTGTGGAACTCGCTTGGATCGATGTTCCCAAGCAACCAAAAAACAACTATGAAATCAAAATCCCACCCGTTTCTGACGTCTTGCGGCCGCCCTTGCGGAATTCATCTTAATGGACAAAAAGTCCTCCGGATCTCGATGATGTCGCTCTTATCCACCTTCACATTCGCAGGAGCGACCATCATCGACTTCGACCTGTCCCCGGCGGGTAGTAGTGCAGGAGTGGGGTTGAGACCCGCTAATGAGGTCCCTGCCGTAGTGAACAGCACGGGCTCCGGAAACATCGTCTCAGGTGGCATCACCTATAACACCGAAACCCTGACGCTTTCGTTTGCCATCGGCTATGGATCCGCCCCCGGCTTCACCAATTTGACTGGTGCAACCACCGGCACCCATATTCATGGCCCTGCTGGTGTGAATGCAACCGCCCCGGTTTTGTTCAACCTTGCCAACGTTCACTTCCCTTCGGCAACTGCTACCAACGGCGGAGTTCTTTATGGTTCGGTAATCTACACGCCGACCCAGGCCACGAGCCTGCTCGCCGGCTTAAACTATGTAAATATTCACACTGCCGCGAATCCCAATGGTGAAATCCGGGGCCAGTTGGTCCGGGTCAATTCGGCTCCCGAGGTGACAGGTCCCCCCGACTCCACCCTGGAATGCGGTGTGGCTACCTACTCCGCCACTGTCTCCGATTACGACGGTGATGCGATCGAGGCAGTTTGGTCGATCAATGGCGTGCCGGTGGAAAGCGAGGCTATCGCCGCCAGCGGAACACCATCTAACACGGTGATCACCTACGCCGGGACCGTGCCCGATGGTTTCAACATCCTCACCTTGAAGGTCACTGATAGTGCGGGCAATATCACGCTCTATGATTCCTTTATCACGGTGCGGGACACGATTGCGCCGGTGATTGTCTCAGCCTCGGTCAACCCCCAGGTGATGTGGCCGCCCAATCATAAAATGATCCCTGTCCGCGTTAACGTCGAAGTGGCGGATTCATGTGGTTCGGCCAAATGGCGAATCGTATCGGTCACCAGCAATCAACCGGTCAACAGCAATGGCGACGGGAACACCTCGCCCGACTGGATCATCAACGGCGACCATAACCTCCAACTCCGTGCTGAAAGATCCGGAACGAGCAAAGTGGGTCGGGTCTATACGATCACCGTCCAGGCCATCGATGATGCGGGTAATCAATCCGGGCTTAAAACGGTAACCGTCACTGTCCCGGCCAATATGGGAAAATCCGTGAAGGGCACCGTTGGAAAAAGCAAGGGCAAGGCTAACGAAAATGGCAAGTCCAATGCCAAGAACAAAGGCAAGTAATACTGTCTGATCCTTCGATTTACCCAGCCTCTGTCGAAAGCGCCCGGCGTCTCTCGATATGCTGGGTGAATCGTGCTGACTGGTCCCGATACACCTTCCGACGGGTCGGGATCGCGGCGAAAATCCCTCCAGACCCGGGCGGAGGCTCCTCTCGCGGAAACAACTCGGCGAAATTCCGAGTTGCCCTTCGAACGCGATAAAACTCGGGAATTCTTTGCGGCGGCGCAGGTGGAAGTCGGTTGATTCCAAGGGGGCCACTGGACGGGAACCGGTCCGACGACAAAACCTTCGGAGAGCTAAATTAACTTTCACATCCGCTCGGGCACGTCGATGCCAAGCAGATTGAGTCCTTGTTTCAGCGTGCGCGATGTCAGTTCGCAAATTGCAAGGCGGCTGGAGCGCGCGGGCTCCTCCGCTTTGAGCACCGGGCAGGCCTCGAAAAACGAGTGGAAGGCGCGGGCCAGTTCGAGCACGTAGTTCGCTAACAGGTTCGGCCTGAAATCTTCCAGAATCGTCGGCAAAACTTCGCCGAAGCGCACCAACAACCGCACCAGGTGGATTTCCGCTGGCTCGTTGAGATGGATTTCCGCCTTGGTGGCGTCGAACGGCGCGTCGAGCTTGCGGAAAATCGAGCGGATCCGGACGTGCGAGTATTGCAGATAGGGCGCGGTGTCGCCTTGCAGCGCGAGCATCCGGTCCCATGAGAAGACATAGTCGGTCAGTCGGCCTTGCGAGAGCTCGGCGAATTTCACCGCGCCGATGCCGACGATTTCGGAAATTTTCACAGCCTCCTCGCCTTGCAGGTCCGGGTTCTTTTCGGCGATCGCCTTCGCCGCGCGCTCGACCGCTTCTTCGAGCACTTCCACAAGCCCGACGTTCTCTCCAGTGCGCGTCCGCATCAATTTCCGGTCGTCGCCGAGGATGGAACCGAACTCGACATGCCGGAAATCGGCGGACTTTCCCCACCGCGCCGCCGCATCGAAAAGCTGGCGGAAATGCAGTTGCTGCGGCACGCCGACGACATACCAGATGTGATCCGCCTGCCATTCGTCGATGCGGAACTGGATCGTCGCCAGATCGCTGGTCGCATAGAGAAACCCGCCGTCCGCCTTGCGGATGATCGCTGGGTTGTCGGTCCAGCCGTCTTCCTTGTGGACCTTGAACGGGTCTTGTTCGAGCGGCTTGGTGTCGTCGGAAAAAATACAGACCGCGCCGTTGCTCTCGCGAGCGATGCCTTTTTCCAGAAACTCCGCGACGGTGGCGGCAAGTCGGTCGTTATAGAAACTCTCGCCGTGCCAGAAGTCGAATTTCACATCCAGCCGGTCGTAGATTTTCTGCAATCCGGCTTTCGAAACATCGATGCATTTCTGCCAGATCGCGAGGTTTTCGGGATCGCCGGCCTGGAGTTTCACCAGCTCCAGCTTGCAGGCATCCAGCACGCCGGGCTCCTCTTTGATCGAGTTCACCTGCCGATAGACGCGGACCAGTTCCGTGATCGGATCCGCCGCCAGCGCCGCCTCGTCGAGGAAATGATTCCAGCCGTAAATGATCATTCCGAATTGCGTGCCCCAATCGCCGATGTGGTTGTCAGCGATGACCTTGAAACCAAGAAACCGCGCAATGCGAGCCAGCGAATCCCCGATGATCGTCGAGCGGATGTGGCCCACGTGCATCGGCTTGGCGACGTTCGGCGCGGAGAAATCCACCACCACGGTCTTGCCCGCGCCGGTGGCCGGTACGCCGAGCCGCTCGTCGCGGATCAATGCCGCCGCCCGCGCGGCGTAGGCTTCGGGAAGGATGCGGAAATTGATGAATCCCGGTCCCGCGATGTCGGCCGTGGCCAGTCCGGTTAGTTCCAGCCGGTCGATGATCTGCTGGGCCAGCGCGCGCGGGTTGGTTTTCTGCTGCTTGGCGAGCACCATCGCCGCGTTCGACTGATAGTCGCCAAAACGAAGGTCCGCGGCGGCGGTCACGGCGGCGGTGGCGGGTTCGCCGAGGGCTGCGGTCAATGCAGCAGCGAGGCGGGATTCGAGTTCCTGAAGAAGTGTCATGGAAATAGCGGGTGCACCCGGATCAAGCGCCCACGCGGGCCGGCCGTGAATCAAAAATCGCGAGGATTTCCTCATGGTCTTGCGCCGCGCCGAGCTGGCGGAGGACCTCGGAGTTGGTGAACATTTTGGCGATCGCCGCCAGCGTCTGGAGGTGCAGGTGGTAGTTCTTCCGCGGGACGATGAAGAGCACAATGAAATGCACCGGCTTGCTGTCCAGCGCCTCGAAATCGATGCCCGCGCGCGACCGGCCGAAGACGGCGACCACGTGCTCGAGATGGTCCGAGAACGCATGCGGAATCGCCACGCCGGAACCGATTCCCGTGCTCACCGATTCCTCGCGGGCCTTGAAGGCTTCCAACATCTCGGCCTCCTGCGAGGCGGGGAGTTGGTCGGTTTCTACCAGATGGCCCACCAGTTCCACGATGGACGCCCAATGCTCCACCGCCATCATATCAAGGATGATGTGGTTCGCACTGAGCAGCTTGGCCAACTTCATAAAATGAAAATCAGAATCCGCGCACAGTGGCGGTGGGGGCGAGTGGTTATCGGCCTAGGCATGTGATGGCAAGCGGATTTCTTTGTTTGAAAGATTGCTTTCCGGCGGTGAGAAACGATACTTCCAGGCCGTGACATTGACCATCGAACAGTTTCAAAAGGACGCCAAGCCTTGGCTGGAGAAGATGAAGGAGACCGGTGAAACGCTGGTCCTGCTCTCTGGTCCGGAGGCATACGAGGTGCGTTCTGCGGGTCCCGCCGCCACCGCTGTCGCACGCCATGATTTTAAGACACTCCTGCAAAAGCGGGACATCATCGTGGGTGACCCCGAGGAGCTAGTGCACATCGACTGGTCCTCGGAATGGCGGCCATGATTCATCTCGATACCCACGCCGTTGTCTGACTGGTGGCGGGAGACTTGGACCGCTTTGATACATTCGTAGTGCCGCTGTTTCAGCAGAGGGGGTGCGCGATCTCGCCGATGGTGGTGCTCGAACTCGACCACCTGCACGAGATCGAGCGTCTTAAAATCTCCGGCACGGCTATCATTCAGGATCTGGCTGCCAATATTGGCTTGGTGACCGATGGTTCCTCTTTCGCAGGCATCGTCGTGGAAGCTGCCAAGCTCACTTGGACCCGCGATCCGTTCGACCGGATCATCTGCGCCACCGCTCGAGTGGCGGGCGCGCCGTTGCTCACGAAGGACGGAAACATCCTCGCCAACGAACCCTCGGCCTTCTGGGAGCGTGCGCCGATTTGAACCTTGGGGTTGCTTGATCCGGATGGAAACGCACAAAATCCAGATACCCGAGCCCCGCAAAACAAGCGTCCCGGTGTTGACGCTGGCGCTTTCATGACTACAGGTATCGCCCATGCAAGCCGACAACGATCCGAACCAAGAGCATGAAATCCCGGTGACCGACGCCGAAGTGGAGGCACCCTCCGCCGCTGATTCCGTGCCGACTCTCGATCCTTGGGAGGAACTCGAAGCCGAGGCCGCCAAGTGGAAGGAAATCTCGCTGCGCACCGCCGCTGAGATGGACAATCTCCGCAAACGCACCGCCCGCGACCGCGAGGATGCCATCCGCTATGCGAACCAACGCCTGCTCGAAGACCTCATCCCGGTCATCGACAATTTTGAAATGGGCATGCAGGCCGCCTCGCAGGACACCAAGTCGATGATCTACATCGGCATGGACATGGTCCGCCGCCAGCTCAACGAATTCCTCACTTCTCAAGGCGTCGAGGAAATCCCGACCACCGGCAAGTTCGACCCGAACCTCCACGACGCCGTCGCCCAGGAAGAATGTGCTGACGGCGAGGATGGCCGGATTCTCAAAGTCACCCGCCGCGGATTCCGCCTGCGCGACCGCCTGCTGCGCCCCGCCAGCGTGGTCGTTTCCAAGGTCCCAACCCCGGCAGAATAAAGAAAATGGCTGAAAAACGCGATTATTACGAAATTCTCGGCGTCTCGCGGGACGCCTCCGCCGACGAGATCAAGAAATCCTACCGCAAGCTCGCGGTGAAGTTCCACCCGGACAAAAACCCGGGCGACCACACCGCTGAGGATAAGTTCAAGGAGCTCGGCGAAGCCTACGAAGCGCTCAGCGACGCGGACAAACGCGCTGCCTACGACCGCTACGGCCACGCCGCCTTCAACGGCGGCGGCGGACGCCCCAGCGGCGGTGGTTTCCACGATCCCATGGATCTTTTCTCCCAAGTCTTCGGCGGTGCCTTCGGTGGCGGGTTCGAGGAGTTTTTCGGCGGTGGCGGTTCGCGCCGTGGTTCGGGAAAACAAAAAGGCAGCGATCTGCGCTACGATCTGGAAATCACGCTCGAAGAATCCGCCCGCGGCGTCGAGAAGGAGCTGGAAATCGAACGCTATGTCCCGTGCGAACCCTGCGGCGCGAAAGGCACCAAGGGCTCCGGCGGCATCAAAGCCTGCTCCAGCTGCGGCGGCCGCGGCGTCGTCGCCCGGCAAGCGGGGATTTTCATCCAGCAAACGACCTGCCCGGAATGCCGGGGTGCCGGAGAAACGATTTCCGACCCTTGCACGAGTTGCAAGGGCGATGGCCGCGTCCAGCGCGACAGCCGCATCAAGCTTCGCATCCCGGCCGGCGTCGATACCGGCACCCGCCTCCGCTCCTCCGGAAATGGCGACGGCGGCGTCCGCGGCGGTGCGGCGGGCGATCTCTACGTTTTCCTCCACGTCCGCGACCACGACGTTTTCCAACGCGACGACTCGGATCTCTTCTGCTCCGTGCCGCTTCCGTTCTCGGTGGCGGCGCTCGGCGGCGAGCTCAAAGTCCCGTCACTCGACGGCCAGTCCTCGATCAAAATCCCAGTCGGCACCCAGGGCGGCACCGTCTTCCGGCTCCGCGAAAAAGGCATGCCCTCGCTGACGAACGGCCGCCGTGGGGATTTGAACGTCACCGTGCAAGTGGAAGTCCCCACCAAGCTCAACGGTGAGCAACAGGAAAAACTCCGCGCGTTTTCCGAGTCCATCGGTGACCACAACTCGCCGATGCAGGAAGGTTTCTTCAAGAAGGCGAAGCGGTTTTTTGATCTGTGAATGGAAGAAAGTTGAGAGTGGATGGTTGAGTGTTGAGAGTTGGAAAGAAACCGCACGACTCCTCCTCTTCGCTCTCAACTCTCAACCATCAACTCTCAACCTCTTCGATGGCCCGCTTCTACCTACCGCCCGAAGCCTGGCAGGAAAATCCCGCCCTCACCGGTGACGAAGCCCGCCATCTCTCGCAAGTGCTGCGGGTGAAGCCCGGGGACTTGGCCATCGTCTTCGACGGTCATGGTCGCCGCGCATCGGCGGAAGTTCTCTCGGTTTCCCGCGATCGGGTTCCGCTGAAGCTGGGAGAAATTCTGCCATCCCGCGCGCCGTTGCCCGCCATCACCCTGGCGCAGGCGATTCCGAAGGGGAAGAACATGGACCTCATCGTCCAGAAATCCGTGGAACTCGGGATCGCAGCGATCCAGCCGCTGGTCACCCGCTACACGGTCGTCCAGCCGGGCGATGGCAAGTCCGAGAAATGGCGGCGCAACGCTCTCGAAGCGTGCAAGCAATGTGGGCAGGACACGTTGCCGGAAATTACCGAGCCAGTCAGCTATGAACGTTGGATCGCGACCCAAGCCGAGGCTCCAGGTCTTAAACTCATCGCCTCGCTCGCACCCGGTGCCCGTCCGATGCGGTCGGTGTTGCGGGATCATCCCGGGACGATCCAAACTACGTTGCTGGTCGGGCCGGAAGGGGACTTCTCCGCGGAGGAGACGACCGCCGCGCTCGCAGCCGGATTTCTGCCGATTTCGTTAGGTTCTATCGTCCTGCGGGTCGAGACCGCCACGTTGTTCTGCTTGTCGGCGCTGCGGTATGAGTTCGACGCGAGCTAATCCCTCGGGATCAGACTTGGCGAATCGCGTATCCGCGATCATATTGCGCCGCACCTACCCGGCATGAAGATCCTCAGTTACCTCGATTCCGGCTACGCGCCGTTTGTCCGCCGCCTTAACCGCCGCGCGTTGCCGGAACCCGGCGTGCGTGATTTGGTCACCCAGATCATCGCCGAGGTGGCGACGAAGGGGGACGAAGCGTTGTTCACTTTCACCAAGCGCTTCGACGGCGCGACGCTCACCGCGAAGACGCTGTTCGTCAGCGATGCGGAATTCGCGGCGGCGGAGGCTGCGGTCACCGGCGAAACAAAAATCGCGGTCGCCCGCAGTTTGAAGAACATCCACAGCTTCGCCAAACGCAGTTTGCGCAAGGACTGGTCTGCGAAAAACGCGGAGGGTGCGACGGTGGGTGAACGGTTCACGCCATTCGACCGGGTGGGCGTTTACGTGCCGGGCGGCAAGGCTCCGCTGGTTTCTACGGCGCTGATGACCGCTGGATTCGCCCAAGCGGCGGGCGTGCCTGAGATTCTAGCAGCCACTCCCTGCGGTCCGGACGGTTCGGTGAATCCCGCGCTTCTGTATGCGATGAAGGCCGCTGGCGTCACTGAAGCCATCAAAGTCGGCGGTGCGCAGGCGATTGCCGCGCTGGCCTTGGGAACCCGCTCGATCCGGCCGGTCGATCGGATTTTCGGCCCGGGTAACAGTTTTGTCGTGGAAGCAAAGCGCCAGCTTGTCGGTGCCGTTTCCATCGATCTTCTCCCCGGCCCGAGTGAAATATTGATCCTCGCCGACAAGACCGGAAATCCCGAATTTATCGCCGCCGACATCCTCGCCCAAGCGGAGCACGGCGGCGACAGCGTGGTGGGATTCGCCACAGATTCCAAGGCGCTGCTAGGCAAGGTGGTGAAAGCCATCGAGCGCCAGCTAACGACACTTTCCCGCTCGAAGATCATCCGCGAGGTGCTGAAGCGGGGCACATTCCTGCTTCACTTGAAATCCTTCGCGGAGGGCGTCGCGATTTGCAATGCCTTCGCGCCGGAGCACGTCTCGCTAATTACGGCGGCCGAGGGCCGCTGGCTGCCGCAGATCCGCACGGCGGGGGCGATCTATCTGGGGAACGACTCGCCGGTCGCAGTGGGGGATTTCCTGGCAGGTCCGAGCCACACGCTTCCCACCGGCGGCTCGGGGCGTTCGTTTTCCGGCATTCGCGCGGACCAGTTCCAGCGCCGGACGAGTATCGTCCGGCTTGATAAAGCGTCGGTTAGGAAATCGCTGTCCGTGGTGGAGGAGTTCGCCCGCATTGAGGGACTCGACGCGCACGGCAGATCGACGGCCATCCGGCTTGAAAAATGAGCGCGATTGCCCGCAGTTCTTCTCGTGTCGGCTCCGTGGGGGTCATCACTTGCCCGGCTTGTGGCGGTCCGTTGAAGGTCGATTCGAAATGGTGTCCCGCGTGCCATTTCACCGGAGGGCATACCATGGATTTGTTCCCGGAAGCGCCACCACCGCTTCTGCCCATCCTCGATGCGGCCGGGATTCTGAACGAGCGTGACGTCTGGAAAATCGAAGCGGCGCGTGACAAACTCCGCCGCCGCTTTCCGCAGTTTCATTGGCGGGTGTGCACGGTGGTGCTGTCGGCGGAGACCAATCTATCGGTGTTCGGATTCTGGCTGCTCAACGTCTGCCCGCTTCACGGCACAGAATCCGCGGAAGACCGCGCCGCGACCGTGCTGCTGCTTATCAACGCCGGCACCGGTCAGGTCGCCGCTGTTCCGGGTTACGCGATGGAGTCCTGTCTATCAGACGATGGCTGGAAAGCCATTCTCGCGACGATGGCCGCACCGTGGCGGGACGGGCAGCCGGTCGAAGCGGTGATCCGGTTTTTCAACAACACCCGCATCCACCTGGAACGCGCCTGGAAAAGCTACGGCGCGCGCCAATCCGCCAGATAGTGCCATGATCGCCAGACTCTTCCCGATCATCCTGGCGGTTTTTCTAGCCAGCCCGCTGTGCGCCCAGGGATCGGCGGAATTCCAGCCGGCGTTACGCCCGGCGTTTGAATACGGCCCGCGTCCTCCACAGTCGGTTTTCGATCCAAGCGGCTATCTGGATCCCGCGCTGGTCAAGGCGATCTCCGATCCGCTGGAGGCCCATTTCAAAAAGGAGGGGATCGATGTCGTGGTGGTGGTTCTAACGGATCTCGGTAAGGCCCCGCCGGAGCACGTCGCCCGGTCATTCGCCTCGGCGTGGTGCGTGTCGCCGGTCCATTGCGTGGTGCTGCATGTGCCAGGCCGGGAGGGCAGTCCGTGGATCATCCCCGATGGAAAACTCGTCGAACACCTCAATCCGGCGCAAGTCCAGCAGGCGGTGAATGATGCCCGGAGGCGGGCTGCTTCCGAAGCCAAGGATCCGGACAAAGTGAAGGCGGCCGCGACCGAAGCCGCCGACCTGCTCCGCTTCTGGCTGGCGAACGCGCTGAACCGCACGGAGATGATCCAGTCCGAAAGCGCCCGGATGCGGCAGGAGCTGGAGACCAAGTCGCGGCAATGGAAAATCGCCACGATGGTCGCCGCAACCTCGGCGATTCCCTTGATCGCAGGTGTTTGGATGCTGGTTGTCCTCCTCCGCAGGAAGGGGCCAGGATATTTTCCGACTCCCGACTATCGACCGCGACTCGGCGCTCCCCACTCGGGTGGGAACCGAGCCGTCGTGGATCTCGGACCACCACCCCGCTGAGTTTACTCCATGAATATCCGCATCCTTGTTATTCCGCTTCTGACCTTGTCGCTGGTTTCCTGTGACCGCTCGAAAAAAACTGATGCGGTTCTGGAGTCGAAAGTTGGCGCCAAGTCGGACGTTCCGCTGCTGCCGGTGAACAAGGGTGATGCATGGATTTACAAGGTTCACTTGGAAATCCCCGAGAACGTTACCTCTCCCGGAGCGGCCGAAGTGGATCAAACCCACCAACGGATCCGCACCTATCTGGGAAAAATTTCCCCAGCTGTGGGGCTGCCGGAAGTCGATTGTTTCGAAGTCGTCGTGCCGCAGTCTCCGGTCGAGCGCGAGTTCGTGGAGATTCACGATGACCGCATCCTCATGCGCGGCTCGATGATCATGCGCCCGGAGACGACCCGGCCGATGTGGCTTGACCACCCGGTCCCCTTCGTGGTCGCTGGCATGAGAGCCGGCACCGCAACGCCGGAATTCCAAGCGCCGGGCGGCAGCCTGTCGCGCAAGACCCAAGTGATCGGCAGAGAGGACGTCATGGTGCCAGCGGGCACATTTCCCAGCATCCGCCTGCTGATGTCGGGATCGGACGGGGATCTGGAACTCCGCAGGACCATCTGGTTCTCGCCCGGAACCGGCATCGTCCGGGAGGAAAAAACCCGCTACCGGCAGGACAAGGTGATTTTCAAGGAGACCCAGGAACTGGCGAAAATGACCAAGGGAAACGGCTGAAGCCGGGACCGGAAAAGGCCCGCCTCCTGCGGAAGGGGCGGGCCTTTGGATCATCTGACTTTCCGACCGAAGTCTAACGACGCCGGCGGAATGCGAATACTGCGGTTCCGATCAGTCCAAGCATGGCGGAGGTGGGCTCGGGAATACATTCGGTTTCCCAGCTGACCGCGTAAAGACCTGCTCCATCTCCGCCGCCACGCAGGGTGACGAGAAATGTCTGGGGGGTGAAAAGGTCTTGCTGCATGGTGAAACTCTCTCCTGCCGACAAGCCGACAAAATCAAAATCCGTGTTCAGCGGTTCCAGTCCGCCGAAGGTGATTTTGACTGCTTCATTCTGATCAAAACTCAGTGATGGACCTCCGAATCCATTGTCGTTTTCATAAGCCGAATTGACCACCAGCGTGGATCCAGGAACGGTTTCGAAGATCACGAACCCGTAGCCGGGAACGAAGATCGACAATGGATTGAGCGAAAGCTCGGCACCCTCGTATCCGACGGCGTCGAGCGTGAATGCGCTGGATGCCATGGGCAATCCGGCGACGAGGGCCGCTAGGAGCGGTAGCTTCATTTTCATGGGGGGAGGGTGGGGGAATACGCTTCGTGATGACACAATGCGCATCTGTGGTTTTAGAAAGTTTCATCCCCACGGCAAGATAATTAAACTCTCTAAAAATGAACAGGTTGTAAATATTAAAATTCAACGGAACTTTAATAATCAATCGTCTGAATTAGTTGGTTCGCGGAACCCGTTTATCTGTAATGCCCGCGATCAACCGCTTCCAGGACTATCACCGCCTGCCAAGCCGCCTCGACGCGGTGGACGCGGTGGACGCGGAAAATTTCCGCGCGAAGCATGCTGGCATTGATGCAATCGATGCTCCCCGGAAATGCATTACGGCAGGCTCACCCGGACTCTGCCGAAGGCGCTTGGTGCGGTCGCGGGTGGCGCGGGTTCTTCGACGGTCACGCGTTCCCACTGGGTGTCGATGGAGGTGACGGTTTGTGTTCCGGTCATCGCCACGAAAGTTCCTAAAGTGTCGGAGCGCTGGGGCGTGTAGATCAAGCCGCTGCCTTTGCGGCGCAGGAATGCGACTTTCAGGACCGGTTCTGCGCCGCTGGAATCTACTGATATCTGGGGCAAGCCCGAGCTGCCGCCGGTCGCGAGGACGCTCACATCCGGTCCGGCGGGGTTCATGTTGAAGGCGTATTTGAGCAAGTTCTCCACTCCATCGCCGAAGGGGATGGCGGCTGGAAGCGCGTTGGGGCCAGTCAGGCTGGAATTGGCTGAAATCGCATTGTTGAAGGCCGTCTCTGCCGTTACACCACTTCCACTTAGGTTGATGGTGAACGGGTTTTCATCGGCGTCGTTGTTGGGAATGGACAGCGAAGCGGTCTTCAAGCCCTTGCCAGTTGGAGTGAAGCGCACGGTAAAATTGGCGCTGCCATTCGGGCCGCTGACGAGACTGACGGGTTGGACAATGACGGTGAAGTCGCTGGATCCCGTCAAAGCGACCTTGGGTGTGCCAGTGAGGATTAGATCAAGGCCCCCGGTGTTGAAGATAGTGAAAGGCATGTCAGAGCTGGTTCCTTCGGCTCTAGATCCGAATGTTCTGATCGCTCCGAGCGCGATGTCAGATGCTGCTTCTTGGATGACGATCTCAGGCGCAACGGAGCCAGTCCCTAGATCGAACAGATAGGCAGCTCCGGAGCTGCCGGCACTCTCGTTCGGCGTGCTGTTCACCCCGCTCGTGCTGCTGTCCTCATACTCAGCCCCTACGACCACCGTGTCACCGCTCACCGCCACGGATAAGCCGAACGCGTCACCCGCCCCGGTATTGGAAGCTTTAAGGAAACCCTGCTGACTCCAAATGCTGCCAATGCGCCCAAACACATACGCGGCACCGGCACTACTCGCACTTTCGTTGGGCACACTGTTCACCCCAGAAGTGCTGCTGTCTTCTGAAGCAGCCCCCACAACTACCGTATTGCCGCCCAATGCAACGGACGAACCAAAGGCATCATCTGTCCCAGTATTGGAAGCCCTCAGGGAGGCCTGTAGGCTCCAAGTGTTGCTGTTTCGAACAAATACGAACACGGATCCGGAATTGCTGACAAAATTGTTGAGCGGCGTGCCGTTGCTGTAGGGCGCACCGACGACAAGTGTGTCTCCGCTCACCGCCACGGAATTACCAAAATAGTCGTCCCGCTCGGGACTAGACGCCTTGAGATAAGCCTGCTGGCTCCAAGTGCCTCCACTGCGTGCGAACACATAGGCAGCTCCGGCAAAAGCAGCATTCCCATTCGGTATACTGTTTACCCCGCTCGTACTGCTATTTTCTCCAAACGCACCAACGACCACCGTGTCCCCGTCCACCGCCACAGAGGAGCCGAAGTAATCAGAAAACCCCGTATTGGAAGCCTTGAGGTAAGCCTGCTGGCTCCATGTGACACCGCTGCGCACAAAGACGTAAGCAGCCCCGGCAGAACCGAGATTGTTGTTTGGCGTGCTATTCACCCCGGTCGTGCTGCTGTTTTCCCATAGCGCCCCGACGATCACGGTATCTCCGCTCACCGCTACGGACCTACCGAACTCATCATTCGCGCCGGTATTGGAAGCCTTGAGATAGGCCTGCTGGCTCCAGATACTGCCATTGCGCACGAACACATAAGCCGCTCCAGAAGCAGCGGCACTCTCGTTGGGGCTTTTGTTGACCCCGGTTGTGCTGCTTCTTTCTCCTTTCGCCCCGACGACTATCGTGTCCCCGCTCACCGACACGGAGATGCCGAAGTTATCGTCTTCCCCGGAATTGAGAGCCTTCAGGTAAGCCTGCTGGCTCCAAGTGCCTCCACTCCGCACGAATACATAGGCCGCCCCTGCAGATCGAGCATTCTCGTTGGGCGTGCTGTTCACCGCGGTTGTGCTGCTGTCTTCTCCAACTGCGCCTACGACCACGGTGTCCCCACTCACCGCCACGGAGATACCGAAACTGTCATTAGCCCCGGTGTTGCTGGCTTTCAGATAAGCCTGCTGGGCGATGGGATCGATGATGATGGGGTAGCGGGCGTTTTGGTCCTCCACGGCGATGCGGATGGCGTTTTCCCCATCGGGTTCGAAGCGGACGGTGAGGTTTATGCCATCGGCGTCCCAGGCTTTGAGGCCGCCGTAGGTGAGGGCGGTGCTGCCGGATGCGGTTTGGAAGGAGACGCTGGATGAGTCGGGGGAGACTTGGGGTTTGAGGTCGCCGCGGAGGGCTAGGGTGAGGGTGAGATTTTCAGATGTGGGCGAGACGCCCACGCTCCTTGAGTGGATGGTCCAGCCTTGCTCGAGGCCGCGGGTGTCGTTGATGAACCACTCGGTGAGATTCTCATCCCGCTGGGAGGAGATTTTCCCGCCTTGGTGGGTGATGGCGGAAGAAGTGGAGGGGAGTGTGCGCTCGCCATAGCCGGTTAACTCCAGACCCCAGGTCCACTGGCCGTGATCGGGGGTGGTGAGGAAGCCCTTGCCATCGAATTCCGTGCGCCACTGCTGGCCGGGGTTGCGGGCGGTAAGGTTACCGTTTTCCTGACAATAAATGGCGTGGCGTCCGGCTTCGTAGGCGGCGCGGATGCTGTGCCAATCGGACTTGGCCAAACCTTCCGGCACTTGATCGGGTGAGGTGAGCTGTTGGGGTTTTGTCGGTGTCGAGGCCGCATGCAGCGAAGCGATAGACGCAAGAAGGGCTGAAAAAAGGAAGTTCAAAGAGTTCATGTTTTTGGGGTGCGTGAGGCGTGAAAGGCGGATTTGAAAAATCTGCCTAACGACTCGCCTTCAGACGCACAAAGCGGCTGCTACTGGTCGATGGAATGGTGACGGTGACTTGCTCGGCGGTGGCATCGCCGGGGACGGCGGCGGTGATGATGGTGACTCCGCTCGCTCCATGGGTGGCGGGGGTCCACGGGGGTGATAGACTCGTGGCGTGCTCGATGACTTGGGTGACTCCGGTGGCGGCGACTTTGCGCTTGTAGGTGAAGACGAGGTTGCTGCTGCCGGGTGCTTTGGTGATGGCGGGAAGCAGGCCGCTGCTGGGGAGTGTGGGGTTTCCGCCGAGGAGGTATTCGAGGAGGGTGGGGACGCCGTCTTTGTCGAAGTCGGCATCCGGCGCGCCGGTGGTGACGGAGTTCAGGCTGTAGCTGGCGGCATAGCTCTGAAAGGCGTCGGCGTATTCGAGGTATATCGGGGTGGTGGTGGCCGCGCCGACTTGGTTGCTAACGGTACAGGTGTAGGTTCCTGCGACGGCCGACGATGTGGCGATAATAGCGAGTGTTTGGGACGTTTCTCCAGCGAGAATGGCACCATTCTTCCGCCAAATGTAGTTCATGCTTCCGCCTTCGGTGGTCGGGCTTCCGGTAGCTGAAACCTGCAAGGTAATGGTGCCGGAGGGACTCACCGCCTGACTGGATGATTGCGAGGTAATTTCCGGTAGGAAGTGGACTTCCACACCAACGGTTTTGTGGTAAATAGCAGCGCAGTAGGCACCTGGGATGGCGTTGCTTTTGTTCACGATCGCATCGAACTCTGCATCAACATCGATGATCTCATTCGGTGAAAGAGTATTGCCTGGCGCGGTGTAGGTGGCGGAATTCGTGCTTGGGCTGCTATTTTTGAAGAACTCCACACTGGCATTTCCCACTTCGAGGCCGATGCGACCGTCGATGTTTGCGCTGTATCCGGTGAAGGTATTCGTGGTGATGGTAAGGGCATTCGCGGCGTGCATGGCATACTTGCCGTTGATCCATGATCCGCCGCTGAGGGTGAGCTGTGGCGTGTTTGGGTAAGCATCTCCGGTCAGGCTGAGAGGCACGGAAACTCCGTCCACGAGAAAGGTGTAGGTTCCATTTGGAAATGCGGAGTCGTTGATCAACTGAGTGAGCGTTCCCCAGTCGTTGCCACCTGGGCCATAGCGCCAGGCCAAGTCCTCAGCATTGAAATAAAGCGTTTTGTAAAAAGGGCTACCGATCGGGCCGGGAGTGCCGGCTGGCGGTGTCACCGTGGGTGCTGCGATGAGTGACATGTTCTGGCCTTCCACTCCGGCGAAGAAGTCGAGTGGTCCACCGTAGCCTGGCCTGACGGGCGAGGGATCCAAGATAACCGTTGTGGGTCCAGTTTGTTCATAGAAAATTCCTTTGCCAATGACCACGAATTCCACGTCTGCTTCCCCGAGTGTAGCGAAACTGCTGGTCACGGAGCCTGCCGCGTTGGTGACTTCGACGGTATAAGTTCCGCCGTCGGCTGCGTTTGAGTAATTCCGAATGGTCAGGCTGTTGCCGGTTTGGCCGGGGACGGATTCGTTGTCCTTGAACCATTGGTAAGTGAGGGTGTGATCCTCACCGCCGGTTCCAACGGTCAGAGTTACCTCTGCTGCTTCGGCAGGAAGTTGGGAAATAGGTTGCAGGGAAATCGTGGGGCCGCTGGCTGGGGCCGCCGGCGCAACCATGGTGAAGCGGGTTTTGGAAATGTAGCTGGCATAACCCAGTTTCCCGGCAAACGGACCGGTTCCAGAGGTGGTAGAACTGGCAATCCTGACGTGCTCCAACTGGACGTCGTAGGTTCCGCCGGGTGTAAGTCTGCCGCTGAAGTCGTAGGAGGTGATGTCGCCTTGAATGACGGCTCCCGCGAGCACGGGTGGTTCGAGGCCATCCTCTCTCCAGACGGTCAGGCCGGTGAGATGGATGTTGGGATCGTAGGCGGTGTGTGGAGCCCAGATGAGGGTTTGATTTTGTCCCAAGTCGTATTCTCCACCGCTCCAAGTGCCGTTTTCGACAGATCCCGCGATCGTGGGGGCCACCGGAAAAGTTCCGTTGGCAGGATAGGTCAAGGCCGCGCTGTCGCCGGAGCGTGAGAAGGTGTAGGTGGCTCCGTTTGGGAAGGCGGCGGGCGCATTGAGTAGGGTTAGGGAACCGTGTTCGTCAGAGGGGATCTGCCAGAATCCGCTGAACGATTCAAAGTCGAGGGGACGGGCGGCTTGGCCTGTAATGGTCAAGCTTCCACCGGTATTAGGGACGGAGTCTTCGATATAGGCCCCTCCGCGAAAGGGAAGTTCATCCCCTTCAAACTGAGGAGGAAAGGGCAGGAGTGATGGGCTAGCGACGCTTGTTTGGCGGTGGTTGCTGTATTTGAAGACTTCGAAATCCCAGTCAAGGTTGAGCGGCGTGGGGATCTGGGTGATGCGGCGGAGGACGCTCGTGCCGCCATCAGTAGGGACGGTCATGGTGTTGCCGACGATGGTGGCGGTGAAATCAAGCGGGAGGTCAGTTAGTCCCGTGTCACCGTTGGTGTCGGTGATGGGGGAAGCAGTGAGGACGCCGGTGGACGAATTCCAAGCGTAGGTGCCGCGTTCCATGCCGTCGTAGCCAAACGGGGCGTCATTTTCCTCCTCGGTGGAGTAGTAAGTGCCGTCTGCGAGGAATGTCACGGTCGAGGGATCGCCAGGGAAGAACCAGGATCCGACGATGGCGCTGGTGGTGGAGTTGACGACGCGGGAGAAGGTGAATGATCCCTCCCCCGCGACGGTGTAAGTGAGGGTATCTCCAGAAACAGAAAGGGTGGTGGCTCCGGCTGGATGCGAGAGACCACTTTCGCCGTTCGTGTCACGCAGGGTGGTGGTGGAGAAGGCTTGGGTGACTTTATCCCAAGTGAAGGTGCCGCGTTCCATGCCGGGGCGGGAGGCGTCATCCTGGGCTTGGAAGTAGACACCGTCGTAGCGGAAGATGAGTAAGGCATCGCCGGAGTTGGATTTCCATGCGGAGATGATTTCCGGGGCGATGTCTGGGATGGTTTGGCTGGTGCAAGGTAGAGTGCCAGCGAGGGCGAGGATGAGCGTGAGTGAAAGGCGGGGTGAGTGCATGGGAGATCGGGAGAGAGCGATGGATTTGAGGAGAGGGTGAATGACGGTTCTCAAGCTCACGGAGTAAGGCGGTCACCGGGGCTAGCGGCAAGGATCAAAGATCTACGGATTGTTTGACTATCTGTTGAGTAGTGACGGCGAGGAGTAAAAGCCGCCCACGGCTGGAACGGAGGCGGTCACTAACTCATCCGTGCAATCCACAACGGGGGGGTGAGGGTGACGCAGTTCTGGCCGTGGGCGGTGAACTGTTGGGGAGGAGCGGGCGGATGAGGAAATGGAAGGCAACCGGGGAAAAGGTGTTTTGGTGTGCCAACTTTTTCTGTTCACGAGGTTAGCGATACCATGGATAGAAGAATCCTGGCCATCCCCTAACTTACGCATTCGCCGCCAAAAGGCCGCCGGGAAGCCTTGACGAGGAGTGGGTCATGGGCTGGTGTGGGGAAATGCTGCGGAATGCGTCACGCTCTCAGACAGATTTACCCGCAGGTCCCGTGCTGGGTTGGGTCGTGGCGGAGCAGGAAGATTTCCTGGCTCGCTTGGATGAGCGGCTCCGCTATCGGAATGAACGGCTGACACGAAAGCTGCTGGCGTGGGGCGAGATGCTGGACATTGCCGGGTGGTGTGTCGCTCTGGATTGGCCTGGCGGCGGTGTCTGGCTCAGCATGAACGCGGAGCTGGATGTGCAGCAGCGGCGTGGAAGAGTGCCTGATTGCTGGGAGGATCTCGTTGGTGGGATACCCGCTGGATCACTGCATCACCTCAACGAAGGTGTTTTGATCTGGTCGGGGCGCGCGAACGACTGCGCCGCCACGGTGCCTGAGCTTTCTCTAACTCGGCGGGAGGCCGAAGTGATGTCGTGGCTGCGAGAGGGCAAGACGACTCCGGAGATCGCCATCATTCTGGGATGCGCGGTCAGGACAGTGGAAAAACACCTGGCAAATCTCTACCGAAAACTAGGGGTGAAGAATCGTGCAGCGGTCATTCTGAAGACATCCACTCCCGCGAACTGAATCAAGATGCGATTTCAAGAGCTCAGCGAATCCACCGCCCGGAAAATCGACAGGAAGATGCTGGGCATGGCTGGCCTTGCAACTTTGGATGAGTTGGAAGTCCGGTTCCTGGAGGAGTCCGCCGCGATTCTGCCTGCGGACTGCATGTGCTGGAACAACTGGTCACCGGACCTGAGTCGTCTGATGAATTTCAAGTTGAATGAATCCTACATGCGACCGTTTGAGAACCTGTTGGAAATTTTCAACGAGGTGGTGGTTCATCACCCGGTTATCGCCGCAGGGCAACTCGTAGCGACCTCCGAGGGAGTCAAGCGATTGTCGGATTTTTAAAGCTACGGCCGCTTTCGCGAAAATCCGTTGTTTCGCGAGGTTTATCGTCATTTGGATTCCAATCATCAACTCGCCTACACGCCATCCGTACTTCACGATCGGCGGATCGTCCTGACATGGAATCGGCGGGCGCTGGATTTCACTGAGCGGGATCGTGAGATTTTCCACTGGATGGGCCTGCGACTGGGTGCGATCAGCCGCCGGATTGAACAGCGAGAAAGATTGGAAAAAAGCTGGCAGTCTTTGTGTGGATTCGTCGATGCGAGAATTACCGTGGGGCCGGCCTCATCCTTGGGTGCTCAGGACCTGCGGTTGCTGGAGATGCTGTTGAAATCGGGCACACGCAGCGGAATCGCCCGTGAACTCGGCATCCGCCGGGACTCCGTGGACAAGCGACTCGGAATGATCCGCGAGCGGCTGGGGCTGGAGAATCACCATCAGCTTCTGAGTGCGCTCGCCGAGCTGAAAAATCCCGGGGATCAAGGAGCGAGATGAATCGCCGCCAAAACTTTCACCGATTGCCATGCGGCCTCTACCTGATGGACTCGGAATATCTGCGCGCCACGGAGCGTCGCCGCGCTGATGCAGGCGATGGTTCCCGCGTCGCGTTCGGATGGATTGGGTAGTCCCAGCACTTCTCCGATGACTGACTTCCGCGAAACCGGCACGAGTATGGGTTTGGCAAACCTTTGCAAACGCCCGAGCTCCCGGAACACGGTGAGATTGTCGTTCCGCTGTTTCGCGAAGTCGATGCCGGGGTCGAGAATCACCGAGTCCTCCGGTAGGCCTGCCGCCTGCGCGAGATCGAGTTTTTCATCAAAAAAACGTTCCATCGCCTCCATGACGTCATCCCACCGTTGATGGAAATGCGGGATTTTCGGCTCGCCGACGCTGTGCATGATGAGCAAAGCGGCCCCATGCAGGGCACAGGATTTCGCATTCCGGTCATCCGGCAGTGCCCCCATGTCGTTGATAATTTCCACTTTTCCCATGTGCAAGACGCCTTCGACCACTTCCGGTCGCCAGGTGTTAGCGGATAGAACCGGTGGCCAGATCTGCGCTTCATCCTTGGCCTCGACCTCAGTCCAAACGTCCTCCCACCGCTCAATGAATCCCCGGAACCGCCGCAGTTCCTCCTCCACGGATACCGCCACCCGGTTTGTCCGTGCGCTCTCGGCCCCCACGTCGATCACGTCCGCACCCGCCGACACCTGGCTCCGGGCTTGCGCGATTGCTTTCTCGAAATCCAGCGTGCCATCGCCGGAAAACGAATCGTCGTTCACGTTCACGATCCCCATCACCAGCGGACGCCGGGGGAATTCGATGACCCGTCGCGGAAGCCTCAATTGCATGCCTATTTCTAAGTCTCCAATCCCCAATCTCCAATCCCCAATCTCTCCACCCTTCCCGCTTGCCCCCGGCCGCGCCATATCTACCCTTCCGCCATGTCATCCACCTTCGGCCACGTTTTCCGTATCCACACTTTCGGCGAGTCGCACGGTGGCGGGGTGGGTGTCGTCATCGACGGTTGCCCGCCGCGTGTTCCGGTTTCGCTTGAGCAAATCCAGCACGAGCTCGACCGCCGCCGACCCGGGCAGTCGGAAATCGTCACTCCGCGCAAGGAGGCGGACACGGCAGAAGTGCTTTCCGGCCTGCAAGACGGCGTCACCCTCGGCTGCCCGATCGCCATTCTCGTTCGCAATACCGACCAGCGTCCCGGCGCTTACGACGAAATGGCCGCGAAATACCGCCCCAGCCACGCCGACTACACCTACGATGCGAAATACGGCATCCGCTCCGCCTCGGGTGGTGGCCGCGCATCGGCCCGCGAAACGATAGGCCGGGTCGCAGCGGCAGCCGTCGCCAGACAAGT
Organism: Akkermansiaceae bacterium; assembly: GCA_031425955.1. Taxonomy (GTDB): domain Bacteria; phylum Verrucomicrobiota; class Verrucomicrobiia; order Verrucomicrobiales; family Akkermansiaceae; genus Luteolibacter. The sequence continues at coordinate 16,242 of JANPKJ010000118.1, read as the reverse complement.
GCTCGATCAATTTCACCCCGGGATCGAAATCCTCGCCTGGGTGAAATCCATCCAGGAACTCAACGCCGACGTCGATCCCGAGACCGTCACCGCCGCCGAGATCGAGTCCAACATCGTCCGCACCGGAGATCCCACGATGGTCGATACCATGATTGAGCGCATCAAAGCCATTCGCTCTGACGGAAACTCCGTCGGCGGAGTGATCGAGTGCGTCATCCGGAATTGCCCGCCCGGTCTCGGCGAGCCGATTTTCGACAAGCTCGAAGCCGACCTCGCCAAGGCCATGCTCTCCATCCCCGCCACCAAGGGTTTCGAAATCGGCTCCGGATTCTCCGGCACCCTGCTCACCGGCCGCGAGCACAACGATCACTTCCGCATGGTCGACGGCCAAGTCCGGACCACCACCAACCGCTCCGGCGGCGTGCAAGGCGGCATTTCCAACGGAGAAACCATCATCTTCCGCGTCGCCTTCAAGCCGACCGCCACCATCATGAGCAACCAGGAAACCGTCACCGCCGGCGGCGAAAACACCGAGCTGCAAGGCAAGGGCCGCCATGACGCCTGCGTGCTTCCGCGCGCCGTGCCGATCGTGGAAGCGATGGCCACGCTGGTTTTGACGGATCATCTGCTGCGGCAGAAAACATTGGGTTGAGAGTCTGGAGTTGAGAGACAGAAATGATGTTTCCAACATCTTCACTCTCAACTCTCAACCAACCACTCTCAACTTCTTCCCCTTGTCCCTCGACTCCCTGCCCCAACTCAGCCTCGGCACCGCCGCACTCATCGTCTTCGCGGTGTGCGCCGGATTCGTGCTGCTGCGCGGAATCACGCGGATGATCGTCGGCACGGCCGTGCTCGGACTGAGCGTGTGGATCGGCTTCCGCGTTTGGCAAATGGCCCCGGCCCTCTCGGTCGAATGGACCGGGAAATCCCTCGCTTGGATCACCAACGGCCTGCCTGCCGCCGCCTTGCTGGTGTCATTTTTCGTCATCCGCCTGGTTGCGAATGCCGTGGTCCGTCCCTTTCACAAGCCTCAGGGAAATTCGATTCCCCGCACGCTCGGGGGCACCGTCTCGCGGCTGGTATTCGCCCTGGTGCCCACCGCGCTGATCTGTGTCATCGTCGCGATCATCGCCCATCACGCCGCAGCGGTCGCCGACATCCGCGCCTCGTCTGCAAAAACCAGTGGCCTCCCGGATACCGCCCCGGCAAGCTTCAGTCAACGCCTGAGATCCGCCGTCGAGGCCAAGGTTCCCGAGAAATGGCTCCATATGCTCGATCCGTTCACCGATCCGTCCCGCCTGGCTCTCGCGAAGCTCATCGCCTCGCAATCCGAGTCCCATTTGGCCCCGGTCATCAACCCGGAGACCGGCAAACCGATCCCGCGCGCCATCATCGTCGATGACCCCGCGCTCCAAAAACTTGCCCGCGAAGGGAAATTCGACACACTCCTACGCCACCCGCTGCTCACCAAGGCCCTCAACGACCCGAAAATCCAACAACTCCTTCGTGATCTTAGCCTTTGAGACGTTCCTCTTGCTGAAAAACAGGCATTCGTTACACTTTCACTATGAATTATCGCATCAGACTCATTGAAACAGACGAGGGATGGTCGGCATCGTGCCTCGATCTGCAAGGATGCCATTCCCAAGGGGCCAACCGGGCCGAAGCGCTCGATTCCATTCGTGAGGCAATCGCGGATTGGCTGGCTGTCGAAGCCGAGGAATCCGGCGTGAAAAGTGCCGAAACTATCGAAATCGCCGTCTGATGCCGAAGCTCCCGGGAGTGAGCCAGAAAGACGCCGTCCGGGTTTTCCAGAAACTCGGTTTCAGAGTCGCCCGAGAATCCGGTCACATCGTCATGAGCAACGGAAACATCCGTCTGACAATCCCCCGGCACAACCCCATCAACGCACTCACCATGGGAGCCATCGCCACAGATGCGGGACTCACACCGGAAGAGTTTCGAAAGCTACTCTGAACCACCTCTTCATTCGCTAGTTTCGCCAGATTCGCGGTTCCCTCCTCTTTCTCTCAACTTTCAACTTTTAATTTTCCACTCTCAACTTCTCCCTCATGTCCTACCTCGTCACCATCGGCCTCGAAGTCCACTGCCAGGTCAAAACGCACACCAAGATGTTCTGCGCCTGCCGCACCTCCTTCGGCGACGCACCGAACACGAACACCTGCCCGGTCTGCCTCGGCCTGCCCGGCGCGCTGCCCGTGCTCAATCGCGAGGCCATCGAGAAGACCCTGCTCACCGGCCTGATGCTCGACTGTGGCTCGCCGGAAATCTCCAAGTGGGACCGGAAGAACTATTTCTATCCGGACATGCCAAAGAACTATCAGACCACCCAGATGGATCTTCCGCTCTGCATCGGTGGCGGCGTCCCGCTTTACGAGCATTGTTATCCGACCGACGCCCGCAAGAGCATCGCCAACCCCGACAAGAAAGTCCGCCTCAACCGCATCCACTTGGAGGAGGACGTCGCGAAATCCACCCACCTCGGGAACTCCTCGCTCATCGACTTCAACCGCGCCGGCACGCCGCTGATGGAAATCGTCACCGAGGCTGACCTCGAATCCGGCGAGGAGGCCTTCGCCTACGTCCGTTCGCTCCAGATGATCCTCCAACAAGGCGGCGTCTCCGATGCCGACATGGAAAAAGGCCAGCTCCGCTGCGACGTGAACATCTCCCTCCGCAAGAAACCGGAAGAACCGCTTGGCCAGAAAGTGGAGTTGAAAAACCTCAACTCCATCTCCGCCATCCGCCGCGCCATTCATTTCGAAATCCAGCGCCAGACCGAAGACCTCGACCGCGGCATCCCGCAGATCCAGTCCACCCGCCGCTGGGACGACGACCGCGGGGAAACCCAGATGATGCGTACCAAGGAAGACGCCCATGACTACCGCTACTTCTCCTGCCCCGATCTCCTGCCCATCCAGACCGCGCCCTTGTTAGCCAAAGTCCGTCCGCTCGTCCCCGAGTTGCCGCACGAGCTCGCCGCCCGGTTCGAAAACGACCTCGGCGTCACCGCCTACGATGCCGCCGTGCTCTCCTCGGACAAACACCTTGCCGCGTATTTCGAGGCCGTCACCGACGCCGCCATCCCCGGCAAGAAGGTTGCCAACTTCATCATCAACAACCTGCTGGGCACCCTCAACGAGCGTTCGCTCGGCATCGCCGACTGCCCGGTCGCCCCCGAAAAACTCCGCGCGCTGTTACTGCTCGTGGAAAACGGCAGCCTCGCCGCGAACCAAGCCAAGGAAGTCTTCACCGTGCTCTTCGACAGCCCGGAAAAAGACCCTGCCTCCATCGCGGATTCGCTCGGTTTCAAACCCGCCGCAGCCGGCGAGCTCGAAGGTCTCGTCGACCAGGTCATCGCCAACAACCCGTCCGAAGTGGAAGCGGTGAAAGCCGGCAACGAGAAGCTGCTCAACTTCCTAACCGGCCAGGTGATGAAAGCCGCCACCACCAAGCCCAACCCCAAGCAAGTCACCGAACTGCTGCGGGCGAGGCTCCTGTAACTGGAGCGCGGAATTTATTCCGCGCGACAGTCTTTTCTTTCGCAACCCCATGCTCCCCGAATTCGCCATATCTCTCTATCAATCTTTCGAGCGTGAGGGGATTCCACTCCTGCTTGCAGGTGGCTGGGCGGTCTGTCACCACGGCTACGCCCGTCTGACTCTCGATGTGGACTGGGTTTGTCCACGTTCCAAAGAGTCCGAGGTCGTGGCTCTGATGGACCGGTTGCATTTCACCAAAACCAGCGATGGAATGGCATCACGGTTCAAAAGCCGCAAAAACGAAGTGTTCCCCTACATCGATCTGATCTGGGTGAATGACGCCACATTGGCAATCATGGCTGAGCAAGATCCGGCAGAGACGAAGTCGCAACAGGTGCCGGTCATCAATTTCAAAGCGCTTCTCGCCATGAAGCTTTTCGCACTCAAGGACGATCAGGCCCGCCAACACAAAGATCTGCTCGATATCCGCTTTTTACTGAGCTATGGTCACACCAAGGTGTCTGACGAGGAGTTCAGGGCTCTTTGTGAGCGCTACGCCGGTCCCGCCGCTTACGACAAAATCAAAATGAATCCATGAACGTTCTTGATCTTGAATTCCCGGACTTTTCCGACCACCCGCCGCCGCCGCAGGTTTCTCTGGGGGTCTACGAGAAGTGGGTTTTTGAATTGTTAGCCAGCGGCATGCGTCCGGCGATGTCTCAGGAGGAAATGCAAGCCGAGTGGCTGCGCAACGAAGGCAGCCAGACCGAAGAGTGGCCGGACTTCGGCGCCCGGTGATCCCGAATGGACGAGACGTCCATTCCCCTTACCTCAGCAGCTCGCTCAAACGCTTCTCCAACAGTTCGGTCAGTTGCAACGCGCCACCCTTCGCGGGTAGCTGACCGGCAGCCAACATTTCACTCACCGGAATCGGCTCCCCGGCGGTGACGCGGGCGGTGCGGTCGATCGGGTAGGTGGGGAATCCGAAGAGATCCTCCTCCAGCTTGAGAAGAGTCTCCGCCCGGCGGTCGAGCGTGGGGTCTTCCAACAGATAGTCGCCAATGTAACTGTGCGCCTGGAGTGCGGTGAAGACCCGGTCGAGATCGTCGAGCAGAAGTTCCTTCTCATCGTGCGATGGTGGCTTCTCCGCGTCCAACAGGCGTCGGCGGATGCGGAAGCGGAGCGCCCTGACGCGTTCCGGCGGCTTCACGGCCTTGGCATCGCGGGGATAACGGCTTTCCACAAGACTGAGCAGGGTCTCGCAGAGATGGGTGAGGCGCTCCTGAACGTTCCCCGTTCCCGCGTAGCCGAGATATTCGGTTTCCTTGAGGGCGAGGATGCCAGTCCCGAGACGAAGGATGCGGTCGTCCACCGGCATCCGCGGTTTCGGTGTCCAGCCGATGCGGTCCTCCAGCTTCGAGAGCCGCTCGCAGAAGGTCGCCTCCACCGACGGATCATGGAAAAAGCGCAATCCCACGGGAACGAGGAACGCGCCCTTTCCGGCGGGCATGCGGCCGGCGACTTTGAGCAGGATTGAAGCGACGCCTTCGTTCAGCGGATCAAGCCGGCGGTGGTGGTGATAGATCTCACCCTCCGGAAAGATGACCAGCGGATCCGCGCCGGATTCCAACAGACTCATCGCCGTCTTGATCGCGGAAAGGTCCGGTCCGTCGCGGTCTATCGAGAAGACGCCCATGCTCTGCAAGGCCCACGAGGCGGTGGCGCTGACTTCGAAGATTTCCCGCGCCGCCATGAACATCGCTTTCATGCCGTGGCGGTGGGCGATCTCCATCACCACGTGCGGGTCCGAATGGTCGGAATGGTTCGGTGCGAGCAGTAGTGCGTGTCCCGCTTCGTTGAGCTCGCGGACGCGCTGGAATCCCTCCGCCTCGATTTTTCCGATCCGATATTTCCGGTTGAGATGCACCGCGCGGTTCAGCGCGAGGCCGAGCGGACGTAGCCAGTCCTGCAACTTCGGCGGGCGGAACGTGTAGGACAGGTCGTTGCGGAGGCGGCGCATGGAGGGTGCCTATCCGAATCCAACGGGAAGGAAAAGTTCAATCCGCGCTGAGGAACTTGAAGTCGCGGAAGTAGATCGACTGCACGTTGCCTTCCGGGTCGTCGTAGAGAACGATGACATAATTGCCGGGACCGCCAATCGGAATGGGTTTGATGATCTTCCCGTTCACTTTCGTCGGCGCATAACCGACCGAAAAGGTCAACGGGGTCTCCCCGATCGAAAGGCGCTTTACAAAAACAGTCGCCCAGTTTCCATCGTCCCCTTGCAGTTCAACCTTCAGCTCCGGGTTGGCGGAAACCGAAACGAAAGTGGCTGTACGCCCCTCATCCACCGAACGTTGTTTCAGGCGCAGAATCCGGATCGCAAGATGCCCGGGCTCCTGGTCGCTCGCAGGAATCTTCTCCGCATAGGGGATCACGGTAACGGTTTGGTCCTTTTCAAGTTGAATGGTCGTGCTGCCCTCTTTCACTCCTGTTTTCCTGATGGTCACTTTCCTTGCGCCGGGACGAAGCCCAATGCCTCCCGTGGCATCTCCGAGTTTGTATCCCTTGGGGCGCATGTCTTGCCCGTCAATCTCCAGCTTGACGTTGCCCTCACCCCCAGCCACGCCGTTTACAAGACGAATGAAACCCGATGGAAGATTTTCGTCTGTTTCTTCCGCCAAGGACAGGCAATGTGTGGCGGCAAAAAGAAGAAGGGTCCTAAAAATCGTTTTCATGGAGGATGGAGGTCTTGAATTTCGAATTGTCAATCGACCCGTTTGAGTTCCGCTCGCCGGGATCCGCAAAAACCGTGAACACCCTGCGTAATTCGGAAAGGACTTCGGGTGACTCGTTGGTCGGTGTGGTGGGAGCAATCGCCTGACCCACCACCCAAATGCGGAAATTCCGGGAGCGGACAGTGGACGAGTTGTAAACCCTTGCGAAGGCTTCCTCGGCGGCGGCGTCCGACCATTGAAGCGAGCTCATGTTCTCTTTGATTTTGAATTCCGGGTAGAGAAGTGCGTTTCCAAATGGCACTTTGCCGTTCTCGTCCCGCGAGGTTGCAATTTCCGAGGGCGACAGGTAGGGCCTGCCGCGGATGATGGCTTGTGCAAGGAGGTCGGCTTGTTTGGTCCGTGTGAGTGCAGGAACCTCGATCTCAGTGACAGGCGGCGCAGCCGTGGAGGTGGAGTGCGTTTGCGAGTTCGTCCGAACTAGTCTTGGATCTGCTTTCAGATTTCCTGCCGCTAATGCCCGCAAGGCATCTTCTGTGGCCGTGTTGAGGTTGACGTGACCTTCGATTCGGACCAGCTCACCTTCCCTTTCCGCTTGGTTCGTTGAACGCGATTTTCCCGTATGGAAGATATCCAGCAATCGGGCCGCATGCGTGTCAGGCATTTCCGCTGGTGGTGCTCCTGAAATGACGTCGAACTTGGGATGTTCCGGACGTCCGATCCTCAAGGTGTTGCCACCTCCATAGTAGACATTTTGCGGGTTCCCGGAATCGTTGCCCCGCTCGACTGAGGGCCAAGTGTTTCGGTTCGAAGGCATGGTTCCGTCTAAAATACTGTCACCATTATCATACATTGGGGCATACATGATTGGATCAAAGATCCGGCCCAGTTCCGTAGCGCTGTAGAATCGCCCTGCGTTGGAGATGAAGGTTGGTGTATCGCCTTCAAGCGCAGAATTGAAGTCAGGAAATCTTGTTGTGTCCGCAGGGTTGTAGTTTGCGGGGGAGGGAAAATTGTTCGGTGCCGTAAGTGCGGACAACTTTACCGGGACATTGTGACCGCCATCAGGCCACTCCGAAGGCAGCACACGCCCGTAAGTGTCGGATTGCCCTGACCCGTTTTTGTAGACGCTTGCATTCCGAACATTTCTTTGGTTTGGGCTGACATTCCCGGGATAACTATTGTCTGACATGGGAAAATCTGCCGCACGAAGATAGAGTGACTGTCTGCTGTCTCCCATGTTGTTTCGATAATCTGGTGGCCTTTTGTGCTGCCCGTAGCTATTCGCAGGGATGTGTGCATATCCATCCTGTTTCTGGAAGTTGGTGACGAATTCGGTTTTCGTAAACTTAGGATTCTCATTTCCGCGGAGAAGATTGTGACTTCGGTCAACCTCTTTTCCCTTCCACAACAGACTGATTCCTGAAGCGCCATAAACCAGTTCATCGATATTAAACTCGGGCTGAACTTTGATTGAAGAAGGTCCCAAATCCACCGCATAGGCAAGATTGATGAAATTGAAGAACTTATATTGATTTGGTGCCAAGTTCACATTAAATTCGGGAGACCAAAACTTATCTCCGATTTTTTGCAAAGTGGGTTTGACTTGGTTTGGATCTGTTAACAGCTCCTCATCGTCGAAGGTTCTCGCGATCTCTACGTCGATGGCAGGGTGCATGAACTTGTTTTCATAGGACACCCGAGCGGGGCCGCTCACCTCAAAGTTCGTGTGATTCCACAACTCGACGAATACCTGCATCTGCCAGTTCATGACCTTGCGTCCTTTCACCGTTTTGACTCCCTGATATTTGAAATGGAGGATCACCTCGCTGATCAGTGGATAGGCATCCAGTCCGCGATAGGTATTCGGACCCATGATCGAGATTGAAGCGGTCGCATCGTCATTCTGATCCGCATAGTCCAGAGCATTGGCGGCGAGCGTTTTGAGATAGTCGTCGGGAAACGCGCCCTTGCGGTTCTCGAAAGCGGGCAGGGCCGTTCTGATCCACGCAGCCATTTCATCGACCGCAGCCGAAGGGGGTTTTGCCAGAAGGGAGTTGAGATTGAGTTTTGGCTGTCCGGTGACGGAGGGATCAACGCCATAGGCGAACGGAACGAGCGGTTGTTCGTCATAGGGCTGGACGGACGCGGTGAGGTTTTCTTCCAGAGAGCGGGCCTTGAGGTCAGCGAGGCGCCCGTCCGCGCCGCGGGTGAGAGGCGGAAGCATTCCGGCAACGGCAAGGACAGATTCCGGAGAAATGAGGGCCTTGCGTCCGTCAATCATGGTTTTGTCGAGGCTGGATTCATCTTTGGCTTTGGCTTCCGGATCAATGACGTAGAGCGCGACCTGGTCGAGTGGAGGGGCGGCATCGCGTCCGTCGGGGCCGGGCTTGGACTCTTCAGCATTCAATCCGGGTGCCGGAAACTTCGCGGATTTTTCGGTTTTCGCCATGTCCCCCGCTTTCCAGCCGTAGCGCTTGTGCGCTCCCGCGGTATCCTTGGTGTTGCCGGCCGTGCCCGCATCCACGCGACCTTGGAGGTCTTCCACCCAGTAGGCGTAGCGGGAAATCATCTTGCCATTGGCGTTCAGGATGTTGACCCACGATACCTTTGCGGGGTCATGCCACGGCAGGGCGCTGATGTCCTTGGTGAGGCTTCCGATGAGGTCCTTCGCTTCCGGTGCCTTGATAGGACTACCCGCCGGGGCTTCGGTTGGCTGGGTTGCCGCGCTGAACAACGGGACGTAGCGGTAGCTCACCTCGTCGCCACCGCCGGAGCCGCGGGCGAGATAGAGATAGGGGGCGGGATCCTTGGCGGCTCCGGATGCTTTGGTTTCCGTCCCTTGGAGGATGAGGAAATCATCATTGGCGGCCTCTTTCGCGAAGATGCCTTTCACATCTTCCAGCCCGGCGCGGGCGGCGAGGTTCGCGCGCTCGCGGTCGGAGAAGGCGCGGGAGGTGTTCCGCTCGATGCCGACGATGAGCAGTGCGCCGACTGCGAGGATGAGCAGTGCGCCGACGACGACGAGAATCGCCGGCAGGGTGAATCCCCGGGCCGTGCGTCGCTGCGGGTGGTTAGGGATTTGCATGATTTCCAAAACGAAGGGTGGTTGCGTAAACTTCGAGGTTCTTGTTGCGGTCAGCCTGGGAGGGTTGTCCCAACAGGTTTCCGGCGGTGCCGGTGCCGTTCCAGTCGGCGGCGGTTTTGAATTTTCCGGAGAGTTCGCGACGGGCGAGCACGAGTTTGACATCGAGTCCCTCCGGGCCGGTGGTGTCGTTTTCGACCCAGTCGATCCATTTGCCCAAACTGTCGCGCGATCTTGGCCGTGCTTCGAATGAAATGACTCCGAAGGCGATGGGCTCGTCGATTTTCGGTTGTTCCGCGAAAAGGGTGGCGACGGTGTCCGCCTTGAGGGCCTTGAAGGTGTCATTGCTTTCCCGGAAGCCGCGCATCAGGCAGCGGACGGTCTTGCCGCCGATGGGGAGGTCCTTGATGTAGTAATTCACCGCGCACAGGTCGCCGATACGGCCCGCATCTGTCTGTGCCGCGGCGGGCTGGAGGCTGAGAATTCCGAGCTTGTCGGCAGGCCAACCGGCGGAGGATTTTTCGATCAGACCGTCTTTATGGAATTTCGAGGTGGAGAGATCGGAGGCAAGCTGGGTGAAGAGGGCGCGGGCCTCGCGCTCGGTGGCCACGCTGCCGCCGACCCGCTCGTAGCCTTCGCCCGAGCTGCCTAGCATGGTCGCGGCGAGGATCAGGATGATCGAGCCAATGGCCATCGAGAACATCAGTTCGATGAGCGAGAACCCGCGTTTGTATGGACGGGACGGCTTCATGGGATGCGGGTGTAAAATTCGAGTTTCTGGCGCTTGGCCACCGGCAGGGCGGATGGATATTCGAGCGTAATCAGGGCGCGCAGCATGGGTGTGGCTCCCGCGGGAGTTGTCGTCTGTGCGGCGCTGAGGGTGGTGATGTAGCGCACGGTCTGACCATTGAGTTCCTTGGTCCCCTTGTCATAAACGCCTTTGGAAATTTTTCCGATCGGCTTGCCTTCCGCTGAGAATGCCAATGCCCAGACGTCGCCGACCGGTGGGAAAACCTGACCGACTGTAGTGGCGGTAAAGAACTGGGGCTTCCCGTCCCGGGACGCCAGAATTTCCTCCATGCAGGTGGGGACGATCCAAGTGCTGCGCGTTTCGGCCTCCGCCGACATGCCGCTTTTTCCGGACTCGGCCAGCGCTCCGAAGACCAACGGGATTGCAACGGAGAGCACGCCCATGGCGATCACCGTTTCGATCAACGATGAACCACGGTTCTCCGAGGACTTTGAAGAGCTGAAATTCATCCGTCGATCTGGTAGGGGCGTGCGGTGACGCGACCGATGTTCAAGCGACTTTCGGTGACAATCCCTTCGTCACCGCGTTTGTTGGGTTTCGCCTCGCCCCCTCGGTAGCCACCTTCAGCGATGCGGAGGACGACGGGCGTCGAACCGACGGGATAGGAGAGGCCACCGCGGGAGTTGAAAGCGATGGCGTAAGCATTAACCTTGAGATTCTTGGTTCCTCCGTAGGTGATGCTGATCTTCTTGTTTGGTTTGATTGGATTGGGGATTGTGACTTTATCCTGAGTGACGTCGCCGGGGATCAAGACGATGCCGGTATTGAGGGTTTGCCAGCGGGAGAGGAGCTCGGCATTTTGCACAGTGGTCGAATTTTCCAACCAGTTGTCCGGGACTTTGAACATGCCGATGCGGCAACGTTCGTCTTGGGCGGGGAGCGCGCCCGGCTCGGCAATGACGAGAAGAATGTTCGACCGCGAGGTGATCGCCTTGGTGCGCGCCTGCTCGATCAAGCCGCTGAGCATGTCGGTCCCGGTCTTGCGTGACTGGATGCCGGTATTGCTCAGTAAGCTGACCCCTGCCGTCATCAAGGTGGCGAGAATGGCGATGACGGCCACCATTTCAATGAGCGAGAAGGCGGCAGCAGGGTATGTGGATTTGTATTTTCGGTAGGAAATCACAGAGATGATATGTCTTGGCCAAGCGAAAGGTTGCACGGATCGTGCCAACACGAAGTAAACACATGAAGTTGAATGTGCCAATCTGACATCTCAACCGGCGATTTGTGACAGATCCGCCCCCAACTCTGGCTGGCTTCAATATTTTGTCTCAGTCAGAGCGCACGTCATACCAAAATTGGTCGGCGGTTTTCCGGTCGTCGCCGCGGAAAACCTTGCGGACGAAGGCGGGGTTATTGAAGAGATACCAGTCGCCGAACTGATCGAATTTCCGGCACGAGGTGATCAGGGGTGTCGAAAAAAGCGTGCCCCACCCGCGGCCGGACTCGCGGCCATGCTTCTTCAGGCGGCGGGCGAAATCCACGTCCTCCACCGATACAAAGCGCGCATCAAAGCCGTCAATTTTTTCGAAATCCCGCTTCAGGAACCAAAATAAACCGAAGCTCACGCCGGTGAATGCGAGATAAGGTAAAATTGCCATTGCGCTGGCGACGATTCCCACTGACCAGCGTTCCGGATAGACCATCGCCCCGCCACCTACGACACGTCCCGTAGCGAGCCGCCGGAGGATTTGTTTGAAGCTGTCGGGATGCATCCGGCTGTCGGCATCACAGGTGACGATGATTTCCCCGGAAGCGGCGGCGACTCCGGCATTGCGGATTATCGAGAGGTTTTTGGCATCCTCCCGGACGATCAGGCAACCGTGGCGGATGGCGATTTCCTCGGTGGCATCGGTGCAGCGATTGAGAATGACGACGATTTCGACGGGAGAATCAATCCGCTGTTCCGCGATCCGCGCGGCTTGCAGACAAGCCGGGAGGAAATTCGCTTCATTGTGTGCCGGGATGATGAGGGAAATTTTCGGACTCACTGCGCCTCGTCTTCCTTTTTTGGCTTTTCCTTGCGTCTGCTGCCGAGAATCCCGTCGAGGATGCCGCTGACTTCGCGGATGGTGTCGCTGTTTTCCTCGATGATCTTCAGGCCTTTTTCGACGGTCTTGGAGGACGAGTCCCCGAGCACCGAGTGGGTGAATTTAATGACCTTTTCCCCGGTTTCGGGAAGCTGGTCGAACATGCGCAACCCTGCGGCAGCGATCAGCCGGTCGGTGAGATCCTCCTTCGGATCATCCAACGTGCCGGTGATATGCAGCGGCGTCCATAACAGGCCCCGTTCGCCGGCGAGGAACACGTCGGTCTCCGCTCCGGGGATGGTGGAAAGTGTGCCCGGCGCGAGTCCCAGCCGGAACTTTCCGTCGATTTCCCGGCCGCGGATGACGATGTTGCCTTCCAGTCGCACCAGACCCTCGCTGGAGAGCACCAGATTTTGCAGGGAATACTCGCCTTTTTTCCACTGCCAGTCGGTGTGTGCTTCGTTCAGGGAGAGCACGCGAAAACGGCGGGTGTCCGCGTAGGCGGCGAGTGCGTCGAGCATCGGCAAGGCAGTCAGCACGGCGTTGTGAACGGTGAGCTTGCCGCGGGCTTGGGGGAATCCGGCGTGGTTGTTGGAGCTGAAGGTGGAGGTCACGTCGCCAGTTAGACGCTTCGACCAGTCCGCATTGAGAAGATCCTCGCACTTGATGCCGGACGCGTCGCCTTCGAGCGAATATTGGCGCGACTGCATGTCCCACTCGCCGCTTCCCTGGAGCCGGGCGTTGCTCCAGGCGGTGACCGTGGCGTCTGTGAGAAACACCTGTTTGTCCTGATAGCGGAGTTGCGCGCGCTCCAGCCGGATTTCCGGCACCAGGCTGGATGGCAGGCGCAGCGTGCCGCCCTTGATGTCGGCCCGGTAGGCGTCATTTGAGCCGACTTTCTCAGCGTGGACGCTGAGGCCGCTCGCGACCAGCAGGCCTTGGTCGAGAATGATTTTCGCCGTCACATCGCGCACGTCGATTCCCTGAAGCTCGGCCTCGCTCGGAAACCAGCCGGGGCTGCTTCCGGATTTTTCCTTCTTGGGTTGGGATGGGGACTGTGCCACCACCGGCGGGGGCTCGGCGGCGCGTTTTCTCGCATCCACGGAAATATCGAGCCGCCGCAGACTGGAGCCACGGACTTCCCAGACCCCGCGGGTCAGTCCGCTGAGGCCGATTTCCGTGTGCAGGTCGTCCGCCCGCAAGGCGGTCACCGGGCCATCGCTCGTCGCTTCGAACGAAGCGGTATCCACCGCCAGCCCTTCCCAACGAAACAGCGCGAACTCACCCTTCACGCCCGCCATTTCACTCGCCTCGGCGGACAGGAATTTCCGGAACGCATCGCTGTGCAGGTAATTCCGGATCAGCCCGTATCCCACGCCGAATCCGATGACTCCCAAGACCAGCACGGCGACCGCCACTTTGCCCAGCCAGCGGGTCTCTCCCGCACCCATGCGTTTTCTCGATCGGCGACTCATTGCGAAAAACCTAGCGCATCGACCGGTGACCGCAAGCTCGTGAAAATTGCATGGGCAAACGGCATGAATCCTGATTTTCCTTTGTCGATCCCATCATGAAACGCCGCCATTTCCTCACCACCACCTCCGCGGGGCTCGCTGCGACTGCTCTTTCCGGCTGCTCAAAAAGCGATCAACCGGTCCTCCGCATCTACACCTGGGCCGACTACATCGCCCCGGAACTCGTCAAGCGCTTCGAAAAGGAGAACAACTGCACCGTCCAGATCGACACCTTCGATTCCAACGAGGCGATGTATTCCAAGCTCACCGCCGGGGCCGGCGGCTACGACCTGCTCACGCCATCATCCTACATGGTGAAGACCCTGGTCCGGGACAAAATGCTGTTGCCGCTCGACCCCGCAAAACTCCCGAATCTCAAACACATCGATGCCGACTACCTCAAGCGCGCCCTCGATCCCAAGATGGTCCACTCCGTCCCTTACATGATGTCCGCCACCTGCCTCGGCTGGCTCGGCAGCAAGGTGAGCAACCCCGTCGCCTCCTACAGCATGCTCGACCGTACCGACCTCAAGGGCCGCGTCACCCTGCTCGACGACATGCGCGAAGTCCTCGGCGCCGCGCTGCTGTCGCTCGGCTACTCGCTCAACTCCAAGGATCCCGCCCAGCTCGCCCAGGCCCGCGACGTCGCCATCCGCTGGAAGAAGAACATCGCCAAGTTCGACAGCGAGCAATACAAGAGCGGCCTTGCTTCCGGTGAGTTCCACGTGGTCCAGGGCTATGCCGGCGACCTCCTGCAAGTGGTGGATGAAAACGAGGACATCGTCGTGAAAATCCCCAAGGAAGGATCCGCGTTCTCGTGCGACGACCTCTGCATCCCGCTGAAATCCGCCCAAGTCGAGCTCGCCCACAAGTTCATCAACTTCGTCACCGATCCCGCCAACTGCGCCGCGAACATGCAGGCCATCGCCTTCCGCGCGCCCAACAGCGGTGCCTACCCGCTGCTCAGCGAGGACTTCCGGGGAAGCGAAGCGCTGTTCCCCAGTCCGGAAGTCTTCGCCAAGTGCGAACCCATCGACGACCTCGGCGACGCCCTCGCGCTCTGGTCCAAGACATGGGACGAGGTGAAGGCGGCTTCCTGAGTGATCATCGCCTACGAACTCCCCGCCGAGTTTGTCGAAGACCTCCGCGCCGACCGCGCTGCCATCGACGACTGCAACTCCGGCAAGCACAGCGACAACTTCGAGGGCGTGCAAAGCACCTCCGCCATCGACACCCGCCTCAGCCAGGCCCAAGCCATCGTCAGCCGCCTCGATGCCGCCCTCCAAAACAAATACAGCCGCGACCCCGACAAACTCGCCGCTTGGAAAAGCGCCGCCCGCACCGAGCGCGCCCCGAAGAAACCAACGCCTGCCAGCCCGGCCGCCGCCTAAGCCCATAAGGAGTGGGGACATTCCCGTCCCCACTCTTCCTCTTTCATTCACCGGCAGACATGTCGGCCAAGAGATCGCGGAAACCCGTCCCCGCACTCCGAAACCACCACCTCTTCCCAATCGAAAAAATCGTCACTCAGCATTCCTCTTCAATGATTCAGCGATCCAGCCGCCACCCGGTCTTCCTCAATCTGGATCTACCGCAAAGTCGCAAAGGTCGCCAAGGGACGCAAAGCCAGATGGGGAAGTCGTGGACCAGGCGTTTGATTCCATCCTTGAGACAGATGGTGTGGAAATTGATGAGGAGACCCAAATGACAGTCCGACATCCGCAAGTAGGTCATCCTTCATCCTCCTCCGCGTCCCTCCGCGACCTTTGCGCCTCCGCGGTAAATCCAAATGCCTGGTGATTGCACCGCCCCCGCCCCCGCAAAGTCAATCAGCCGGTTTTCAATTCGTGAGGTATCATTTTCTTCACCTTCCAATCAAAAATCCAAAATCAAAAATCCAAAATCAACAATCATCAATCGTCAATCCACCAGGGCTACCTCATTTTGGTTTTTTAACCGCGAATGGACGTCAATGAACGCGAATGAAGCCAAATTCACCTGCCCGATTCAACGGTAAGGAGACCATTTGATCAAACCTTCGGGTTTGCTTCTGATCATTCGCGTCTATTTGCGTTCATTCGCGGTTGGTATTCTCAGAATGAGGTGGCCCTGGTCAATCCACCTCTTCCTCCCACTTAGCTCCCCACCAGCCGATCCAGCGGACTCTCCACCCCGAGTCCGTTTTCCCCGATCGCCACGTGCAGATAGATCTCCGTCGTCGTGATGTCCTCATGCCCCAGCAGATCTTGGATCGTCCGCAGGTCCGCTCCGTTTTCCAGCAGGTGCGTGGCGAACGAGTGCCGCAAGGCATGGCTCGTCACCCGTTTTTCGATCCCGGCTTCATGAGCGGCCCGTTTGATCGCCTCATTATAGACCTTCCCATGCAGATGATGCCGCCGCCGGATCCCGGTTTCCGGGTCCGTCGAAATCTGCCGCGCCGGAAACAACCAGAACCACTCGAAAGTCTCCGCCGCCCGGCATTCCTCAATCTGAATTTACCGCAAAGTCGCAAAGGACGCGAAGGAGCGCAAAGTCAGTCGGGGAATTGGTGAACCAGACGT
>JANPKJ010000117.1:0-3301 GCA_031425955.1 Akkermansiaceae bacterium | reverse complement strand
GCAGACTTTGAATTCCATCCCGCAACCGGAAAGGATGTCCCCCGCCACTCCGGAGGCGACGAGATTGATCAGCACGGAGGCATCGGTGATGAGGATAGGTCCCATGGTTCCCGCGGTTGAAATTAGAACGCGAGAAGCAGTAGATTGGGATCGAGATCAATCCGCTCGAATCCGTCATCGCCCTGACCATCGGCCTGGCTGCGGAGCACTTCGAGTTCATCCCGGACGGCCACCCGGTCCATGCGGAACAGCGCCGCGAGTTCCGACTCGGTCATGTCGCTATCGGCCGCGTCGTAGGCATTCCGCGCCATCATCCGGTAGCGGAATGGCAGGACTGGCTCGCGCGCGGTCAAGGCAAGCCCGAGCGTGGTTCGGGCCTTGTCGGGTTGAAACCGATTGGCCCGGAGGCTGTCCCAAGTCCCTGCAGGAAGACGCTTCAATTCTTCCAAGCGCCGGAAGATCGCTTCGGCGGAGACCCGGAATTGGTGGGCCAGGGTGAGCACATCGGCCGCAGTCACGCCCTTGCCGTGGGAGGATACCATCTCAGATAGCAAACGATTCACACCGGTGCGGGGCATGAGGAAGTTCTTGGCGAAGGAATCGGCGAACTTTTCGGCTGCGGCTCTTCCCCACGGTGCTCCATTCCAAAGGCTGACATCGGCGGCGTGTCGGGTCGAAAGAAAGTGCCCGAATTCATGAGCCAGCGACCAGACGCCGCGAGGAGCGGGATGGAGACGATTGATGGCGATGCAGCCTCCCAGATCTTCCGAATAGGCATAGATGCCGCCAATCACGGAAGGCAGGTCGAGGTAGAAGACGCGCAAGCCAACGGATTTCTCAAGAACCGACCGCAGATCATGGATCGGGCCATCGCCCAGACCCAACCGGGTCCGTTCTTCGGCTGCGACTTCTTCACCGCGCATCTCGGGCGTGATTCCCGGTCCTTCGTAAGAATAGGGTATAGGATGACGGCGAACCAACGGCAGAGCGGTGCGCTCCTCCAGTCCGGCGTAGTCGCGGGCGAGGCTTTCGAGCTTGGACACGGCATCACGAATCTCCGATTCTCCGAGGTTCAGCTCGCGTGGCGGCATCCGGAACTGCGGCACCAACGGAACCGAGGCGGGTTTCTCGCTCAGCCAATCCGACAACGGGCGTCCATACAAGGAAGCCAGCATCACGAGTTCCTTTGCAGTGATCCGGCGATCGCCTTTTTCGATGGCCACCAGAGTGGTGCGGGCGACACCGAGATGATCTGCGGCGTCATTCTGGGTCAATCCACGATCAGTCCGAGCGCTCTTCAGCTTTTCACCGAGAATTCGTGGGTCGATCTTTTGAAGGGTGTGTTCCATGGGGAAGGTGGGTCGTAGTTTCTGGAGTCCTGACACAAATTTCAAATGAAGTCCAATTTATTCTGACATTGTCAGATCTTCAATATTGACACGTGGCCTCCCTACGTTCTGGCGGATTTCGAGGTCTGGGTGGTGAGCAAGGAGGATCTCATCCTTTCCAAGCTCCACTGGGCAAGGGAGTCGCAGTCCGAACGGCAACTCGCAGACGTGGAGAGCCTGATTGCCACCGGGTGTGATCCCGACTACCTGAAGGCATGGTCAGCCGCATTGAACCTGACAGATACGCTGACACGGGTTTTGCCGTGAAGGACACCGCGCCGGAGATCATCGCAATGATCTTCGCCGCTATGATGCGCAAAACACCCGAGGAGCGCCTGCTCATGGGTTTTGACATGATGGCGACCGCCCGGGAGTTGGTCTGGAGCGGGATTGGTTCCGAGGGCACGGAGGAGGAAAGACGCCGCCTGTTTGTCCAACGGTTTCATGGCATCGATTGCCCGTCGAAAGTCCCGACTAACAAGGACTTGATAAATCATCAATGACGATCCGTGTTCGCGAGGCTTCCCGTCGTCGTCCGGGGTTTTCGTCGTCGCCTTCGGCTATGCAGGGATGAATTGACGAGGTAAATCGCCGGGACGAGTTTTTGGTTTTCAATGGGAAGAGGATCGGCCGAAGGGTTGTATGCCGAGGGAAATGCGTTTCAGGCGGACGGCTGAGTGCGCAAGGTCGAGGGAGGCCGCGGCTGCGGCGTCGGTCATTTTGCCAAGGACGGCGATCTCATTGAGTGTCCAGTCGGTGAGAAGTTTTTTCGGGCGCTTTTGGGTGAAGGGTGGGATTTTGAGTTTGCAGCGTTTCCAAAAGACGGAGGCTTTGTTGATTCCGGTTCTGAGGGCGACATCGCCGTCCGGCATCTTTCCGAGGAGGGCGATTTCCTTTTTCGTCCAGTAGTGCCAGGTTTTGGATTTGCGGGCGTAGCATCGGATGCCGCGGGAGACCCGCTTTTTTTGAACGGAGAGTATGTTCATGCCGTAGATTCTGGCGATTTCGCCATCGGGAATCTTGCCTAGCAAAGCGATGATGTCAGGGGTCCAATCGATGGTCTTGGGAGGTCGCGAAGCGGGGATGCCGAGTTTTTGGCGTTTTTTGAATACGGTGCTGATCGCTAAGCCGAGTTTCCAGGAGAGGTGGGTATCTGGAATCGTTCCGAGCATGGCGATTTGACTACGGGTCCAGTTGTGCCGCTTTCCGTTTTTTGATGGCTGGGGATTCATGGGTAATGTGGCCGGGTCAGAATGTGGCCGGGTCAGTCCTCGCAGAAATGGGGCCAGGGTGCAAATGTTGACACAATGAACGCAGTGGGGTCATTGATCACGGATTCACGTTCGTTCCGCCCGTTTCGATTGATCGTTCGCCCCCCTTTTTACGGAGCCGGTTCCGATTCATCCTCTGGATCCATCAAATCCGGGAAGGCCGCCGGGTGGCCAGGACCCGCACCTCATTGGCATTCCATGGGCACGGCGGACGGATTGCCTATTGGCCATCCGGAGTGTGCTTCGCGGGATTTCCCAATCCTGCTATTGCAGGCATCTGGATTCCGCCGCTCCTTGGGGGGATGGCGATGCTCGACAGATGCCGTCGGGCGACTAGGCTGCGGGCAATCGAAATGCGTTACGGACTGGTCATCTATTGGAGCGAAGCGGACAGCACTTTCCATGTCGAAGTCCCGGAACTTCCCGGCTGCATGGCTGATGGCGCGACCTACGAGGAGGCTGTCGCCAATGCTCAAGCCGTCATCTCAGGATGGTTGGAAACTGCTATAGCGCTCGGTCGTCCAATCCCCGAACCCAAGGGCAAGTGGGATTGCTTCCAGCCATGAGTCCCGAGCCTCCCACGATCTATCTCTTCGCTGGCTGCAATGGCGCAGGAAAAACCACTTTTGCGCGGGCTTACCT
>JANPKJ010000116.1:0-36566 GCA_031425955.1 Akkermansiaceae bacterium | reverse complement strand
CGTTGAGGAATTGAGGGAAGCAACCTTGCCGGCCCTCCGACGCTATTGGGATGACGCAGCAGCAGTGTTGCGTTTGGTAGGTCGAAGCTGGCTGCTCGATCAAGTAAACGCTTCGAACAAAACAGCGGAGTCACATTAATTTAGCGAAATGGTATTATGTGTAATTTTAGGTGGCTGGAGGCGCTGATTTTTACACGGGTGAAAAAAGGAGAAAAGGGGAGTGGGTGGAAATTGATTCGAAATATGAACTGCATCTGTTGCTCCCACTAAAATCAATCACGATTGGCCGCATAACCCTCGCAAGTGCATTGCGACAGCACTGCGGAACTGTTGACAATGTCACGCTTTGGTCGGCCTGCGAGCGCCTGCGGTAGTGATTGGGCAAGCAGATGGATCGCAACACGGAGCGCCATGGAGTGAGCCGGGGAAACTGAAAACCAACCCCGCGAGTGGAGATAGCGTTCGGCACAAGGAACGCCCCGCTGGCAATCGTGCCCGGGGCACTGGTAGCCTAGTTTCCGAAAAACACTTCCGATACCGGAACGCCATTGTTCTTGTCCGTCAAATAGTGGTCGGGGAGCCCTGGCTCGGACATTCGGGCGACCAGGATTACCGGCGTGTCGGAGTCCTTGTTCCGCCACATCGCGGGAATGGGCTCCGGGAACCACACAATGGGGTTGGATCGATCAACTGGCTCGCTAGGAATGGTGGCCTGGTCCGGTTCATCTAAGGGGAATACTGCGCCGGTTTCATCGCTGTAGTAGCTGCGACCGGGACGGAACGCCGCTTGTAAATCCTGACGGTCGGCTTCGGTGATGGGAGGGAATTCAGCGATTGCGGTCGCGAGGTCCACGTCGAGGTAAGGAGCTTTCAATTCCTCTGCAACCGGGGTGATGGCGACGGGGCCGCGGCGGGCAGCAAGCATGGTTGTGGCTCGCTGAATCCCCACGCTGCGCTGATTGAGCAGTCCCAGCTTGGCCATGAGGAGCGCATTCCCCACCATCTTCTTTTCCAATTCAGCCTCTGCCCCACCTGCATGGAGGGCCGAAAGATCTCTCAGGCAGGCGGTGCTATCCATGCTGGCGAGGCGCGATACGGGATCGATATCCCGGTAGTTGTAAGCGGCCCGTAAAAGCAGGTCCGTGACTGGTGTAGTCCCGAAGTAGTCTTCATCGAGCTCGACGAGACGTCCGTCCGGGTAAGCCAAACTTGAGAGATACAGTCCATCCTGATGGCGGACGAGGACGTTGAAAAACAAGATCTCAAAGGCCTCGACTGTAGGTCTGGGGATGCCGGCCTTCTCTGCGACAAGGTTGAGGTGGGTGTCGATCGGATCGCCCAAGCCCGTCATGAGCATGGCTTAGAGCTTTGCCGAGAAGTCTGGCTGCTGGGAGATTTCGAATGCGGCTTCGACTTCGCAGCGGCCGTAGGCGGCCGGATTCAGGTGCATCAGGTAAGCACTGAAAAGCCAGCGGTCACGCCCGATTACGGTGGTCGGGAATGTCTTCCGGGCAAGGGCGAATGCACGGGCGACATGCCACCCGAACGCCGGGTTTGAATGAATCGAGACGAAGGCCCTGGCTCTCTGGTCAAAGCGTGACGAGTCCCGGGTTTCCAGACGGGCAAGTTGCTCGACAAGTTCTCTGTTCACCGCGTAAGGTTATGTAGGAGGTGGTTTCCCTACAAGCACGGCCTCTGGCAACAGGAGAGGTCTGCCCAGGCCCCATTGCCGGCACCTGCTGGATGTGTTATCCGCAGGCGGTGGTAGGCGGGTGATGCGTGCGCTTCCGCCTGATGATTTCGCTTGGGGGAATCTGATTGATTTCCATCGTGGGCATCGTCGGGGCCGGCTATAGGATGTTCACCAATGAGCAGGCGGTGACGCTGTGCCATAAGTTCTGCCTGGAAGCGTTCCCGGACACGACACCGGCGGAGTGGACTTTTGTGGAAGGCCATGGCCCGAAGCATCTCGGTAATGAGTGCTTGTCCCGGAGCTGTTGCCTGTCCGGGTGTCGGCGGTGCCCTCGATACGGCCGGTGGCGTCGCGATAGTTGGTGCGGGACGAAGCTCCCGTGGTGGGTTGGGTCGAAGCGCTGCCTGTCATCCTGCCACTGGCGTCCCGGTAAGTGGTTTGTGAGCTGCCGCCTGCATTGGACGGGTGGTGGCGGTTCCGGAGTGTCCCCGTCGCCGGAAAAAGCCGGAACTCTACACTTGGGTTTTGCATGTCCAGAAGGTATGAGCTTAGCAGTTTTCCTTTTCGGTGGCATAATTCTTCGCCAGTGGGTCGAAGACTTGGCTTACGTTTGAGAGATCCACATTTTTCACATCGAGCAGTCGCAGGACACTGAGTGTCTCCTGCTGGTCTGAAGGAAGTAACCAGGTGATTTTTTCGACAAGCTCCGCTGGGCACGCCAGCCCTCATGAGTCTGGCCGATAGCGTTCCGGGCTCGTGAAGTTTCTGTTAAGATGCCGCCCTGTGGGCTCGGCTCCCATCGCTCCAGTCAACCAAGTGCACGCTGATCTGTCAGTCATGTTCGTAGTCGGTGGCCTTGACGATTTCTCCATTCTGTTCGCCGCGATTCCCGGGCCGCCTTGTGCTTTCAAGCTCTATTCTGCTGGAGGTTACGGCGATTCCGTTCCACATCTACTTTTGGGCCCGTGCGCCGGTTTACATCCTCTTCTGCCTCGTCCCGGTGGGGGCAGGCAGCGCCGTCATGGAAGTGAACAACACTATGCTGTATGGAATCCTCATCGACATTACGCTGCAAGCCATCGAGGGAAAATGGCTGGAAAAGCGCTTCAAGTCACAGGAATTTCCGCAGTGCTGGCAAGTTTTCATGGTTTCCGGTAGCTAGCAGAAAATGTTCCAAGCCTAAATCCTGCGGTTCAACCATCGCCATTCAGGCTGCTGGTGCAAATCGCACTAAGTATTCCTCGTTTCCATGCATCCAGCAATTTCCGGACCGCCATGATGCGCGGAATCCTGTGAATACACGTTGGAATGAAAACTGCGAAACCCCGGGACCATGAACGAAAAGCACCACGATAGCCTCAAGCAATACGTCAATGACATGATCGGTCTTGAACGTGACATCACCAACGCTATGAAGATCCAGACTGAGGATGATCGGATGAAGGAACTCCCCGAATTGAAAGCGATCCTCCATCAGGTCTTGCAGGCCAGCCAAGCGAGGATGGGAATGCTTAATAGACTAACAGACGATGAGAATGGCGCATTAGGTGCCACCATCAAGGAAGGGGTCACGGCTCTCGCGGGAACTCTCGCTGGCATCTATGGGAAGGTCCGGGAGCATGCCATTTCGCGGATGGTGAGGGACGACATCATTGCTCTGGATGTCGCATCCGTCAGTTATGGAATGCTGCTCACGCTCGGGCTTGCCATCGGACACGAAGAATGCGCGGCCATTGCCATTCGGGGCGTGGAGGAAACGCCGCCGCTGATCATCGCGCTCATCGACTTGCTTCCGGTCATCGTCGCGGAGGAACTCGCGGCAGACGCACCGTTGGCCAATCCTGCGGCGGTGCAGGTCGCCGGAGCATGCATTCGCGACGCGTGGAACAACTCCTAAACGCTTCAATGCCGTGCCCCACTCCATCTGGAAAGGATCAATCGCATTCGGGCTGGTCAACATCCCGGTCTCGCTGACGAGCGCCGAGTCGCGTCCCGACATCCAGCTTCACATGGTGGACAGTCAGAACCATGCGCGCATCCGGTATGAGAGGGTGAACGCGGATACCGGCGACGAAGTCCCGTGGGACCGCATGGTGAAGGGCTATGAACATGAGGACGGCCAATTCATTTTGCTGACGGAGGAGGACCTGGAGGCCGTGCAACCCAAGTTGACCAAGACCATCGAGATCACCGAATTCGTGGCCTTGGATGAAATCGACCCGGTGCTATTCGACAAGCCTTACTACCTGGAACCGGACAAGCGCGGGCGCAAGGCCTACGCCCTGCTGCGGGAGGCACTGCGCAGCAGCGGCAAGGCGGGAATTTCCAAAGTAGTGATTCGGACTCGCGAATACTTATCCGCTCTATTCGTGCGGGAAGATGCGCTGATGATTATGCTGTTGAGATTTCCGCAGGAAATCCGAGCCACCGCCAAGCTGGAACTCCCGTCGTCGGACAGCAAGGAGTGGCAGCCCGCCAAGAAAGAGATGGATCTGGCGACCCGCCTGATAGATGAAATGACCGAAAAGTGGAAGCCCGACGATTTCCATGACGAATACCGATCCGCTCTCATGGAGTTCATCGAGAAGAAAATCGCGGGCGGAGAATCCGTCGATGACGTCGTCCAGTCGGGGGATGACGAGGAAGAAGGCGCAGGTTCCAAAGTGCTCGATCTGGCGGACTACCTGGCGCGGAGTTTCAAGAAACCACCCGTCGCCGTGAAAAAGGCCACGCCTGCCCAAAAGCGCACCTCAGCGAAGAAAAATGCCGCCAAAAAAACCACTGCCAAAAAAACCCGCCGCCGCGCTTGATCGCTACCGGGAGAAGCGGGACTTCAAGAAGACGCCGGAACCCTCCGCGAAGATTGCCGCGAAGTCTGGACGGTCATTCGTTGTTCAGGAACATCACGCCCGCTCTCATCACTTCGATTTCCGCCTGGAGATGGACGGCGTGCTCGTGAGCTGGGCCGTACCCAAAGGAATCCCAGAAGACACGGCCGCGAAACGGCTGGCGGTGCATGTCGAAGATCATCCGCTGGATTACGGCGGCTTCGAAGGGGTGATCCCCAAGGGCAACTATGGCGCGGGAACCGTGGCAATCTGGGACAAGGGCACGTGGCAGCCGCTGGATCCTCAGTGGAAGAAATCGTTCGCCAAGGGGAAATTTAAATTCACGCTATCAGGCGATCGCCTTCATGGAGTCTTCCTGTTGGCAAGAATGGGCGAGGAACCGAACTGGTTGATGCGCTTGCTGGATGACGAGCCGCCCCTGTCCGCCAGCCACAAACCTGAGCGCGAGAAAGCTGGATTCATCTCTCCTCAGCTCGCACGCGTCGTTCCTTCCGTTCCCTTGGGCAGCCAATGGTTGCATGAAATCAAATACGATGGCTATCGACTGGTCGCGGTGCGGCGCAATCGCATCGTCCACCTTTACACCCGCAACGGGATCGATTGGACGGATCGCTTCCAGGAACTCGCAGTCCATCTATCCGCAATATCCGACAAGGATTTTGTGATCGACGGAGAGGCGGTGGTCTTTGACGAAAAGGGCCGCTCCCGATTCGGCGACTTACAGGCGGCGCTGCGATCCAAAGATGGCGGGAAGATCGCCTTTGTCGCATTCGACCTGCTGCATTTCGACGGCCTCAACCTCAGGAACCTGCCGCTGGAAAATCGCTTGAAGCGGCTGGCCGCAGTGATCTCAAAAGAAACAGACTCCATCCGGCTCTCCAAGGTCTGGCCTGCCGGGCAAGGAAGGGATCTGTTCAAACAGGCCTGCGCCACCGGTCTCGAGGGCATCATCAGCAAGAACTCCACGGGCGCATATCATGAAGGTGCCAGGCGGGATTGGGCGAAGTCGAAATGCCGCGCCCGCCAGGAGTTTGTGATCTGCGGCTACACCGAGCCCAAGGGGGCGTTGGAAGCATTCGGCGCATTGGTTCTGGGCTCGTTTGAAAACGGGAAATTGATTCCGCGCGGGAAGGTCGGCACCGGCTTCTCGGATGCCGCGCGCAAGAGGATGTTGGAGACTTTCAAACCGGTGCGGACCACGGTGCCGCCATTTTCATTTAAAGAACGCGCGGTGACGTGGCTGGATCCGAAGCTCGTCGCGGAAGTCGAGTTCGCGGAGATCACTCGCGACGGATCGATCCGTCAGGGAAGCTTCATCGCACTCCGCGAGGACAAGGCGCCGATGGATGTGCACCTCGATGCCTTGCAGGTCGCCAGCGTCGATAACAAGCATGCGACAGCGGCGGGCATGATGATCAGCCATCCGGAGCGTCTCGTGTATCCCACCGATCAGATCACCAAGCTGGAAGTCGCCCGCCACTATGAAAGGGTGGGGGAGTGGATGCTGCCTTACGTGGCTAACCGGCCTCTGGCCTTGTTGCGGGCACCTGACGGGATTTCCGGGCAAACGTTTTTCCAAAAATCATTTCCCAACCACATTCCCTCTCATGTGCTGCAGAAGCAGCTCGATGACGACACCACCGTTTTCTATATCAAAGATACCAAAGGGCTGGTCTCCTTGGCGCAGTTCGGCGGAATCGAGTTTCACCCGTGGGGTGCGCGGTTTCCGAATGTCGATAAGCCGGACTATCTAACGTGGGACCTCGATCCGGATCCCGCCGTGCCGTGGCCGGAAGTGCTGGGAGCGGCCCTTTTGCTGCGCGACTATCTCGCGGAGCAGGGTCTCTCCACCGTAGTCAAAACGTCGGGCGGCAAGGGACTGCATATCGTCATGCATCTGAAGCGCACCCACGAGTGGCCGATCATGCGCGATTTCACCAAGGCGGTTGCCGTGGCCGTAGCGGCACACAATCCGAAGCGCTTCATCGTCACCGCCACCAAGGCAAAACGCACCGGCAAGATCTTCATCGACTGGATGCGCAACGGTCGGGGAGCCACCTGCATCGCCCCGTGGAGCCTCCGGGCCAGACCCGGCGCGGCGGTATCGATGCCTGTCAACTGGAGCGACCTGCCGCAGATTTTCGCCGATGGGTTTACCATTCGCGAGACGTTGGAACCGCCTGCGGACTGGTTGGATCTGAAACCTCAATCGATTTCGAACGCCCTGATGAAACGATTGAATCTCACATCGTGATCGCCTGCAAATTGCACACGATCCATGCATCCCGCATCGGCGCCGGGTCCCCAGACCCGGCACAAACCCGCATAACTCAATGCTTTCCCGCCTTGGCACGGGACATGCGATTTCACAGTCGTCTCGAAATAATTCCGGGACGCGCCCATCCGAACGAAGACCCGATATGATGAAAACCAACCGATCCATTTTTCAAACCCATGGTATTCTCGTCGCAGTCCTGACCATGGGCGCACCCTTTGCCATGGCGCAGACCGTTGATACTTCGACGGGCACGATTCTCGACTCGACCGCCTCCCGCTCGGCCATTTCCCCGGAGAACCCGGCTCCCACCCGACTTACGGCTTCCGTTACGCCAATCAACAAAGACGCGACCATCAACGGCGAGATCACCTTTGTGTTGACCGGCAGCGCGGTGAGCGTGGCGGGAAGAATCTCGGGAATGGAAACCAACAAGCGATATCACGCAGTGGTATGGTCTCCGGCGGCTCCCGCGGTATTGGGTAAACCCGCAACCGTAAATCCATCGTCTGAAGCCCGACCTCCCGCCGCGGAATCTCCTCCGACGGGATCTCCTGCTCCAGCGACTCCGACAGCCAACCCTGGGACCGCGGACCCCACCGCCCGGCCGGCGAACTCCACCACGGTGACAACTTCAGGTCCTCAATCCATCGAACTCGACTTGGGAACGTTAGTCTCGGACGCCAACGGGACCGCGAATTTGAATTCCAGCATTTCGAACAAGGATCTAACCACACCTCCCGCGGGCATCCTCGGGTGTGTGATTGTGATCAAGCGCGCGCCTCCGCTCGACAGTATCGATGAGCGGAGCCCTGTCGCATCAGGCGTCATTAGTGTCCCTGGCAAGGTGGCTCCGGCTCCAGACGGACCTTGAAAAAAGATTCTAACTGACGGAGGGGTTGAGAATATTTCCGTGGGTTCGATGGGAGAAGCCCCGGTGCTGATAAAGCAAGGGGTGGATTGAAAACGGGCCGCAGTCTCCAAGTGGGACTGTGGTTTTTTCAATTCTGTCAGAAACGATCGGTCCGGGTTCGCAGCCACCCGCGTAAAAGTTCCAGGTCCGCGGGCTTCGAGAGATGCTCGTCAAATCCAGCCAAACGCGCTTTTTCCCGGTCGTTTTCACTGCCGTATCCGGTCAGTGCGACGAGGAAGGTCCGCTTCATTTCAGGGATTGTCCGGATCCTGCGGGCCACTTCGAAGCCGTCCATTTCTGGCAGCCCGATGTCGAGCAGGATGACGTGAGGCAGGAACTCTCCAGCGGCGGTCAATGCATCCGGTCCGGTGTGCGCGGTGCGGGTGTCGTGCCCCCGAAGCTGCTGGAGCAAGGCCATGGTTTCTGCGGCGTCGCGGTTGTCGTCCACGATCAACATGCGGAGCGACTTTTCCTTGAGCGGACCACCCGCTTCCGTCGGCGGTGCGGGGTACGCTCCGTTGAGCAGGGGAAGGCGGACGACAAATTCCGTACCGTGGCCCAGCCCCGCACTGTGGGCCTTGATAGTGCCTCCGTGAAGTCTGACTAACCGATCCACAATCGTGAGTCCGATCCCGAGACCTCCGTGCGAGCGGTCCAGCGTGCGGCTGGATTGCACGAAGAGATCGAAGATCCTGGGCAGCGCCTCCGGGTCGATGCCGATACCATCGTCGGAGATGCGGATCACGGCCTCGCTGTCGTCGACCACCTCCGCGATCAGGCGGATCTGGGTGCCCGAGCCGCTGTATTTGCAGGCATTTCCCAGCAGGTTGCCGAAAAGTTGCTCAAGTCGGGTAGGGTCCGCATCGAGAAACACGGGATCTTCCGGTAAGGAAACCGTGAGTTCCTGATCGTTAATCTGGCAGGAATACCGGGCGACTTCGGCCGCGGCCGAGAGGATGGACTGGAGTTCCACGGTTTTCCGGCGGAGGTCGATTTTTGCCTCCGTGATGCGTGAGACGTCCAACAGGTCATCGATCATTCGACTCATGTTGTCGGTTTGCCGGGCGATGAGCAGAAGGGCTCGGTCCCAGTCCGCCGGGCTGGCGCGGGAATCCTGAAGGATCCCGGTCGCATTGCGGATGGGAGCCAGGGGATTGCGCAGTTCGTGGGCGAGCATGGCGAGGAACTCGTCCTTGCTGCGGTCCGCGCGCACGAGGCTGGCGGTGTGCGCCGCCAGCGCCTCTTCGGCCTGTTTGCGCTCGATGATGATCGAGGCTAACTGTTTCGCCCGCTCGATGAGCTTTTTGTCATGTTCGCCGGGATTGCGCGGACTCGGATAATACATGGCGACCGTTCCGAGGACGTGCCCCTCCAGAGACAGGATCGGCATGGAGCAACAGGCGGATAGATGGTGGATCGCCGCCAATTCCCTGAAATTCTCCCACCGGGGGTCAGTGGAGATGTCTTCGACGAAGACCGGCTTGCCCTGGAAGGCCGCGGTGCCGCATGATCCGACGTTAGGCCCGATTGCCATGCGGTGGATTTCCTGGTTGTAAGACTCCGGCAGGCTGGGTGCCGCGCCATGGAGCAAATACTGGCGGGTCTTGTCCAGAATGAGGATGGAGCACATCATGCCTTCTTCGGACTGGGCCTCGGTCTCGAGCAGCAGGGTTTCGAGGGTTTCCCCGAGGCTCGCACCGGTGGCGATGCGTTCGAAGATTTTTCTTTCGGCGGTCTGGGCGGACTCGGCCTGCTTGCGCTCGGTGATGTCGCGGGTGGTGCCGGCCACTGCTTCGACCTCGCCGTTCTTGTCGAATACCGGGACGAAAATATAATCGTAGATCCGGCGGCCTGTGGTTCCTGCGAATGGAATTTCCCCGCGAATGGGAGCCTTCGTGGCAATGACCTCGTCGATTTCCCGGTCGTGCATGTCCGCATGCCATTGTTCATATCCCAGTCCAACCCAGTCCTTGCCTTTGGCCTCGTCCCAACTCATTCCATAGACCTTGAGCAGGGCGTCGTTGATGTAGGCGAACTGGTGGTCGAGATCGAAGACGTAGATGAAGTCCGGGGTGCTCGACAACATGGTCTGGTAGAGCCGCCTCTGCTGTTCGGAATCGGACATCGCCCGTGCCAAGGCATTTTCGGCACGCGAGCGTTCCAGGCGTGTCCAGAGGCGGGTAGCCATCTCCTGCATCAGTTCGATTTCATCTTCGCGCCAGTTGTGGGGTTCGGAATGATAGATCGTGAAAAGATAACACAATTGCCCGTTCCGGGTGAGTGGAACGGTGAGAAACGAACCGATACCAAGCTCCGTATGTTTTTGCGAATCGGCGCGCGGATCCGCAGTAGTGTCGTGGATGACCAGGGCTTCTCCCGCGAGGGCGGATTGAAGGAAATCGGGCGTGAGGTATTCGGAAATGGAGTAAGTTCCGAGAAGGCTCGTTGCATTTTCGCAATGGCTGTTGTGGGTGACGACCAGTTGGCCGGCAGTCTCGTCAACCTCGACCAGGGTGCAGCCCGCGAGTTCGAGATGATGTGTCAGTTTCCCGCCAAGCGTGCGCATCAAGGCATCCACTCCGGAAATGCGCAGGAGGTCCTCGCTGATCGACGCAAGCAGGGTCATGTTGAGGTTCGTGCGTTTGCGCTCGGTGATGTCGTGATGGACTCCCACCCATTCGCGGATGGTTCCGTCATCCGCCAGCACCGGCATCGCGCGGACGGTACACCAACGCCATTCTCCATCGCTCCGCCGCACACGGTGTTCGAATTCGAACAACCGCTTCCCGGCCACCGCTTCGTTCCATGCATCGATGGTCGGTTGGGCGTCGTCGGGATGCACGGCTTCGGACCAACCGTAACCTTGGTACTCCCCCTGAGTCTGACCCGTGAACCAACCCCAGCCGGGCTGCTCGCCCTCCATCATCCCCTCGGCATTGTTTGTCCAGAGAATATTGGTGAGGATACCGGCCGCCATGCGGAACCGAGTCTCACTCAAGGCCAGCGCCTCCTCGGCCTGTTTCCTCGCGGTGATGTCGCGGGCGATTTTTGATGCTCCGAGCACCTCTCCCCGGCTGTTGAGGATGGGAGAAACCGTCAGGGCGATGTCGATCAAGCCGCCGTCCTTGACGCGGCGCACCGTTTCGTAGTGTTCGATGCTTTCACCACGCTTGATCCGCGCCAGAACGGTTTCTTCCTCGTCCGCGCGATCCTCCGGGATCAACAAGCTGACCGGTTGGCCAATCGCCTCCCGTGCGGTAAAACCGAACAATTTTTCGGCTCCCTTGTTCCAGCTGGTGATGATGCCATTCAGATCCTTGCTGATGATGGCGTCGTCCGAGAACTCCACGATCGCAGCGAGCCTGGCGGAGCTTACCTCGGCAAGGACGCGATCCAAATGGGCCAGCACGCGGGGAGTGATTTCTTCCAACAACTCGATTTCATCCGGGCGCCAATCCCGCGGTGTGGAAGAGTGGGTGTTCAGTGAGAAGCGCCAGACGCCTCCCCGCAGCACCGGAACGGCGAGAAACGCACCGATCTCCAGCTCCGCAAAACGATCCGTATTCGCCCGTGGGTCCGTTGCGGTGTCGGTCACCACGAAAGTTTTCCCTGCATGGCAGGAACTCTGGAACTCTTCGGTGAAATAGTCATCCAACCGATAGATTCCGAGTGTGGGAGGTGCCGAGTCACGACGCCACTCGTGGGTCACCTCGACCATCTTCGCCATTTCATCCACCTCGACAAATACGCAGCTCGACAGACCGAGATGCGCGCCGATTCGTTTGCCCACTGCCTGAAGGATTTCCGCCGTATCGGTAAGCGTCGAGATTTCCTCGCTGATCGTGGAGAGCAACGCTGAGTTGAGGTCCGAAAGCCTGCGGGCGGTCACGTCCCGCGATACGGAAAGAAGGCAGTTGATGGTACCGGTGGCGTCGCGGATGGGAGTCACCAGCACGTCCCACCATCTCACCTCTCCATCGGGCTTTGGGAACATGCCCACAAACTTCCCAGTCCCGCCTCCGGCTGCGGCATGGATTGCGGTCCTGGCGGAATCACGGTCCTCACCTTGCCAGAAATCAATCCACGATTTGCCGATGTAATCGGCGAGGTTTTCGATGCAGAGCATTCTCCGGCCACCCTCGGTCATCAACAGCAGGGTTCCGTCCAGACCAAGGATCTTGATGCAGTCGCGACTGCTCTCCACGATGCTGCGGTTGAACTCCTCGCTTTCAATGAGCGCTGCTTCCGCCAGAGTCCGCTCGGTGATGTCTTCGATCGACAGGACCACCAGCTCGCGTTTCGTTGCAGGCTGCGGCAGGCGGCACGCGCGAACCAGCATGACCCGCGACCCGATCGACTGGAACGTGTGTCTAACCTCGAAATGATCGATGCTGGTTTCGCGGGGCAGCGCCTGCACCAACAGATTGCGCAGTTCCGGAATGTCCCACTGTCGGTTGGCGAGTTCGAAAATGGACTGACCGATCGTTTTCTCCGCAGTCAGGAGGAAACGGTCGTAAAACGCCCGACTCGCCGTCTTCACGCGCAGATCGCCGTCGAGAACCAGGAGCGGCACGCGCACACTCGCAACGATGGTCTCCGCGTAGTCACGGGATCGCCGGAGCTCACCGTTCAGCTTGTTCAGTTCGCGGTTTCGGATTTGCAACTCGTCGTTCACCGAGGAAAGCTCCTCGTTGGTGGACTGAATTTCCTCTTTGGAGGATTCGAGCTCTTCGTTGAGACTCTGCAGCTCTTCGTTGGATGACTGCGCTTCTTCATTGGCCGACTGCAGCTCCTCGTTGGTGGCGTCCTGTTGTTCGGTGAGGGACTGTAGGAAATCCCGGGTGGCGGCGAGTTCTTGGGTCAGCCGCACGACTTCGCCGGCTCCGTCGCCAGCGGGTGGCAACAGCGCCCAATGCGGCGGGCGGACGGGGTGCTCTCCCTCATCAAAGAGCACGATGAATCCACTGACTTTTGCCGCGCCACTTCGGATGGGAATCACCTCGATGGACACCTCGGTGTTCGTCGGCAAGTGCTTGAGAAGAGCCGTCAAGGCCTCCAGCCCGCCAGCCGATGCGCCCACCCCGACCACGGGAGATGCAGCGGCGTGTCCGGGAGGATCCTCTACTTCGGAAGTAGGAGTCGATTCCCCGGAGTTTCGTTCGCTGTCACTCATGTTTTACCCCCTCGTCCGGTTATTATGGTTGGTGTGCCCGTGTGGAATCTCTCCACGCGTTCTTAAGGATTGTCAATGTCGGGCAAGGGAATTTTGGGTTCCCTTTCCCATCGGACAGGTAAGGCTGCGCGACCGTGCGGATCACAGGTATCCTCAAATGCATTTTGCAATGTTACAGCCTGATTTTCTAGCAGTGATTTCCGATTTTGCCTCTTGGAATCACGGAATTCACCGATAAGCGCCGCAGGCATGCTTGTTGCTTTGGGAGGCCGCGAACGAATCCTTGAATCGACGGATGTCTGTCTTTCAAAACCAAACACAAATTCAAAAACGAACATGGAAAATCCGAAAGGGGTGATGATGCAGTTCTTCCATTGGTATTGTCCGGCGGACGGATCGCTGTGGAACGAACTCAAAGACCAGTCTGCAAGTCTGGCAGAGGCGGGATTCACCGCCGTCTGGCTGCCGCCCGCCTACAAGGGGCACGGCGGTAGTTTCGATGTGGGGTACGGCGTTTATGACATGTACGATCTGGGAGAGTTTGACCAGAAGGGCTCAGTGAGAACGAAATACGGCACCCGTGAGGAACTGTTAACTGCGGTGGAAGTGGCCAAGGGATGCGGATTGCAGATTTACTGGGATGTGGTTCTGAACCACCGCCTGGGCGGAGATGAGGAAGAGGAGTTCAACGCCGTCCCGTGCAGCGACGACAACCGGCATGAAAAGACGGGAGAGACGAAGAAGGTGCGGGCACACACTCATTTCACGTTTCCCGGTCGTCAGAAGAAATATTCCGAAATGGAGTGGCACTGGTATCATTTCACGGCGATCGACCGCGACAACAAGAATCCCGAGGGGACCGATGTTCTCTTGTTCGAGGGCAAGGAATTCGACCATCAGGTCGACATGGAGAAGGGCTCGTTCGACTACCTGATGGGATGCGACGTGGACGTCAAGAACCCGGAGGTGGCGGCGGAGATCAAACGGTGGGGCGAGTGGTTCGTGGATACGGTCGGCGTCGATGGTGTTCGGTTCGACGCCGTCAAGCACGTGGAAGCCGGTTTTTTTCCGGACTGGCTCAACCATGTAAGGACATACGCGAAGCGCCGTATATTCGCCGTGGGGGAATACTGGTCGTATGAGATCGAGGCGCTCCATCATTTCATTGGGGTCACCGGCGGGGACGTCGCTCTCTTCGACGCGCCGCTCCACCTGAAATTTTCCGATGCGAGCAAAATGGGAAACCTCTTCGACCTGTCCCGCATCTTTGAGAACACGCTGGTGAAAAACGAGCCGTCGCTGGCGGTGACGATCGTGGCGAATCATGACACACAGCCGCTTCAGGCGTTGGAATCCGTGGTGGAGGACTGGTTCAAACCGTTGGCTTACGCGCTGATTCTTCTGCGGGAGCAAGGCTATCCATGCGTTTTCTACGCCGACTACTATGGAGCCAGCTACGAGGATTCGGGAGGGGACGGAAACACCCATGCGATTGAAATCCGGTCGCTCCGCAAGGAAATCGACTGCCTGATGGGCTTGCGGAAAACCCATGCCCACGGCGACCAGCATGATTATTTCGATCATCCCAATACTGTGGGATGGACCCGTTCTGGAGCCGTGGGTCACCCCGGTGGCCTGGCGGTGGTGCTGAGCAACAGCGAAGCCGGAGAAAAAAGGATGAGAACCTTACATCCCGACCTTTCCTATCGCGACGCAACCGGAAATCTCGAGGACATCGTGAAAACCGATTCCGAGGGTTGGGCGGACTTTAAATGCGGTCCAGGAAGCGTCTCGGTATGGGTACCGGAGAATGAAACCCGATCCTGAACTGAATTCTCCCGGCCTGATCCTTGTGGAAAGTTCGGTGAGTTTTTTGTTGTGGACCGGCGGCAGGGAGTGCTAGAGACGATTAGTGATTGTTTCACTACGATATGTTCGATTCACTTCGCGTGCTGTTTGACACCGCGGATTTTCCCGCGCGCTGGAATTGCGGGAACTGGAGCACCGCGCACGGGTGGCTCCACATTTTGTCGGACTTTGCCATTGCTTCCGCCTACGCAATGATTCCGCTGGCGATCGCGAGATATTGCTGGGCGAAACGTTCGGAACTCGCATTTCCCAAAGTCCTCTGGCTGTTCGCCGCATTCATCTTCAGCTGCGGCAGCGTGCACTTTGTCGAAGCACTGATTTTCTGGTTTCCCATGTATCGGTTCGCAGGCGTGCTCAAGGTGATCACCGCGATTGTATCCTGGGCCACTGTCATCGCGATCATCCGAGTCGCCCCTCAAGCTTTGGAGCTTCCGGGGCTGCGGCGGATCAACTCCCAGCTGGAGGAGCAGTTGGTCATCAGTCGGGAGGCCAGTGAGGCGTTGGAACGCAGCAACCGCGATCTTGAGGCGTTCACCGGCATCGTGAGTCACGACTTGAAAAATCCGATGTCCGGGGCGCTGTTCATGGCGGAACTGGCCAAGGAGTCGAGCGATGCGGGGGACGTGCGACTGGCATCGTCGCAACTCGATGCCGTGCTGGCCTCCCTGCGACAGATGAACCGTTTTGTGGGCGATCTCCACTCGCAAGCTCTCTCGCGAAAGAAGCAGACCGACCTCTCACCGGTATCACTGGACCAGGTCGTCGACACCGTTTTGAAGAAACTCGCTCCACTGCTGGAGTCCGCCGGAGCCACGGTCTCGAATAAGGGGCTGCCCGTGGTTTCCGGCAATGAGACGCTGCTGCTCCAATTGTTTTCGAATCTCATTGAAAACTCCGTCAAATACCGCTCCGAGCAGGATCCGCACATCTTCATCGACGCCGAATCCGCCGCGCGACGCTGGATCGTTAGAATGCGGGATAACGGCCGGGGCATTCCATCCGAGGATCGGGAAGCCGTTTTCGAACCGCGGATCAGAGCGGGCAATGTTGCGGACACGCAAGGAAGCGGGCTCGGACTGGGCTTGTGCCGGCGTATCATGGAATCTCATCACGGTGAGATCCGGATTTCACACGCAGACCATGGTGCCGTCTTTGAACTCGATTTTCCGCTCCCGGAAAAAACAGATAGCGCAGCCACTTTCGCATTACGCCAGTAACGAAAGAAAGCGCCTGAGATCGTTAGGGGCGACAGGCTTTACCGCGTGACCGTCGAAACCCGCGTCTTTAGAACGCTTCCGATCCTGGTCTCGCCCCCATCCGCTGAGTGCGATAAGAAATGTATCCGGATGTTCTTCGCGCAATAGACGCGCGGCCTGGAAGCCGTCCATCTTTGGCATGCCAAGGTCCATGAAGACCATATCTGGCTTGAAGTGGCTGGCGATCCGAACGGCTTCCTCGCCATCATAAGCTACCGAGGTTTCCATCCCCTCCATCTTCATGAAAAGTGATAGTATCTGGACGGTGATTTGCGAATCGTCCACCACGAGGATCCTCTTGGCTTGCGGAACTGCAAGGTTCACAGGGTCCCCCGCCTCTTTCACCGGCATTCGGCAGTGGGCGGTCAATAGCTCCGCCATCATGCTGCGGCTGTCCGCCGGCACGTGCTCTGCCGATTCCGAGAAATCCCTTGCGGACCGGTGACTGCTTGAAGAATCCCACCGCACGATTCTGGAGTTCGCGGTTGAAATAGATACCCGCTTGGCGAGGAAACAAACTCGACCCATTCTCTCGGGAAGAATGGTTCCAGCGGCCGCGACATCGTCAGGGCTCCCCTGAGAAGATGGATCGTGAAATGATCGAGTTTGCTTCATTGCGCTAATTTAAGCGGCCATTGTGCCAACTTGTTTCGAACATCTGAAAAGTCCATAACCGTGGGGAACGCGGCGTTAGCCGATGAAGATCTATCTTACAAAACCGTCGATGTTAGAATGAATTGCGCACGAGTTAGGTTGCAAAATGCATTTTATCACAGGTCTCTCATTAGCCGGTTCACAAGGTGATTGCCGCAGGCAGTGTTCCGTCGTGGAAGAGTAGTTATGAGCCCGCCTCAAAGAGTTTTTTATAGATTCGAAATGTTCAAATTTTCCTTCACCCACAGATGGGAGTTTCACCACTCGTTCGGTTGGCAATGTCATTCAGCATGCCTTCCAACCGGACAATTTCCACGGGTTTTACGAGGTGGTGGGAAAACCCAAACGCCTTGCTTTTTCGAAAGTCGTCTTCCATCCCATATCCACTGAGGGCGATTCCCACGGCGGAATAACGATAGGCCACCTCGCGCATGACCTCGCCGGCGTCTCCGTCAGGTAGTCCGAGATCGCTGATCAGTACGTCAATCACATGTTTGGCGGCGAGTTCTACGCCTGACCTGACATCAAGCGCGGAGACCACCGAGTAACCACGCAATTGCAACAGCATCGTCAAGGCTTCGTTGGTATCGGCATGATCCTCGACTAACAGAACCCGGAGCGGAAGGTTGTCTGCCGGCGTCGGATCATCGGATCCCGAAGCTACCGCTGCTGGAGCGGCGACCAAGGGGAAACTATCGGTCGTATAGATGAGTTTCATGGGCCCGCATTCCGTTGCAGTTTCAGTGCCTGTTTGTGACAGGTGGCGAAACGTTGAAACGGCTGGATTCCGGCGGCTTTCCCTATCTCCGGAAAGGGTGGACTTCTAGCGATAATGCGTTCCCGGAAGCACAAAATGCAGGGTTATCGGCCCTCGTTCGCCTTGCACGATGTCACTGCTTTTTGCACCCATGAAGAAGTCAAATCGTTAAATCATTCCCGGGTAACGTGTTGATTTTCTGAACCTTGAAATGCTTCGGATTTCAGGTGCCGGAACTGCTGGGAGGGGCGGATTCATGGATCCAACAAACCTCTTGAAACACCTTCGGGATAACAGCATGAGCGGGAAGCGAGCGCTGGTCACCGGTGCCGGCTCCGGCATCGGCCGCGCCACCGCGCGCCTGCTCGCGGCAGCGGGCGCCAAAGTCGCGTTGCTAGGCCGCACCGACGATGAACTGATCTCAGTTCTCGAGGAAATCGGTGGTGGGGAATCCGGCCATCACGGAATCATAGCCAATGTGTCCAGCGAGCTTGAAATGATCGCTGCCTATGAAAGTGTCGACCAGTTCTGGGGATCGCTCGACATCGTGGTCGCCAACGCCGGAGTGAACGGTGTATGGGCACCGCTTGATAAGCTTGAGGTATGCGAATGGGACGAGACACTTGCCATCAACCTGCGGGGAACTTTCCTGACCGTGAAACTGGCGTTGGCCTTGCTCAAGAAACGCGGTGGCTCGGTGGTGATCGTTTCATCGATCAATGGCAACCGCATTTTCAGCAACTCCGGGGCGACCGCCTACGCCTGCTCGAAGGCGGCGCAGGTTGCCTTTGCCAAGATGACCGCTCTGGAGCTCGCCAAGGAAGGCATCCGCGTCAATGTGGTCTGCCCCGGCTCCATCGAGACGGGCATCGACGACTCCACCGAGCGACGCAACATCGCGGCACTGCACCTGCCAGTGGAGTTTCCCGCCGGCGACGTGCCCTTGACGTGGGGCCGGCCCGGAGCCGCGGAGGACGTGGCGGAGACCATTTGGTTTCTCGCCTCGGATTTCTCCCGCCACGTCAGTGGTACTGAGATCTATGTCGATGGCGCCCAGTCACTGTTGCAAGGCTAACACCACGATGAATGATGACCCCCTCAAGATGAATAAATACACCGAACTGCTTTTCGACTCGTTGCACGAGCTTTACGGCATGGAATCCCAGGTTGCGACGTCGCTTCCGGTGCTCTCTGGAAGTGTGATGAACGTGCGTCTCCGGAAACTCCTTACGGATCGGGCCTTCCGCACGCGTGACCGCCGTGATTGGCTTGCCGGGCAGTTGATTCAGCACGGTGTCCCTCCCGACTGCCGGAGGTGCGCTGCGATCAGGGGAATACTGACCGCCGGAAACGAGGACCTCGAGCGAGCGGGCAATCCCTTCTCGCGCGATCTCGTGATGGTGCGGCATTGCCTGCGGATCGAGCAGCACGCCACCGCCGCCTACGGCATTGTCTCACCGCTCGCGGAAAGCGCCGGATTTCCAACAGAGGTGGATCGGCTGGCAGGCTTTCTTTCCGAGCTGAAAGTCGCTTGCATGCGTCTGCAGGCCATCGAATCCGAGCTTTCCCGCAATGCGAACTACCACCGTTCCCGGAGCGACCGCATGAGCGGACGGGCGGATCACGCGGTGGAAGGGCTAACGAAAACTGCCCGGTGAAATTCAATGGCAACGATTGCACGAACTATCATGGACAAGGAACTTGAACGCTATCTGAATGACCATCTTGCCGGTGCTTCCGGAGCCTTGGTGCTGATCCGGCATCTCATCGACACCTTGGAGGAGCCACAGGCGGTTGATTTCTTCGTGGAGCTGGAAACCGATGTCAAAGTGGACCGTCAGTTGCTCGAACAGCTCCTGACCACCGCCGGGCTGCGACCCAGCGGGGCCTTGAAGACGGCTGGGAAAGTTACCGCCCGGCTGGGATTCCTCAAGCTCATGTGGGAGGGATTCGAGCCCGGCGGACTCGGCCTGTTCGAAGCGCTGGAAATGCTCGCTCTCGGAGTGCAGGGCAAGAGGCTGCTATGGGTCGCGCTCCGTGAGATCTCCGGTGATTATCCTGGCTGGGCGGACATTGATTTTCCAGGGCTCGAGCGGGAAGCACTCCGCCAACGGGATGGCGTGGAGATCTGGCGGATCGAGGCCGCCCGGTCGACCTTCGCCCCGGCTCCGTGAAGCCACGATGGTCTGTCAGTAAGAAATGGAGGGTGCGCCGAAGTCGGTCCCGACTGGCTTTCCGTGATCTCCGCGTCAGGGGGGATTTTGAAAATCGCGGAGAACAGCACCGTGATGGCCCGCCGCTTTCCTAACCATTGATGATCTCTCCTCCGTTGGGATGTAAAACCTGGCCGGTCATGTAGTTGGCGTCCGCGCTGGCCAGAAATACATAACACTCCGCGCACTCCCACGGCTCGCCGGCGCGGCCCAGGGGGCTGTCGGAACCGAAGGTCGCCACCTCGTCCGGCGGGAACGTGGCGGGAATCAGTGGCGTCCAGATTGGTCCCGGCGCCACTCCGTTCACCCGGATATTCTTCTTGGCCAGCTGGCCTGCGAGCGAGCGGGTGAAACTCACGATCGCACCCTTGGTCGCCGAGTAATCCAGCAGCTTCGGACTGCCTCGGTAGGCGGTCACCGACGTGGTGTTGATGATCGCAGCATGAC
This sequence comes from Akkermansiaceae bacterium, assembly GCA_031425955.1. GTDB lineage: Bacteria > Verrucomicrobiota > Verrucomicrobiia > Verrucomicrobiales > Akkermansiaceae > Luteolibacter. The sequence goes on along the minus strand of JANPKJ010000116.1, from coordinate 16,467 downwards.
CGGACTTCTCCAGATGGGGCAGCGCGGCCGCGGTTAGGAAAAACATCGGGAAGAGATTCGTCCGGAAGGTTTTGAGAAGTTGCTCCTCGGTGATGTCTGTAATCGAATCCTGGAGATGCTGTTCCGCCGCATTGTTGACAAGAATGTCTAACTTGCCGAGCTGCGCGATTACCAGTGCCACCGCCCTCTCGCACTTCTTTTTGCTGGAGACATCGAACTTCAGCAACAGGCACTTCCGCCCCTTGCCTTCGATCAAGCCGGCGGTCAGGCGCGCGTCCGCATCCTCCTCGAGGTAACCGATCGCCACATCGGCACCTTCACGCGCGTAGGCAATTGCGACAGCCCTCCCGATGCCCGGGTCGCCACCCGTAATCAAGGCGACCCGACCTTCCAGCCGGCCGCCGCTGATTCGCCCCGGGTTCTCGAACACCGGCGGGGGCTTCATCCGGTCCTCGCGGCCGGGCTGTTGTTGCTGGGACCGGGCGGGGCGGAGCTTGCGCTTTTTGGACGGTTTTTTGGATTTGTTAGCCATCATCATGGATTGCTTGGTTTGCCCAACCCCAGCAGTTCGCAATAGATCCCGAGATATTGTTCCAGCATGGAATCGGAAGAAAACGTCTCGGACGCCCCGGCCATGATTCTGGAAAGGTTCGCCTCCTTTTCTGCGGCGGGCCGGATGTAAAAGTGCATTGCTTGGTCGATCGCCCATCGCAGCCCGGGCGCGTCGTAAACTTCGAAGGAAAATCCGTTGCCGAGTTGCTGTTCGCTATCCAGCGGTCGGACCGTATCGCGTAATCCGCCCGTCGCGTGCACGACCGGAAGGCTTCCATAGCGAAGCCCGATCATCTGTGAGAGACCGCACGGCTCGTAGGCGGATGGCATCAACGTGAAATCCGAGGCCGCGTATCCCATCCGGGACAGGCTCTCGCTGAAACCCCTCACGGCGATCCGGTTTTGCAAACCATGGAATTCCGCGATGTCTTCGAAAATTTTTCGATAGGGTCCATCTCCGACGAAAACCACCTGCATACCGAGCGACCAGTAGTCGCTGATGAGTTGATAGAGAATCGATGCAAGTAGCTGGCAGCCCTTTTGCACCGGATCCAGCCGCGAAGGCCAAAACAACAACGGTGTATCCCCGTCCACCTCCAAGCCCAGCGTGTGCTGGAGCGTCTGCTTGTTCTCACGTTTTCCCACCACGTGATTGTACGCATCATACTGGCAGGCGAGGTGGACATCGCGCTCCGGGCACAACGAGGCGGGAAGCGAGTTGATGATCCCGTGCGCCCGACCGGCCCCCAGTTTTCCCCGGGCAGCATCCACCACCGCCCACGATGTCGGGAGCTTGCCACCCACCAGTTCGCCGAGAAAGCTGCGGCTCACCGTATTCATGTGGTCCGCCGCGAGGATTCCCGAGGCGAGCATACTGATGGAATTGTCGTTGCGGGCGGTTTCATACGAACCGGGAAATTGGTGGAAATACAAGTGCTCCCAGAATTTCGCTGCGTCCACGCCTCGATCTTCGATGTGTCCCAACGATGTCTGTTCGTCATGCAGGTTATGAAGTGTGAACAGGCTGGGAATGCCCATCTTCCTGGCTGCCGCGGGCACCAGTCCGGTCATCCAATCATGGCAATGGATCAAGTCCGGCTTGATTCGCGGGATGATGTATTGAATCACGTCCCTCTGGAACGCCAGGGCGGCTCTCAGGTTCGAATACTGGCATCCCTCATAAACCGACCGCCGGTAGGTAAACTCGCGGTCCTGACAAAGATGAAGCCGCCGCGAGTGCCCCGCCGTCCCGGGCTGATACATCGCCTGGAAATGTGGCAGCGCCACATGCACATCCGCGTCGGCATCTGAGAGCGAATCGACAAGTAACGCACAGACATCCGCAAGGCCTCCGGCTTTCACGCACGGTGCGTGCTTGCCGCTTTTTGATAGTAAATTGCTTTCACTCAGCTCGGGCGTGACGATCAGGATCCTCGGCCGGCGCTTGCCTGATTCATTCCGGAGTTTCCTCGGGGCTGTCACGGGTTTGTGTGGCTGGGTCGCATCGGAAACTGGGGTGACGGACATGGTGGCGCGCGAGGATGGAGTCTTCTGTGTGTTAGCCTTTCACATGCCAATCCCGGGATGGGCGGAACCCATTCATTTCCAACTGTTCCCCATCCACCCATTGGCACATGTATTGCAGAATGCGCCTTGGAGTTGCGATTTGCAGAATGCAGTCTAGCCGGAGAAAGTCTGAAACAAACACCGTGCGCGTGGGAAGCCGATGATATGCGGGGGAAACTCACTCAATTGTAGTTGTATCAGGTTTTTTACAGCATCCCATCAGGGATATGCGAGAGTCTTGTTCCACACGGGAGCGGCAGCCGATGGGTGAGCCGTCGACAAATCGCCGAGGGGAAGCTTGCGTGTTTCTTTTCTTGCTCCCACGATCGCCGCAATTTGTTGTTGCCCTGCCACATCGGCTGGCGCTCCCGCGCAGTGCCAGGAGCATGCAATCCTCTTCGCAAGTCGTGTGCCAAATTGGTTGTGATATGATATCTATCAATGGCGGTGAATCCGGAGGCGTCCGCGTGGAGAAAACCTCCCAACACGCATGCCGGGGTTATTCCGCGCCATTAGTCGTGCTTGCGCTTCGAGGGTGGAATTCGCCTGGCAATCAGAGAATCGTGGAGAAGATCATGCATTGGGTCGACTCGAAAAAAATCCTGGCCGACCGGCATGCGGATTGCGATGGGATATCGCCTATGATTGCCGATCCCGTTTCCATTCTGCAGACCGCGGCGGCCCTCGCCGCTCGTGCTCATGCCGACCAGTTCATCCGCAATTCGGAGACTCCCTACATTGCGCATCCCATCGCCGTTTCAATGGCGATTACCTGCCTGTTTGGTTGTTCCGATCCGGAGATCGCTGCCGCCGCTCTCTTGCATGACACACTTGAGAAAACCCAGCTGACCGCCGGGGAGATCAACGACACGTTAGGCTCCCGGGTGCTTGGGCTCGTCACCGCGTTGACCAAGGAGGAAGGCGATCGTAAACGTTTTTGGGAAACACTGGCCGGTGGCCCGTGGGAAGCCAGAATCATCAAGATGGCGGATGCCCTGGACCACCTCAACTGCCCTCCTGAGGAGCTCGCACGCCGCATCAAAAATGGCAGGCGCGCCGCCTCACTTGGTTTCTCCGAGGAGGAACCCATCCGCTGCGCGGTGCGGATTTTGGAGGAAGCCATCGTCCTGGCCGCTATCCGCCTCGGGAATTTGGAGTAAGTAGCGCGCAGCACAACTCCACCACGAAGGTTGCCACGCGCAGCAACTGGATCAACTTCTGAAAAATCCATAAGAGGCCGTCTTAAAAATATCTAACGTGTGATTCTGGCTAGCATCCGCTTGCTCATCGAAAGATAGATCTTGGCCTCCGGGTGTTCAATTTTCACTTCGTGGTCCCGGATGAGTCGCCGCGAGGCAAGTGAGCTGCAGGAAATCCGAATGAGGTAAGCCTTGGAAATAGAGTTTCACCATAGGATCCCCACCCGATTCCTCGTTTTTGTGACTGTCGCTCGCGCTCAGGAACCAGAGACTTCCAGCTCCATCGATTTTCGGCACACTCAAATCCGCAACCAAATCAGTTCTTGGCAAAGCGGTGGGGAAAATTACGCTCTCCTGGAATCTTGCGAATCGCTTAATCCGTAGCCAAAATGAACGAATCCACAACCCCGCCGCCTTCGATCAGTGAACTTGCCCTCCCGCTGGATCGGGACGTTTTTTTGCGGACCTTGCTTCGTCACCTTGCCGGGACATTGCAAAATGTGGTCGGACTTGGAGAGGCGTCCGGCTTTGTCAGCGTCGTCGGCCAGGAAATGGGCGACGAGATCAATCGGACCTACAAATCCGCTTTGGCGGTATCGAGCTTGAGCCGGGAACAGGTGGGCGAAGTCCTGATGGATCTCAAACGCCGCATTCAGGGCGATTTCTTCATCATCGAGGAGGATGACGACAAGATCGTGCTGGGTAACCGGGCCTGCCCCTTCGGAGACAAGGTCATCGGCCGGCCCGCCCTTTGCATGATGACCTCCAACGTGTTTGGCAGCATTGCCGCTGACAACCTGGGCTATTCCAAGGTCGTGATCGAACAAGCCATCGCCCGGGGTGACGCGGGGTGTCGGGTGGTCATTTATCACAGGCCGACCCCGGAAGCGCAGTCTTCTCACGGTAGGGAATATTTTCAGGGTTAGCGCCGCGCCATGTCTCCTGAACAATTCCTACTCTTCGCCGACCCGCTGCCGGAACCGATGCTCCTGTTGGCGGATGACGGCCTGATTTATGCCGCCAACCGAGCCGTCGGGGAGCGGCTCCATTTCCTGGCTCCGGGAAAGCGGTTGGCCGATTTCGTCGTGGAGTCGCCGGATGAAGTGTCCCACTACCTCCGGCTCTGTTGCCGCAGTCGCAACTTGGTTTTTGGTGCCATGAGGTTCCACATTGATGGCGACGAGGAAATCGCCTGCCGGCTGGAGGGAAGCTTGATTTGTCCTAAGCAGGACGGCGCACCAGCCCTCCTGCTGCTCCGGCTGATGGCGAAGGAGACGGCGGCAGGACAATTCATAGCCCTGAATCAGCGCATCGAGGAGCTGGGAAAGGAAGTGCAACGGAGGAGGCAGGCGGAAATAGAGATCCGGCAAAGAGAGGAATGGCTGCGAGTCACGCTTCAAAGTATCGGCGATGGCGTCATTTGCACCGATGTGCAGGGGCGGGTGACCATGATGAACCCCATCGCCGAGTTGTTGACCGGTTGGACACAGGATGCGGCGCAGGGACAACCCCTCGTGGCTGTGTTCCCGATCATCAACGAGCAGACCCGTAAGACTGTTGAAAACCCGGTCGATAAGGTGTTGCGGGATGGGGTCATTGTCGGGCTGGCAAACCATACTCTCCTCTTGAGCCGCGATGGAACGGAGCGGCCCATCGACGACAGTGCCGCCCCCATTCGTGACGAGTCGGGAAAAATGATGGGCGTAGTGCTGATTTTTCGGGACGTAACCGAGCTACGCCGCTCCGAGCAGGAATTGCTGTCAAGCGAGGCTCGCAAAAGTGCGATTCTGGAGACAGCTCTCGATTGCATTATCACGATGGATCACGAGGGCCAGGTGGTTGAGTTCAACCCGGCAGCGGAGAAGACGTTTGGATACAGCCGGGTCGAAGCGATCGGCCAGGAACTTGCCAGCCTCATCATCCCTCCGTCACTCCGCGAGATACACCGCCAGGGAATGGCCCACTATTTGGCCACAGGGGAAGGAGCGGCCATCGGCAAGCGCCTTGAATTGCTAGGCCTGCGCTCAGACGGAACCGAGTTTCCGATTGAATTTGCGATTGCACGCATTCCAGCAGAGGACCCCCCGCTTTTCACGGCCCACCTGCGGGATATTAGTGAGCGCAAGCGGGCCGAGGAGGAACTGCTTGACGCGCACCGGCAGTTGGAGGAACGGGTCGTCGAGCGCACCGTTGATCTGATGCGGGCCAACGAGTTTTTGAACATCCTGTTGGAGAACGTGCAAACCGGCGTGGTCGCTTGCGACGCGGAGGGAATTTTGACGATGTTCAACGGCGTCACCCGTGAGCTGCACGGCCTGCCGGAAGAGCCGATTCCGCCTGACCGGTGGGCATCACGCTACCGCCTTTACCGGTCCGATGGTCAGACGCCGATGACCACGGACGAAATTCCGCTTTTTCGGGCACTTCAAGGGGAGCGGGTGCAAGACACCGAAATGGTCATCGCCCCCATCGATGCGCCGCCCCGGAGCGTGCTGACCAGTGGGCAGGCGTTTTTCGACGCCCAAGGCGAGAAGCTGGGGGCCGTCGTCTCGATGCAGGACATCACGGCCCGCAAGCAGGCCGAGGCGGCACTCCGTGTGGCCTACGACGAACTTGAACGGCGGGTCGAAGAACGCACGGAAGAATTGGGGCGTGCAAACGCCGCCCTCGAGGAGAGCGAAAAGGAGCAGAGAGCGTACGCCGACCGCCTGAGCCTCGCCCTGTCCGCGGCCGACCTCGGGGATTGGAGTTGGGACGCGGCCAGCGACTTGGTGACACTCTCCGACCGAGCGGAGGAAGCGTTCGGCATTCCGCCCGGTACTCTCCTGACTTGGACTGCCATGCAGGATCTGTTGCACCCGGCTGACCGGGAGCGGGCAAGGCGGGAGGTCGAGCGGGTCCTCGTCGAGCGGGTCCAATACGACATTGAATACCGGATGAACGGGAGGGACGGCCCGCACGCTTGGGTTGGCGTGTTAGGCCGCGGCATCTACGATGCCTCCGATCAAGTCGTTGGAATGTATGGCATCGTCCAAAACATCACGGTCCGTAAGGCACTTGAAGAATCGTTAAGATCCAGTGAAGAACGGTTGCGCCTTGCCTTGGATGCCGGGCGCATGGGTGTGTGGGACTGGAACATCCGCACGGGCGACCTCAAGTGGTCGGACAGTCTCGAACCTCTCCACGGGCTGGCTCCCGGCACGTTCGGCGGGACGATGGAGCATTTTCAGGAACTCATCCACCCGGATGACCGGGAGATGGTTAGCACCGCCATTCGACAAGCTTTGGAAAGTTGCGGCGAATATTACATCGAGCTTCGCAATCGCAGACCCAACGGCGGCATCCACTGGATCGCCAGCTCGGGAAAAGTATTTCACGGTGACGATGGCCTGCCGCTCCGAATGGTCGGCATTGGGTTGGATGTGACGCAACGCAAGCGGACCGAGCAGACAGCGCGGTTTCTCGCCGATGCCAGCGCCTCACTCGCGGTGATGGTGGACTTCAACAGCACGCTTCAGAAAATTTCGTCTCTTGCCGTACCCTCATTTGCGGATTGGGCGACAGTCGATGTGGCTGAGGTGGATGGCTCGCTGCGGCGGGTGTCTGTATCGCACATCGATCCGGCCAAAATCCAGTTGGCCCACGAAATTCATCGTCGTTTTCCCCCCGATCCGGAAGCGCCTCAGGGCATCTGGAACATCCTTCGCACCGGCAAATCCGAAATGGTCCAGGAGATCACCGACGACCTGCTCGTCCGATCCGCGAAGGACCCCGAACAGCTCCACATTCTGCGAGAATGGGGACTCAAATCGTATATCGGCGTTCCGCTGAGAGTGCGGGGCAAGACGCTTGGGGTCATCACCTTCATCAGTTCCGAGTCGGCCCACAGCTACGATCATTCCGATCTTGCCGTGGCGGAAGACTTGGTGAGCCGAGCGGCCATTGCCATCGAGAACTCCCAGCTCTACCGGGAACTGCGTGACGCGGATCAGCGGAAAGACGAATTCCTGGCGACCTTGGCTCATGAGCTGCGCAACCCGTTGGCCCCTATTCGAAATGGCCTCCAAGTGATGCGCCTATCGAGTCCCGAAGACGATGCAATGGCCGAAACCCGCGCCATGATGGAGCGGCAACTGAACCAGATGATCCGGCTGGTAGACGACTTGCTCGACGTGAGCCGCATCTCAAGTGACAAGCTCGATTTGAAAAAAAATCGGATCGAACTTTTGACAGCGGTGCAAAGCGCTTTGGAGACAAGTCGTCCGCTCATCGAGCAGGCCGGGCACTCCATCACTGTCACTCTCCCGCCTAAGCCCGTCTATTTGGATGCCGACTTGACCCGGCTGGCGCAGGTGTTCTCGAACCTGCTCACCAACAGCGCGAAGTACACCCCACCAGGCGGGCACATTTGGCTCACCACGAAAGTCTCCGACGACGAAGTTTCTGTAAGGGTGCGGGACAACGGGCTGGGTATTCCAGCCGAGTCGCTGCCTACGCTTTTCCAGATGTTCTCGCAAGTGGACCGCAACATCGAGCGTTCGCAGGGCGGGCTGGGCATCGGCCTCTCGTTGGTGAAGCGATTGGTCGAAATGCACGGTGGCACGGTGGAAGCCCACAGCGACGGGCCGGGCCGGGGAAGCGAGTTCACGGTTCGGCTGCCCGTTCCCGATACGATTTCACCCACTGCTACAGTTCAGGGGGAAATGCCTCAAAGTGTGGGAGTCCGACGTCGGATACTGGTGGTCGATGACAATCAGGACTCGGCGCTTTCTCTGGAAATGTTGCTCCAGATCATGGGCAACGACACCCGAACGGCCCATGATGGCCTCGCCGCCGTGGCCGCCGCCCAGGAGTTTCTGCCAGACATGATCCTGCTCGACATCGGACTCCCGAAGATCGACGGCTACGAAGCTTGCCGCCGAATTCGCGAGCAACCGTGGTCGTGCGGCATGGAAATCATTGCCCTCACGGGATGGGGCCAAGAAGAAGATCACCGTCGTTCGAAGGAGGCGGGATTCGATCATCACCTGATCAAGCCCATCCAACCCGCCGTTCTTCAGAAGCTGTTGGAAAACGCTGATTCAAGCTTCACATCGCCCCCCAGCCAAACCCGTGAATAACGATCAGGGCCGTACAATCATCGGACAACGGGCACCCCGGAAGTTAGCGATTAGAAACCCCCACTTTTCGTGAAAAAGAAATTACCTCAGCCTCCCTCCGAACCACCGGCACGCAAGCAAAGCACGCAGGCACGCCCGCCTGCCGTGGTCACGGGTAAACGGTTTCCCATTGTGGGCATTAGCGCATCGGCGGGTGGGTTGGAGGCGTTCAAGGACCTGCTAGGGCATCTGCCGTCGGACACCGGAATGGGGTCCGTGCTCGTGCAGCATCTTGATCCCGAACATGAAAGCGCGCTTACCGAGTTGCTGTCGCGCGTCACTCCGATGCATGTGATGGAGGTGAAAAATAACCAGCGGGTCGAGCAGGATCACATTTACGTCATCCCGCCCAATACCTGCATGGCTCTGGCCGGCGGAGTGCTGAAGCTCACTCCGCGCGACATGGCTTCCGGCGCGGCGCGTTCAATTGATTTCTTTTTCGATTCTCTCGCGAAGGAACAGAAGGAGCGCGCCATCGGAGCATACTATCGGGCGCGGCGTCCGATGGGACCAAAGGGCTGGAGGCCATCAAGGCGGAGGCCGGCGTGACGTTCGCGCAGGACGAAACGGCAAAATGCGACTCGATGCCGCGCAGCGCCATCGCGGCGGGCGTGGTGGATTTCGTGCTCTCGCCGGAGCGCATCGCCCTGGAACTCGCGCACATCGCGAAGCATCCGTTCATCCTCCACGCGCCCTCCGCCTCCGAGCCGGAGCGGGAGGACGATCAGCGCGCGGGGGAAAGTGACCTCCCTCCGAATAAAACATTTCCTTCCCAAGCCCTACACCGCGGAAACGCTCCTGCACACTCTCCGCCATCTGCTGGAGACAGTCGCGTGAGTGTGTAAATTCAAAGGCAGGACCGACCTCCGGGGGGCCGTGGGAATGGAAAGCGAATGAATCGCCCCACCGCTTTTCAAGCATCTCATCGACAAGCCAAAAGCATCACCCTGCCATTTTCCAGACATCTCCTAAGAAATCGTGCATTTTTCAACATTGCCCCACTTCCCATGTGAACTCTGAAAGTCCGCGGACCCGTAAAATTGTCTTGTTGGACCCTTGGAATTTTTGATTGCATCCTCCATGCAACTTAGCAAAGGCCGTGAGAATTCCGACACGCTACCCGGAGCTCAAGAATCGGGCTGCCAGTTAGGCGGTGAACGGAAGTTCTCCAAAGTGCTGCTGGTGGATGATTCAAAATTCCTCGCGGACGTACTCACGATTTTCTTCACCCGTGACGGATACTCGGCCCGTGCCGCTTATGGAGGCGATGAGGCGATCGCCGCCATGGAAGACGAGGTGCCGGATATCGCTTTTATCGATCTGGATATGCCCGGAATGAACGGACTTGATGTGGCAAGGCATATCCGTGCTTCGAAACGCGGCGAGGGCACCACTCTGGTCGCCTTGAGCGGCTGGGACGCAGTGGAGCTCAAGGGAGATGCGAACGATGCGGGCTTCGACCACTTCATTGCGAAACCCGTGGATGCTTGCGCCCTGCGCCAGTTCATGGAAGGCTTGACCGGCGAAGTATGATTTCGCCATCACTTTCGATCCGTTCATCCAGGTTATCTCTTTGTCCCTGATTTCGGATTAGCCATCTCGTTCCTAGCGAACCGCCTGCGCGTCTTCGAGAGGGATGTCGAGGTCGCTTCCTTTCATCCCCGGTTTGATCACCACCTTGATGCACCCGTCCGTCTTGGTTCGGAATTTCTCGTAAGCGGCGGGTGCGTGTTCAAGAGGAACCCGGTGGCTGATGACGAACGAAGGATCGATTTCGCCCGCTTCGATCTTTCCTAGAAGCGGTGCCAGATAGCGCTGCACGTGGGTCTGTCCGGACCGGATCGTCAGACCTTTGCCCACCACCGCGCCAAACGGGATTTTGTCCAGCAGTCCGATGTAGACTCCGGGAACCGAAAGCGTTCCCGCCTTCCGGCACGCCATGATCGCCTGCCGCAAGGCACCGGGGCGGTCCATGGAAAGTCCGACGGCTTGCTTGGCACGGTCGACCACCGCCTCGAAGGAACCACTCCCGTGGGCTTCCGCCCCTACCGCATCGATGCAGCGGTCCGGCCCGCGGCCGCCTGTCATTTCGATCAGGCGAGCGTGGATGTCGTCATGGTCGAAATCCAGCGTCTCTGCCTTGCCATGGAGGCGCGCCATCTCCAGCCGTTCCGCAACCCGGTCGATGGCGATGACCCGACCCGCGCCTAACATCCATGCGCACTGGATGGCGAACTGACCCACCGGTCCGCAGCCCCAGACCGCGACCGTATCGCCCGGCTCGATGTCTGCGTTCTCCGCCGCCATGTAGCCGGTCGGGAAAATATCGGATAGGAACAACACCTGCTCGTCGGATAGATCGGATTCGATTTTGATGGGCCCGACGTCGGCATGCGGCACCCGCAGGTATTCCGCCTGACCGCCGGGGTAGCGGCCCATCATTCCGGAATATCCGAAAAGTCCGGCAGGCGCGTGGCCCATCGCCGCCCGCGCCAGATCCGCACCCGGATTGGTGGTGTCACAACAGGAATACAGCGTCTTCTCGCAGAAGTAACAGCTCCCGCAGGCGATGACGAAGGGTACGACCACGCGGTCTCCGATCTGGAACTTCTTCACGTCGCGACCGGTTTCCACCACGATTCCCATGGGTTCGTGGCCGATGATGTCGCCGGCTTCCATCGACGGCGTCAGGCCGTCGTAAAGATGCAGATCGGAGCCGCAGATGCCGGTTGCGGTGATGCGGATGATGATGTCGCGGGGATCGAGGATCTCGGGGTCGGCGACCGTATCCACGCGGACGTCGCCTTTTCCATGCCAGCAGAGTGCTTTCATAAGAGTTGTAGTTGTTTTTGTTAGGATTGAAAATCACGGCAGGTTTTGCAGAAGGGGTGCCGCGTCGCTGGCTTCCTCACCGTTGCTGTAGAATCAAAGGTTCGCGGCCGTCCGGGTCAGCGCTTCCGGGGAATCGATCGGTGATATTTGCATGCATGTCGTGCGAAACGCAGAACCGCAATGTAACAGGTCGGACGAGGATCAGCGGGAAAATCGGTGGGAAACGGAGACTTCAGGGCGATTGTGAATCACGGCTTGGATCCGGCAACCGTTTGCAGACACCCTCTAACGTGATATCTGCAAAGTGCAATGACGCACTGGCGGAGATTGCAAAACTGTCAGTCGTTCCACAGGTATCCGGTTGAGCCGGAGCCGCGTAACTTTCTGTAAATACAAGGTTCACGCCGGTTTTACGCGGCTGGCACGAGATTTGCGAAGCCCTGTTTGAAGCCCGCGGGCGACTTCCGCGGATGCGGCAGGTTCGAATTTCACCCGCAGGTCTGGTAGAACCATCAACGATATAAGCCAATCATGAATACCGATACATTTCCGCGGACTGCTCCGCAGGCGGTTACCCCGCAGCCACCCCCGAATCAGTCGACAGATAGCCGATCTGCGATTGACTCCGTCCGCTCCGCATCAGCCTCCGTCAAGGAGTCTGCCGGAGAGCAAGTCCGCCATGTTGCCAGCGAGATCCGCGAAGGCGGTGAGGAAGCCATTCAGGCTGCAAAGATCGCGGGCGTCGACCTGGTCTCCCGGCAGAAGGAAAAAGTCGCAGCGAAAATCGATGAATATACTTCTGCCGTGAAAGCGGCCTGCGATAGCCTGAAGGGTGACGAGAAAAATCCACTTTCCGCGCCTGCGGAGAAGGCATCGAAACAACTCGAACGCGCCGCCCAATATCTGAGAAGCAAGGAACCCCAGGATCTGCTGGATGACCTCGGTGAATTAGCCCGCAGGCGTCCGGAATTCGTTTATGGTGCGTTGTTCGTCGCTGGCCTGGCGACGGTGCGCTTCCTCAAGGCATCCACCCGGGGCCGGCGGAATCCAGGGTTGAATCGGGCGCTGCCCGCCAGCTCGTTGCCACCCGTTGTTTATCAAACTCCATCCGACTTCCAACCATGAACCCGGACCTGCAAATTCCCGATCTTCTCAGGCAGCTTCGTGACGATACCACTACGCTGGTGCGTGAGGAAATCGCCCTCGCGAAGAGTGAAATGTCGGAAAAACTCGCCGTCGCATCCCGCAATGCCGCTTACCTGGCCGTTGGCGCGACCATCGCCTCCACTGCGGTGCTGCTGCTGCTCATGGGGATTTCATATCTGCTCGGCCAGGCCTTCCTCAGCCGTGGGATGGATCCCGGCCTTGCCGCATTCCTTGGTTTCCTGATCGTCGCCATCATCGTTGGCGCGATCAGTGCGTCAATGATTCTCAAGGCCGTCAAAACCTTGGGAGATGGCTCCCTCAAACCCGAAAAAACCGCCCAGAGTCTTCGCGAAGACAAGCAATGGGCACAAAACAAACTATCATGAACACAGACACCATTACCCATGAAGACCGGAGCCGAAGCAGCGACGAGATCGCCGCCGACATCCGCGAAACCCGAACCCGTATGGACTCCACGCTCGACGAGCTGGGGAACCGGCTCACCCCGCGATCGTTGCTTAATTCCGCCTTTGATTGGTGGGAGTCGCCCGAGACCGGCAATCAAGGAACCGCTACGGCCCGCAAGGCGGTCTCGTCGGCCTCGCCCGGCAAGCACGCAGTCACCCGGTGCCAGCCCTGCTCATCGGATCCGGCATCGCCTGGCTCATCTCCGAGGCTGTCGGCGAGGAGGACCATCCGATGCGGCATCGATCCCCTAACGGCTATCGTCCGATCCCCGATGAGACGGGGTTGAAGGATGGTGCCATCCACGCTGCGGAGGGTGCGATGGAAACGGTGAAAGACAAGGCTTCGGCCATCGGACACCGGTTGCATGACACCGCAGACCACCTTTCACAACAAGCGCACCACGCCGTGGATCAGGGAAAAACGACGGTTAGGAAGCTGAAAAACGAGGTGAAGGAGGGTTACGAAATGGGGACCGAGAGATTCGGTCGCGCTTGTGAGGATTACCCGCTTGCCGTGGGCCTGGGGTTCGCCGCCCTTGGCGCGTTGGCCGGCTTGGCCATTCCCCGGACTGCCCCGGAGGACGAGTGGATGGGCGAGCGATCGGACCAACTGGTGCAGGACACCAAGGAGAAAGCCGGCGAACTGTTGGAGACCGGCAAGGCCGTGGGAAACCGGGTCCTTCAAACCGTGAAGGAAGAAGCGGAGGAACAGGGATTCACCCCGGGTGCCATCTCGGACAAGCTATCCGAACTCGCGGAGTCCGGCAGCCAGATTGTCCAGAAAGCCAGGGAAGAAGCCATCCAGGCATCCACGGACGAGGGACTCACGTCCGCCCCGAAGCAGGACGCCTGACCCGGGATGTCCGCTGGACGCGGCGGGGACCGTTCTCCGGTCCCCGCCGCGCGGGTCGATGCTGCGGATCACGCGGCGCGGTAGACGATCTGGTCGCTCCAGTCGGAATACGTATTGCTGCCACCCACCGTGCGGCCCTGGCAGGCGAAGAGCTTGCCGGGGGCCAGGTCCACGATGGGGATGTTGCGCGAGGTGGTGCTGAACACCGCTTGGCGGTAGGTTCCGGGAGCACCATCCTCACCGATCTCCGCCACGCGGATCTCACAGCCTCGGGAGATGCTTTCCGTGCTTAGCGTCACCAGCGACTCGCCGGTCATACCCGGGACGATGCGCAGGATCGCTGGCTTGGACAGCGGGTATTGCGCGCGGTTGGTGCTCACGGGTTCGAAGCCGCTGGAGAGCAGCATCGCCAGGTCGTTGTTGCTCGCCACCTGCACGTAGAACGCCAGTTGTTTGAGCAGTGCCACCAGCTCGCCGCGGCGGTTGTTCTTCTCCGCCGTCGCCGCCTTGCCGCCGCTCGCCTGCGCCGCCTTGGCGGTGGCGAAGGCCTCGACCGCGGTTTCCAGGATGACCGCGGTGACAGGGATGTTGGTGAAACCACCCGCTCCGTACAGCAGCGTGTGCACGCTGCGGGAGAAGGTGATGAGTGTGTCGTCAGGCATGCCGTTACCGAATGCCAGTGATACCCGGATAATAGGTGTTTTCATGTTGGTGTGTACTTTCTTTTTTGTTTTTGTTTGGGCGGCATCCCGTCCTTTCTGAGTGGACCTCGGCCGTGGTCTAGCACCTATCATGAACCGATTAGATCGGTCCATCGATTTTATTTTGGGGCCTCCCGCCTGTCGAAGGGTGGCATGCGGATTCCGGTTGACATCCGGAATTTCTCCATCAGTTGTTATAACTGTTACAGTTAGGAGTGGTGGAGGCGGATGTTCCGGGGTGGTGTTCCGGGCATGGCAGGCCGGTTTTAACGCGTTTTCCACAATTTTCCTGCTACCTGACCCACGCGATTGCGTGATGGGTTAGGTCCGGTTTTGGGAGTTTCCAGCCGGAATCCCCCTGCAGAAAGATTTTCGGAAACAAGGAGCGTCGATATTCTATCGACTATCCGCCGCCGACATCCTGTCGGGCGTGAGGCATCCAAACCAGCCTCCGGTTAGCTGGCGACGAAGCCTTTTCCCTTACAAGGTGAGAGCGTGACCTTGTAAAGTGAGAGCCTCCCCTTACAAGGTGAGAGCCTCCCCTTACAAGGTGAGAGCGTGACCTTGTAAGGTCAGAGCCTTCCTTTACAAGGTGCGAGCCTTTCTTTACAAGATGAGAGGCTTTCTTTGTAAGGTGAGAGAGCGACTTTGTAAGGTCACAGCCTTCCTTTATAAGGTAAGAGCGTGACCTTGTAAGGTGAGGGTCTTCCTTTACAAGGTGAGAGCGTTACTCTGTAAGGTCAGAGCCTTCCCTTACGAGGTGAGAGCGTGACTTTGTAAGGTCAGAGCCTTCCTTTACCAAGTAAGGGCGCGACCTTGTAAGGTCAGAGCCTTCCCTTGCAACCCCCGTCGCACTTCACTTTCTCCTGTAGCGTCGGTCTGCGATCGTCGCACTTCACCTTCTTCCGCCGGAGGCTCCTCCCCAGGGCCACCGCCAAGGCGATCTAACCCGGGATTTTTCAACCGCGAATGGACGCGAATCAACGCGAATGAAGAATATTTTTACATCGAATGGCTCATTCCGAGAATTTCGGATCTTCACATTCGCGTCCATTGGCGTCCATTCGCCACTGTAGCGTCGGTCTGCGACCGTCGCACTTCACCTTCTCCTGTAGCGTCGGTCTATGACCGTCGCACTTCTCACTGCCAAGGCGATCTAACTCGGGATTTTTCAACCGCGAATGGACGCGAATCAACGCGAATGAAGAATATTTTTACATCGAATGGCTCATTCCGAGAATTTCGGATCTTCACATTGGCGTCCATTGGCGTCCATTCGCGGTAACCCCAACCGCCCACCACCCATCGACCCGCTTTCTGATCACTGCTCACTGCTCACTGCTCACTGCTCACTTCTCACTTCTCACTTCTCACTTCTCACTTCTCACTTCTCACTTCTCACTTCTCACTTCTCACTTCTCACTTCTCACTTCTCACTTCTCACTGCTCACTGATCTGCCTGCGGCCATACGGGGTATTGCCTGCTCCGGAGGAAGGCTCGCTATCGCTCACTCCGTATTCTGATCGCCTCCACAATCCCCTCATTCCCGCCACGCGCGCAGGTGCGGTTGATCCGCGCCCACACGCTTCCGGCCCCAAGCGCCTCGACGCGGGCCCTCACGAAATGCGGCTTCCGGCAGGTGGGGGGGGGGCTGGACCCGGACGATGGACGGGTATGGAGATGCGAGCGGGACCCGGAAGCTGGCTCTCCAAACATCTAGCGGCGGTCGAAAGCCAAAATCGTGCATTTTCTCCTTTTCGTCACCGCTTTCCCTCAGTTAGCGTCCGATTTGGAAACCGATGGCTTGTTCCCTTCAGGTCGGAAAACTTTTTTCGATCAAAAATCAAAAACTGAGGCGGCCCCGAAAATCCGACCACTCAATGGCTAAACTAAGCTATGGTGGAGGGATGCGGCGGATTGATAGGAGATCATGGATGTTGGTTCAAGGGTGAAGTGGCGAGGGGCTCGAATTTGGGTTGATGGAGCGTAGG
>JANPKJ010000115.1:0-139589 GCA_031425955.1 Akkermansiaceae bacterium | reverse complement strand
GCCGACGCGCGGAGGAACTCTACGATCCGATCAGCAATTTCCTCAAACGCTTCGAAACCGCAGGCCAGCATCCGGACGATTTGCCGATCGAAACCAACGGCGAGCGCATCGCGATTTTCGGCATGGGCCGGGTCGGGCTGGTGGCTTACAAAAACCTCCAGGCGCGGTTCCCGGGGCGGGTCATCGGCTTCGACCGGGATCCGGTGGCGGTGCAAATCCATCAGGAGGCGGACCGCAACGTGCGGTTAGCCGATGCCACCGACTCGGACTTCTGGGAGCGGGTGAAGGTGAAGGAAAACATCGACCTTGTCGTGCTGGCGATGCCGAAACACGGCGCCAACGTGCACGCCGCGAAAACCCTCAAGCGGCATGCGTTCGAAGGCGTGGTCACCGCCACCGGCAAGTTCGACGACGAGGTCAAGGAACTGCGCGAGCTCGGGCTGGACACCGCGTTCAACCTCTACAACGAGGCGGGCGCCGGCTTCGCGGATCACGTCGTGCAGGTGTTTTCCCAACAACGCCCGGATCTCGCCAGCGTCTGGCGCAAACCGGTGGCAGAGTCGGATTCCTAGATGCGGCCGAGTTTGACAAAATGGGCGACCTGATCGGCGAACCACGTTTCCGCCTCCCACGGCACGCGGTGGCCCGCTCCGGGGGCGATGGCGAGATGGGCATTTGGAATCAGTGATACGGCGCGCTCGGCGAGGGCGAGGAACTTGGGGTCGTTTTCCCCGGCGATCCAGAGGACCGGGATGGAAATTTCGTGCAGCCGATCCCACAACGGTTCCTGCGCGCCCAGCGACCAATCGACAAAACTCCGGGCGATCTCGCGGCGGCGCATGACGAGGCTGCCAGACGCTTGCTTGTCCCGCATGGGGCCGGTGCCGAGGATGGATTGCGAGTTCCACGCATCGAGAAATTCCTGCCAGTTTCCGGCGAGGGCCTTGGTCGCCCATTCGGCGTCGGTGGCACGGCGCTCGGCGTGCTCCGCTCCCAGGCCCGGATGCGCCGAAATGATGACCGCCGCCTGCCACGGGTGGTCTTTTTCCAACAGCGCGTGCAGCGCCAATCTCCCGCCCATCGAGTAGCCTAACAAGGCCCGCCCATTGCCACGAAAGACCTCGCCGCTGGCTTCAGCGTTGAGGGTTTTTCCAAATTCCGTGAGCGGCATCGGGCAGCAGTCGAGGAAGCGCCACAAGTCCACCGCCCGGGAGCCGATGCCGGCGGCGGCGAGGTGTTTCGCGAAGCCACGCCAGTCGGCCGCCATGCCGACGGCCCCGTGCAGGCACCAGCATTCCATCGGCCCGGCCTCGCGGCGCTCGTCGGCTTGTTTGGAATACTGGATCACTTTTGGGCCTCCGCCGCTTTTTGCAGGATTTCCTGGAACTGCTGTTTGAACTCAGGCCCGAAGGCTCCAAAGAACATCGCGATGACGGCGGCGACAGCGAGCAGGGCGACAACGATCATCAGCCAGTAAATGATGGCGAGGAAGATACCGACGCCGTCGAGTTTCTTGTGATAGGCGTAACCGGCCGGGCAGGCAAATGTGCGGTATCCGACCCAGAGATTCAAGAAGGGCACGAAGTTGGCGAGATACCACCACTTGCTCATGCCCAGGTTCACCAGCCGCATCAGGCCGAAATGTAGGCCAACGATGAGGGGCACGATGTTCGACGCCGGAACGACGATATTCATGATTTCCTGGCCGAACTGGTTGGTCAGGGCCGGGACGGCGAAGGCTAATCCGGCCGCCCAGAGAAACGGGAAAAGCAAGTTGGCGGCGAGAAAGCTCCGTCTCCGCGCCCCCGGCCACTCGCCTTCCTGGCCCACGATTACCTCTGAAGATTCGTGTTCGGGCGGCCGATATGGGTCGGCGGACGTCTCGCCCTCCAAAGTTTCCGGCGCACTGCGGCGCTCGAACAATCCCTCGATTTCCCCGGCCGGTTTCCACTCGGGCATGCCGTGGGTCCAGACCATGTCGAGCCGCGGATTCAGGCCGGCTTCGAGCGCTTTGATTTTCAAGTCCGCAAAGGTCACTGGGCCGAGCCGCTCCCCCTCGCGTGAGTAAAACCAAGCGTCCGGCGTTGTTTCGTTCATGAAGATTGATTATCGAAATCCACAAATGTTGTCAAACCCCGGCGAGCACCCGGTTTTCCCTGCGGCGGTGCTTGTCAAAGCGGCATCCGTGGCGAAACTCACGCCGTTCGCCCGGCGGACGGCAAACCATCATGTACTTTCTGGGGATCGAAATCAGTCACGCCGGCACTCGTGCCGTGGCTTTGGATTTGGAATCAGCCGTGATCCGAGCCGAGGCCACTGTCCCGCACGACTGGATCGAGGGACTGCCCGCCGGCTACCGCGAGCAGAATCCCGCGCAGTGGATCACCGCCGTGGATCAGGCGGTGCGGCAATGCCTCGCCGCGCTCGACGGCCAGAAGGACCGCCTCGCCGCCATCGGCGTGGCCGGTCCCCAGCGCGGACTGGTCCTGCTCGACGAGGGCAACCGCATCATCCGTCCCGCAAAACTCGCGGGCGACGTCTCGGTGAAGCGCCAAGCAGATGAAATCGCACGTGCCTTCGGCGGCGCACCCGGCCTGATCGAACTCGCCGGTCAAGCGCCAGGTGTGGAATCCGCCGCGGCCGAGTGCCTGTGGCTGAAACAACACGAGCCCTATCATTTTCAACGCGCCACCAGCCTGCTCACGGCGCAGGATTTCATCGCTTACTGGCTGACCGGCGAGCGGGCCACCGAGGCTGGCAGCGCTTCCGGCACCGGCCTGCTGGACATCCGCACGCGCAAGTGGTCCGCGGAGCTGTTGGATTTCATCGATCCGCAGTTAGGAGCCCTGCTGCCACCGATCGGTGCCTCGGACAAACCGCGCGGACTTCTCAGGTCGGCGTTGGCCCGCGAGTGGGGAGTTTCGGAAATGGTGCAGGTTGGCGCGGGCAGTGCGTCGCCGATGCTCGCGGCACTCGCCGCCGGATGCGTCACTAACGGAACGGTCGCGGTGGAGCTCGGTGCTTCCGGCGTGATCGTCGGCGTGGGGAACTCGCCAGTGGTGGACTATCGGGGAGAAATCACCGCGCTTTGCAACGCGACCGGCACTTGGCTCGGCCTGGCGACCACTACCAATGCCGCCGTCGCCCCGGAAGTGATGCGCCGCCACTACGGCTGGACCGCGGAACAATTCGAAGGCATGGTCTCCAGTGTTTCACCCGGCGCGGACGGACTCGTCCTGCTGCCCTATTTCACCGGCGAATCGATTCCCAAGCTCCCTGACGGCACCGGCCTGTTGCACGGGATGACACCGGAAAATTTCACGCCCGCCCACATGGCCCGCGCCGCTGCGGAAGGCGTCGCGCTCGGCCTCGGCTACGCGATGAGCCGGCTGCGCGATCTGGGATTCGAGCCGCCGGAGATCCGCCTGCTAGGGCCCGGCGTGGCCAGCCCGGTGACGCGGCAGCTGCTAGCCGATGTGTTCGGCACACCGGTGGTGCCAGTTTCCAGCCGCCAGGGCGCGGCGGTCGGTGCAGCGATGCAGGCGGCGGTGGCGTTTTTCCATCAGAGCGGCGAGTCGCTCGGGTTCGAGGAAATCGCCAGCTACCTGGTCGCCGGGGACTCGGAATCCCGCTGCGACCCGAACCCACAGGCGCACGAGATGTATCAGGAAATGATGGCCCGCCAGCAATACCTCGTCGACACCCTCCACCCCGCCGGATTCCTTTGAGAGGCGGGATTGCGCAGTTCCGATGAGTTCGAACAAGACCACCGAAGTCCGCAGCGACCGCAAGAGCGCGGCGCTCGGCACGCTCGCAGGTTGGGCGATGAAACTCCTCGCCTCTTCCCTCCGCCTCGAAGTGCGCGACCGCTGTGGCATCGGCTCGCCGTCCGCCGCCGTTCCGCCGGTCATCTACATTCTCTGGCACAACCGCTTTTTTACCGTGCCCGCCGGATGGAATCAAATTTGCAGCCAGCACCGCAAGGCCGTCACGCTCACCAGCGCCAGCCACGACGGCGACATGGTCGCCCGCGCCATGGCGGTCTTCGGCCTAGGTGCCGTCCGCGGATCCTCGTCCCGCCGCGGGGTGGCCGCATTGATCGGCCTCAAACACGCCCTGAAGGACGGCTTCGACGTCTGCCTAACACCCGATGGCCCGCGCGGTCCGCGCTACGTCCTCCAGCCCGGCGTCATCAAGCTCGCGGAATCCAGCGGCGCGCCGGTCGTTCCCGTGCATGTGGTCTTTTCCTCCGCCTTGCGCTTGAAGACCTGGGACCGCTTCGTGATCCCCATGCCCTTCAGCCGGGTTGAAATCACCTTCGCCGAAGCCATCCACCTGCCCCTCGGCATGGACCCCGCGACTTTTGAATCCGAACGCCTCAGAATCGAAAACCTGCTCATCCACGGCACCGACGACGCCTAACATCAATCCCATGAACTCCCCGAAAATCCTCGATGGAAAATCCGTAGCCGCCGCCGTGCTCGACGAGTGCCGCGCGGAAACCGCCGCCTTGTTAGCCAAAGGCATCCAGCCCGGCCTCGCCGTCGTGCTTGTCGGCAGCGATCCCGCGTCGCAAGTCTATGTCGGATCAAAAGCACGCACCTGCGCCGAGCTCGGATTCCATTCGGTGAAAATCGAACTCCCGGCGGAAACGACGCAGGAGGAACTGCTCCAGGTCGTCCGCGATTTGAACAACGATCCCAAAGTCCACGGCATCCTCGTCCAGTCACCGCCGCCCAAGCACATCGATGAGGAAGCCGTCATCCGCGAGATCGACCCGCGCAAGGATGTCGATGGCTTCCACCCGGAAAACGTCGCCAAGCTCGTGCTCGAAGACCCAACCGGCTTCGTCCCCTGCACCCCGGCCGGCTGCATGAAACTGCTCGCGGTTTCCGGCATCGACACTAACGGCGCGGAAGCTGTCGTCATCGGCCGCAGCATGATCGTCGGCAAGCCGATGGCGCTCTTGTTAGTCGCGAAGAATTCGAACGCCACCGTCACCATCGCCCACTCGCGATCCAAGGACCTGCCCGGCATCTGCCGCCGCGCGGACATCCTCATCGCCGCCGTCGGCCGCCCGGAAATGGTCAAGGCCGACTGGGTGAAACCCGGAGCCGTCGTCATCGACGTGGGCATCAACCGCGTGCCGGACGCCTCTAAAAAATCCGGCTACCGCCTCACCGGCGACGTCGCCTATCAGGAAGTCGCCCCGCTCTGCGCCGCCATCACCCCCGTCCCCGGCGGCGTCGGCCCGATGACCATTGCCATGCTGATGAAGAACACGCTGCAGGCGGCGCGGCAGCAATCGTAGTTCGGGACTTCAGTCCGTTTCTTCCGGAATTAACTAGGCGCTCCACGCCATCTCACTCAATACCAATCATGATCCTCGCAAATATAACCTTTGGGGGTCTTCGGGGTAAAAATAGAGAATCGCTTGAGGATGCAGTCGAAAGCTATCTTGCCTCCTTATTCAAGGGTGGACAAATCTGCGGTGAACGCTTCTTCACTCTGAGCAAGGGAAAGTTAAATGCCCATGTATTGCTTGCCGCACCTGATTCCATGAGTTTTAGGTTTCACACAGCTTGGGGGAAAAAGAACTTGGCCGAAGTCGTTCGTTTATTCGGACGGAAACCGGTTCTGAAGATTCTGGACGATGATGCGGGCAAGACGTCGTCTAGATGGAGAGGAGCGCCATTCCTGTATTTATTCACCACTTGGGTGGACTGGTATTCTCCGGTGTGCCGTGGCGACGGCAAACGCCCAGTTCCCTTTTTCAATTTACCTCTGTCCGATCAAGTCAAAGAAGATTTGTATGGCTGGCAGGGAAGCTATCGAAGGCTGGACGGAGTATGGATGGAATCAGGACCCCTCGAAGTATCCGCCTATCGCCAGTTGGCGGATCCGAACAGCGCGTTGTCCGAAGATGGGCGGAGCTTGTGTCGAGAGATTGAAAACGGCACCGGAATCCCCACTTTTTACTATTTGATGCGCTATTGGGGGAGATTGAAGGGAGAGAATGAAAGGGTTTGCCCCGGATGTGGCAATGAATGGAAGGCTTCGGAGCCGGAGTTTGGTGGCAAGTTCCATCAGTTCCATTTCAAGTGTGAATCGTGCCGACTGGTCTCCCACGTCGCAAAGGACACCGACAGCGCCCGACGTGCTCATATTGGCGAGTTTGTCCCGAGGGCTCCGGTTGGCTAGCCTGTCATCACCCTCCCCGCCGGTGGACGCTGATGAAGAACACGCTGCAAAAGATGCGCTGATAGGAGCTTGAGCTGCTTTTGCCATGTAAATCCCACACTTCCTGTTCAATTTTCATGGGGAAAGAGTTTAAACATCGCAAATCACTCCCAATCCGTCAAATCCCCCGGGACTTGACCCCGCGCCCGTGGCGTGCATCTTCCGCCCCCGATGATTTCCGTCCAGTCACTCCGCGTTGAATTCGGCGCCCGCGTCCTTTTCAATGACCTCGCCTTCTCCGTCCAGCCGCGCGAGCGCATCGCCTTCGCCGGTCACAATGGTGCGGGGAAATCCACGCTGATGAAGTGCATTGCGGGACTCATCCGGCCGACTTCCGGGCAAATCCACGCGCCCAAGGGCACGCGGATCGGCTATCTCCCGCAGGAAGGGATTCACGTGAAAGGCCGCACACTGTGGCAGGAAACGGAGTCCGCTTTCGGCGAGACCATGGCGTTGCGGGAGAAAATCGACCGCCTGTCCCACGAGCTTGAAAAGCTCGATCCCCGCTCGTCGCCTTACGGTGATCTGCTCGAGGAAATCGGCGAACTGGAACTCCAGCTCGACGCCACCGACCCGGCCCGCATGAAGCCGCGCATCGAGTCGGTGCTCAAAGGCCTCGGTTTCCAATCCAAGGATTTCACTCGCGATTGCTCGGAGTTCTCCGGCGGCTGGCAGATGCGGATCGCGATGGCGAAGCTGTTTCTCCAAGAGCCGGAAGTCCTGCTGCTCGACGAGCCGACGAACCACCTCGACATCGGCACCCAGATCTGGGTGGAGAACTATCTGGTCAACTACCCCGGCGCGATCCTGCTCATTTCCCACGACCGTGCGCTGCTCGACACGCTCTGCACCCGCACCATCGCCTTCGCCAACGGCCGCGCCGAGGAGTATGCCGGAAATTTCTCCTACTTCGAACGCGAGTCGGTGCTCCGCAAGGAAATCCAGCTCAAGCAATACGAAGCCCAACAACGGGAGATCGGAGAAATCCAGCGTTTCATCGACCGCTTCCGCGCGTCTGCTAACAAAGCAACACTCGTCCAGTCGCGCATCAAGATGCTCGCAAAAATCGAGCGCATCCCACAGCCCGAGCGCGACGACGCGGTGATGAACTTCAAATTCCCGCCGCCGCCGAACTCCGGCCACACCGTCGCGAAACTCGAAGCCGTCGCGAAATCCTACGGTGCGCTCAACATCTTCAGCGGCTTCGATTTCGAGATCAACAAGGGCGAGAAATTCGCCATCGTCGGCCCTAACGGCGCGGGCAAATCCACCTTCTGCCGCCTGATCACCGCGCAGGAAGAACCCGATGCCGGCACCCACTCCTTCGGCCACAAGGTCGCCACCTCGTTCTTCTCCCAGAACCACGCCGACGAACTCGATCCGAACCTCACCGTCCTCGAAACCGTCGAAGCTGCCGCGTCCCGCGAAAGCATGCCTCAGGCTCGGAGCGTGTTGGGTTGCTTCCTTTTCAGCGGCGACGACGTTTTCAAGAAAATCGGCGTTCTATCCGGTGGCGAGCGGTCGCGCGTCGCCCTCGTCTGCATGCTGCTGCGCCCGGCGAATTTCCTCATCCTCGACGAGCCGACGAACCACCTCGACATGCAATCGCAGGACGTGCTCCAGCGCGCGCTCATCGACTACCCCGGCAGCGTGATGATCGTTTCCCACAACCGGCAGTTCCTCGACGCGCTCGTCACCAAGACCCTCGAATTCCGCCCCGGCGAGCAACCGACCCTCTACGCCGGCAACATCACTTACTACCTGGAAAAATCCGCCGAGGACGAAGCCGCGAAAAAGGGCATGCCCAAGCTCGCCACCCTCGGTGCCCCTGCCACTAACAACGGCTCGTCCCGCCAAACCATCCCCGGCGTCAACCGCAAGGAACAACGCCGCATCGAAGCCGAGCAGCGCGAAATCCGCTCGAAAGTCCTCAAGCCTCTTGAAACCGAATTCACCGCGCTCGAAGCCAAGATCGCCGAGCTCGAAGGCGCGCAAGCCACGCTCGCCGCGCAACTCTCCAGCGAGGAAGTGAGCAACAACCCCGGCAAACTCCGCGAAGTCACCAACGCCGTGGACAAGCTCGCGAAATCGTTGGAAGTCAGCTACACCCGCTGGGGCGCGCTGTCCGAAGAGATCGAGCGCCTCCGCACCAAGCTAGGCATCGAGGCCTGACGAAAATGTGTCCCGGCTTTCTCAGCCGGGTGAAGGTGGGAGAAAACGGGAATTGCGCAGGCTCGCTCCACGAACTAGGCTGCACTCCATGAATGCGATGGAAATCATGCTTGCCGCCGTGGCAAACTCCTTCGACACGAACGCCTTGAAAGCTCTCGTCGAAATGCGGGCTCCCGAAGAGGCGGCGGCGAGGATGGCTTGGCTGGCGGAGCGAGCCAACGAGGGCTTGCTCACGGATGAGGAGCGCCATGAATACCACAGTGCCGTGTCTTTCGGAAATTTTCTGGGACTCCTCCAGTCCAAAGCCAGGTCGAAACTCAAATCCGCTGCCTGATGGCGGTGCCCGAATCAATCCGCCGCCTCGTGATCGCCCGAGCGGCGGGATACTGCGAATATTGTCGCATGCGACAATCCTGGGAACCGTTCCATGCCTATCATGTGGAACACATCGTCGCCAAACAGCATCGCGGCGCGGATGACCTCGGGAATCTTGCGCTCGCCTGCCACCATTGCAATTTGTTCAAAGGACCCAACCTGACCAGCCGTGATCCGGATGGCGATGCCTTGGTGACCCTGTTTCATCCGAGAAACGGTGACTGGAACGATCATTTCAAAATCGAGGCCTCCCGAATCATCGGCCTCACGGACATCGGGCGCACCACGGTATTCCTGTTGGAGATGAATGCGGACCAGCGGGTCGATCTGAGATCGATCAATCAGGATGAGCGGCGGGAATCGACATGAATGGGACCACTACAACACCCGCAGCATCTTCATGCTGAAGATTCTCACCCACGCCGACTACAGCAAAGACCGCTGGAAAGACGACCTCTAAGTCGATGACCGCCACGGAGTGGGGCAAACTCATAGGCAACTATGTCGCAGACTCGGTCGTGCAGCCGGATGGGAAAACCAAAGCCGCACAAAGCGTTCCGCGCGATTCCCACCGTGCAATCGTCCGGGTTGATCCAATGCGAGAGGATTTCCGCATCCTGTCAGAATTTCATAAAAGGTGTGAACGCCCTTCATGTCCGGGAAAACGAGCTTATACGCCCGGACAACGCGAACGGCGCCCCGGGTTCACCGCATCGGCGGGAGCTCCTTGAAATTCCGGTCGTAGGTGACGCCCTTCTTCAGCGAGATGAACTGGAGCTCGCGCCCCCCGACAACCGCCGCTGGAACCGATGCCGAATCGAAAGCCTTCTTTCCGGCGGCATCGTGGACGATGACGGCGTATCCAAGATAGCGCGCGCCGAATTTGGCGTAGCCTCGATCGTCGTAAGCGCAGGTGACGGGACCGACCGGGAAATTCTGACTGGTCAAGGGGGCGAGTTTCGGCAGGTCGAACGTGTTCTTGCCGATGACGAACAGCCAAGAGCTGTCGATGACGGGCCGACCAAGGAATAACACAGTGACCTTGGCGTCACTGGTGCTGAGGGTCGCGTGGGGATTGCGGACGGTGACCACGGGATCCAAGTTGACGCGTTTGTCATCGAAATCCTCCATTCCGGTGGTCCGGCGGTTTTTGCCGGTTTCCACGTCGAAGACGTATTTCGTGGCGAAGTTGCCGCCCTTGGCGATCCAGGATTTGACGGTCTCGCTGGATGCCGCATCGAGGCGCTCCAAGGGGATGGTGAAGGTTTTCCCGTCCGACTGGCGGGCGATGGTGAGGTTGGTGCCGTCGCAGGTCACGAGGCGGACGTTGAGCGCGGCCCCGCTTTTATCCATCAGGGCGACCACCTCGCTTTCAGCCGCGGCGGAGTGGACGAGGCCAAGCAAGCAGGCGAAAATTACAGACCGTGGGGAGGAGTCTAATTGAAGCATAGGTCGGATTTCTATCGATCGTGGCGGCGGATGGCAAGAAACCTATTCGGAACTCCCGCCGACGGGTGACCGGACGGGAACGCCGTCAGTGCCGTACATCGGCACGGAGCTTGGCTTTTTCCCGGATCCGAAATATTCCCCTTCCATGGAGATCACGAACCCTTACGCACCACCGCCCATTCCAGCCATGCCGGCGACCGATGACATTTCGCGGCAGCTCGCAGGCATTCAATATCCGGTCACGCTTTCCTTCAAAATCCTCGCTCTCGCCAGCCAGGCGACCGTCGCCGACGCGAACGGCCGGCCTATCCTCTACACCAAACAGAAGATGTTCAAATTCCGCGAGCACGTGGAGGTCTGGACAGATACATCCCAAGCCACCCGGCTCGCCGAGATCAAGGCGAACAAGGTCATCGACTGGTCGGCCCGCTACAGTTTCACCGATGCGAATGGCGGCGAAATCGGCAGCGTCGGACGCCGCGGCTGGCGCTCGATGTGGAAGGCGCATTACGAGACTTTCAATCCCGGTGACAACTCGCCGGACTTCACCATCCAGGAGGAAAACGTCTGGATCAAGGTGGCGGACTCGCTTTTCAGCGAGATCCCGCTACTCGGCATGGCGAGCGGATATTTGTTCCACCCCAGCTACCTCGCCACTCGCGCCGACGGCACTCCGGCGATGCGGATGACCAAGCAACCCGCGTTTTGGGAAGGTCGTTTCCAACTTGAAAAAATCGCCGCGCTGACTGCGCGCGAGGAGCTCAACCTGTTTCTCTCCTACATGATGCTCGTCATGCTCGAGCGGCAGCGCGGATGACTTTGGGAAATACCGGACTTGGCGCTTGGAAATGAGGATTCCAACCGCTATCCCCAAGCCCATGCACGACGCCCGCATCGACGCCCTCGCCCGCCAGCTTGTCCGCTATTCCACTTCGCTGAAAAAGGGCGAAAAAGTCCTTATCGACCTGCACGACGTGCCGGACTCCATCGGCCTCGCCCTGATTCGCGAGGCTCGTGCGAAAGGGGCGCTGCCTTTTATTAAAATCCACAAGGGCCGCCTCACCCGCGAAATGATGAAAGGCGCGGAGGACAAGCAATACGAAATCCTCGCCAAGCACCTGCTCGCCGAGATGAAGGACATGGACGCCTACATCGCCATCCGCGGCGGCAATAACATCGCCGAGAATTCCGACGTGCCCGCCGACCGCATGCGTCTGGCCATGCAGCACATGCGCCCGGTGCTCGACCACCGCGTCAAGAAGACCAAGTGGTGCGTCCTGCGCTGGCCGTCATCCTCGATGGCCCAGCAAGCAGGAATGAGCACCGAGGCGTTCGAAAAATTCTACTTCGACGTCTGCCTGCTCGACTACAAGGCGCTCCTCCCCGCGATGAACTCCCTGAAAAAGCTGATGGACAAGACCGAGAGCGTCCACATCAAGGGCCCCGGCACCGACCTCCGGTTCTCCATCAAGGGCATCAACTCCATCGTCTGCGGCGGAAACTACAACATCCCCGATGGCGAGGTTTTCACCTCTCCCGTGCGCGATTCCGTGGAAGGCCACATTTCCTACAACGCGCCCACGATCTATCAGGGAATCCCGTTCGATTCCATCCGCCTCGAGTTTTCCAAGGGAAAAATCGTCAAGGCCGAAGCCGGTTCGCGCACCAAGGAGCTCAACAAAATCCTCGATAGCGACGAGGGCGCGCGCTACATCGGCGAGTTCGCACTCGGCTTCCATCCCGCCATCCGCGAGCCGATGCGTGACATCCTTTTCGACGAGAAGATCGCCGGTTCCTTCCACTTCACTCCCGGCCAAGCCTACGAAAACGCCGACAACGGCAACCGCTCGCAAGTCCACTGGGACATGGTCAACATCCAGCGCAAAGACTGGGGCGGCGGGGAGATCTGGTTCGATGGAAAGCTGATCCGCAAGGATGGCGTGTTCCTGGTCAAGGCGCTGGAGAAACTAAATGGTTAGAGGAAGGGTTGTTGAGCATCCGGAGCCGGTGCGGGGCGGCGGCCTCTTGCGCCGTTTCGATCCAAGCGCATTCCCGAGCTGCCGGCTTGCTCCTGCTTGCACGGTGCGAATCCCGCTGGATCATCCACCACCGTGAACCGAACCGCAGAAACACCCAAGTCACCGGAAAAGCCGTTGCTTTCCGAGAGACGGCTGCTTCTCCTGCTCGCCGCGGTGCAGTTCACGCACATCATGGACTTCATGATCATGATGCCGCTCGGGCCGCAGCTCATGCGCGAGCTCGACATCACGCCGCAGCAGTTCGGCGGGCTCATCTCATCCTTCGCGATCACCTCCGGCGTCGTCGGGCTGGCGGCCGCGCCCTTCACCGACCGCTTCGACCGGCGGAAACTTCTGTTATTCTGTTATGCCGGGTTCACGCTGGCCACCCTGGCGTGCGGACTATCCGAGAGCGCTTCAACGCTGTTCTGGGCGCGTGCCGTCTGCGGCGCGTTCGGCGGGGTGAGCGGGGCGACGATCATGGCCATCGTCGCCGACGTGGTGCCGCCCGAGCGGCGCGCGCGGGGCATGGGCATCATCATGACGGCGTTCTCGGTGGCCGCAGCGCTCGGTGTGCCGTTCGGATTAAAGCTCGCACAGGTCTGGAAATGGGAAGCACCGTTCCTCGTCGTGGCGGGAGTCGCCGCGGTGGTGTGGGTGGGCCTGTTCCGCATCCTGCCGCCGGTGCGCGGCCACCTGACCGGAGACAAGGTGAGATCCGGCAAGGACTTCCTGGAACTCCTCCGCAACCGCAACGCGTGGGTCGGGCTGTCGCTGATGGTGGCGATCGTCTTCGGTCACTTCACGATCATTCCCTACCTTTCGCCCTACCTGGTGGGCAATGTCGGCGTACCGGAACAAAGCCTGTTTCTGGTCTATCTCACCGGCGGACTGGTCACCATTTTCACCGGTCCGTTCATTGGGAAAATGGCGGACCGCTACGGCCGCTTCCGGATCTACGCGATCCTCGTCGCGGGGGCCTGCATCGTCATCCGCCTGCTCACTTCCAGCGGCCCGCTGCCGCTGTGGCAGTCACTGCTGTTAGCCGGATTCTTCTTCGCCTTCGCCAGCGGCAGGTTCGTCCCCGGGCAGGCGACGATCTCGATGGCGGTTCCGTCCAACCGGCGCGGGGCTTACATGAGCCTGGTGGCCTGCGCGCGCGACCTTGCCTCCGGCATGACCACCGCGATCGGAGGGCGGATCGTCGCCGAGGGCGCGGGTGGCCAGTTGCTGCATTTCGAAAAACTCGGCTGGCTGGCCATCGACGTGAGCATCGTGAGCCTGTGGATTTTCCGCCAGGTGAAGTCGGCGGAGTGAATTGCTAGAGGCTGCGCCGGCCCTGCATGGCCCGAAGCAGCGTGAGCCCGTCCGCATGTTCGAGGCCACCGCCCGCTGGCAGACCCTGGGCGATGCGGGTGAGCTTGCAATTCCGGCCGCGCAGCAGTTCTGCCAGATAGTTCGCAGTTGCCTCGCCCTCCACATCCGAGCCGAGCGCGAGGATGACTTCGATTTCCTGAGGAGCCGCCTCGATCCGCCGAATCAGCGGCGCGATCCGCAGGTCTTCGGGCGAGACGCGGTCGAGCGGCGAGAGTTTCCCGCCCAGGCAGTGATAGCGTCCGCGGAAAGCGCCGGAGCGTTCGAGCGGAAGCACGTCGGTGGCTTGTTCGACGACGCAGAGGATCCGGTCGTCGCGCGAGGTGTCGTCACAGACATCGCAGCCGGATTCCGTGGCGAAGAACCCGCACCCCGGGCAGGGGCGGACCATGTCCTTCGCGACTAACAACGAGTCCGCGAGTTGGGTCGGGTTCGCCTTGGGACTTTGCAAGAGCCACACCGCGATTCGCTCGGCACTGCGCGGACCGACGCCGGGCAGACGTTTGAGCTCGCCGATGAGGGCTTTGACGGGGTCCGGAAAATCGACGTGCTTCATGGCATTCTATCAGTAATTTCATCGCAAGCCATCCGGTGGCTGCTGGCATAGACCAATGCACAGACGCCGGACCACAGGGTGGCAATGAACGGTGCTCCAATGTCGGGGAAGTGGGCGGCCAGCGCTAGCACCGGAGCCCACCCCGCCACCAGCACCATGGAGGTGATCCACAACACCAGGCGCCGCCAGGTGCCGGCCACACTCAGGATCGCGAACGACAAGCCGAACGCCAGCACCACCGTCGCCAGCCACACCGACCAGACCGGCAGGGCTTTGGGGAAATTCTGGATCGTGCCCTGGGAGACCAGTTTGGAAATCATGCGGTCCACCGGCTCCAGGATGCGCAGCACGTCGAGCCCCACCGCGAGCAGGATGGACAGCGCGCCGATGGCCGCAGCGGGAACGAGCACGTGGCCCTCCGGTGGTGGATGTGGCGTCATTTTCAAAATCACTTGTTCCTCATGAAGCTCTCCTCATACGGCGGCTCGGCAGCTACCACGCGGTCGACTAACAATACCGGCTGGATGATCCCCTCTTCAAGCGGAAAGCGCATGGTGCCCGAGACTTTCACCCAGCTGTTTTCCGGAAACTCCGGCGGCTCCTTGCCGAACTCGAGCACGATCGGAATCGCCCGGCTGTCGGCCGCGCAACAGGTGACAAACAGCCGGTAGAGGCGCTTGCGGGTGCCATGCGGATTGCGGACCTTCTCATCCATCCAGCGGCCCTCAGTCTCGATCTTGAGTCCGTCGAGCAGTGTCTGCATCTCGCGGTCACCGGAAGAGAAGAACAGCTCCATCAGACTGAACTCAAGAAATCCATCGGCCGTCTTGCGGTGGCTTTTTTCAATCTCCTCCAGCGTCAGCGCGGGCATCGAGGACGCGAGAAACGGCGTGGTGATCGCGGAGGGCGAATCATAGAGCCCCTTCCGCCCCAGCGCCGCCGCGGAATATTCGTCCTTGGTCCAGGCGACGGACAGTCCCACCGGCACGATCATCAGCAACAGCGCGGTCACCGGGTGAAGGTCGCCACTCTCGTGGTCGTGTGCATTCTCGTCGTCGCCGTGATCATGGCCGCAGTCCGCCTTTTGCCCCGCCGTTAGGAGATTGAACATCCCGAGCACGGCAAGCCCGAGGCCTCCGGCGAAGGCGATCGGCCGGAAATCGGGTGCGAGGTATTTGGTGATGCGGCCGCTGCTGTAAAAGTACAACAGCACCGCGCTCCAACCGAGAATCGCGATTGAAAAAAGGATGCGCCGGGTTTTAGGATTCATTGCGCTTCGAAGAGGAGTTTTTGCCAGAAGATCGAGATTCCACCGATGGCGACGAACAGGCCCAGGGCGAGCATCACGATGAAACGCTTGCGCAGCACCGTTTGATAGAGAAAGAGCAGTTTCACATCCATCATCGGCCCGAAGGTGAGGAACGCAAGTTTCGCGCTCCAGGAAAATTTGTCCAAGGTCGCCGCGATGAAGGCGTCCGAGGTGCTGCACAGGCTGAGGATGAACGCGAGCACCATCAACGCGGCCGGCGCGGCGGTCGGATTCGAAGCAAGGGTGTCGAGCCATTGGGCTCCCGGTGCGATGCCGGTGTTGAACAGGGCCGTAATGGAAACGCCGATCGAGAAATACACCGCGACATCCACGAAGTCCTTCATCGCGGATCGCAGCGCGGCGACCAGCCGGTTGTCCTCCGCCGGTTTGTCGTGATGGTGGTCGTGCCCATGGTCATGGCCGCAGCAGGAATGATCGTGCTCATGCTCGTGGTGGTGATGTGACTCGTCCTCTTTCTCCAAGCTTTCGACCAGCCTGGCCTTCAGTACCGAGGCGATTGACAACCTGGAAACGATCAACCCCACCGCGACCGCGATCATGAAACCGAGCAGTAACCGCGAGCTCGTCATCATTGCCGCGCCTTGGCCTTGGAACGCTTTCCAAGTGCTCAGCGCGGTGATCGGATTCACGATCGGTGCGGCGAGCATGTAAGTCAGCGCGCATGACACTGGCAGCCCTTTTTTCACGAGGCGGCGGATCACCGGGACGACCGCGCACTCGCACACCGGAAACACCGCGCCCATCAGCCCGGCCGACAGCACCGCGAGAAATTTGTTCTTCGGCAGGAAGCGGTCCATCGTCCCCGGCGGCAGATAAATGTCGATGAAGCCGCTGATCAGCGTGCCCAGAAGAATAAACGGCACCCCTTCGAAAAGGATGCTGAGGAACGCGAGCGCAAAGTCCTGCTGGGAATCGGGCGACATCACCGCGAGCAAACGCCGAACGGACACTCGTGTCAACCGGCAGTCCCCCGCACCTAGATATCCTTAAAGCTACGGCACAAATCGCGCTTTCACGCCTGAGGTTTACCAAAACAACACTCAACGGTTCTTTTTCGACGCATCTGTGTCGGCACCTTGATTCCACGCCCCGCAGCACCCAAATCATGTCTTCACGCTGCCGCCTCACATTCGCCTTCACCATCATTTTTCTGGGGATCGGACTGCTTTGACTCACACCCCTGGGGCTCCTCCCATGCACTGATCCACCTCTCCGCCAGCCGCCGGGATCACTCCGAATGACTCGCCCACACGTCCCGCCCGGGCTCTGAAGACAGCCGCCATGCCCGCCTCCGAAAGAGTCGACTCGGAGGAAATCTGGGATATCGACCTCGCCGGCCAGCCGCTCGCCATCACCCTTGCTCTCGACGAGGCCCGGCTCCGCGATGCCTATGGTAGCGGCGACTATTACTCCAACTGGACCCTCAGCAGCGTCCGCAACTGGGGCGAGCTCTCCACCGGCATCTGGACACTCAAGGTCGCCGACCTGAGCTCCACCGGAAATTCCACCGGCGGCACCCTCACCGCCGCCTCGTTGAAACTCTTCGACTCACCGGGCACACCCGTGAACCCGGCACCTGTCGCCCTGATCACCCAGCCCACCGCCGGCCAGCGCTTCAGCCCCGGCACCACCATTAATGTGGAAATCTCCGCCACCGACCTCACCGTCGGAGTTACCACAGGCACCGTCACTCAGGTCGAACTGTTCGACAATGATGTCTCAATCGGCATCGACACCGCCGGCCCCTACTTATTCTCCGTCGCACCTGCCATCGGCAGTCATTCGCTCGTTGTCAAAGCCACCGACTGCGGGTCCGCTATCGGCACCTCTGTTTCCGTCGCTTTCAGCGTGGTCAATCAGGCTCCTATCATCACTGCCGCTACCCTGTCCGCCACGAGTCAGGGCTATTCGGATGTTCCGCTCACCGCCTCCGACGGCTCCAGCAGCACTTCCGACCAGCGGATCTTCGTGCGATTGACGGTGGCGCAATGATCAATGCGCCGGGCCTTGATGCTCCTGGATGTATTCCTGTTTGAGTCCCAACTCTTCGGGGGCATGAAGAACTAACATTTTCATCCGAATGTCCGCAGGGATGGTCTTGCGGGTGGCTTTGGAGACGATGATCATCAGACCGATGGAAAGCGGCACGGACCAGATCGCCGGCTGCTCGCAGAGGATGCGGAGAAGCGGGTGGGCCTTCCAGAAATCGTTAACGCCTGCGAACCCGGCGAAGATCTTGCCCATCGGCCCCTTGTCGAGGGCCAGCGTGCTGATATTGACGACGGCTGCGGCAACCAAGGCGGAAAGACCGCCGGTCAGCATGCCGGTGGCGGCTCCCTTCATCGTCATGCCACGCCACCAGACACTCATGAAAAGCAGCGGGAAATAACTGGCAGCAGCGATGGCGAACGCCTGGCCGACCATGAAGTTGATTTCCAGCGGCTCCACCATCGCCCCTAGCAGGACCGACACGCCACCGATCAGGATGGCGCACCACTTGAACATCTTCATCCGCTGCTCCGGAGTCGAGTTGGGGCGCAACATCCGGCCGTAAACGTCGTGAGCCAGCGCACCCGTCATCGACACCAGCAACCCGGAAAACGTGCTCATGAACGCGGCGAACGCACCGGCGCAAGTGATACCGCTCAGGATGGAACCTAACACACCGTATTTCTCACGGATCAGAATCGGCAGTTCGAGCACCACTTTGTCGGGCCCCTTGGAGCCGGACGCATCATAAAGTTCCGGCAGGAAGTTGCGTCCGAGCACGCCGAAGACCGGCGGGAACAGATAGAACACCCCGATGAGAATCATCACCCACATCGTCGTCCTCTTGGCGGCAACTCCGTCCGGGTTGGTGTAGAACCTAACGAGAATATGCGGCAGGCCGGCGGTGCCGCAGACCAGCGCCACAATCAGGGAGAACGTGTAGAGCAGCGAGAGCGGACGGGCTTGCTCGGGCGTGAGGCCCGCGGCTTTGGCCGCCTTGGTCGTCAACGGGCCGAATGGCGCGATCCATGCTTCGTCCGAAGGAGCCTTGGCCGGCAGGGCCTGGCGCTCGGTCCTCGCGGGATCGACTGTCTGCACGATGGGCGGCGGCGGGTCGCCTGCCGCATCCGTTTTGTTCAATGATAGGTTTTTCCCATATCCTCCAAACACCGACAACAACACGAAGACCGGTACGGAGATGGCGAACATCTTGATCCAATACTGCACGGCTTGCACCAGCGTGATTCCTTTCATGCCGCCGAGCGCGACATTGAGCGTGATCACTGCGCCGACGATAGCGACGCCGAACCAATAGGGAATTCCAGTGGTCATCTTTCCCAGGTCATCAAGAGGAGCCAGAAACTGGAAAGCGGTTCCCCGGAAATCAACGGACTTGAAAATGTAGGCGAGCGTGGTGCCCGCGCCTTTCATCTGCGGCATCGTGTAGAAGAAGCCGATGAAGAGCACGAAGCACACCGCGATCTTGCGGAAAACCGGTGAGTCATAGCGACCCTCCGCAAAGTCGGGAATTGTATACGCTCCGAACCTGCGCAACGGCCCGGCGATAAACAGCAACAGGAACAAATAGCCGCACGCATAACAAACCGGATACCAAAGCGCGTCGTAGCCGGACAGCATCACCATCCCGGCGACGCCCATAAAGCTGGCCGCGCTCAGATATTCGCCGGAAATGGCGGAGGCATTCCATCCGACAGAAACCGAGCGCCCGGCGACGAAAAAGTCGGAGGCGGATTTAGAGGATTTCGCCGAGCGAAATCCCATCCAGATGGTGATGACCACCGTGATGGCCGAGAAAGCGAGAATCCAGGGATCGACGTTCATGGTGACGTTGTATGGTTAGGATTGGCGCTTGTTGCCCTCGGCGGCGTGATGGACCTCTTCTTCCTCCAGCGCCATCGAGCGGGTGATGAACACCCGGGCGATGATCCAGACGTAAGGGAAGAACAACACCCCGAGAATCAACCAGGTCAGCGTGAAGCCGCCCACCCGCTGCGCCATGAACGCCGGGGCGAGGTAATTCAAAAGCGGCAACCCGAACAACAGCACGAGAAACGCGCCGGCACAGGAAATCGAAAGCTTGAGCTGGCGCGTCATGAGTTCATGCAGAAACTTCTCGCTGTGGATGAAGTCGTCCTCCTTGGGTGGTGTTTGAGACATCGGGTTTGGTGGCTTGGGTAGGTCATGAGAACAGGAATCCCCGCGGCATGCGTCAAGAACCATTTCCCGCCGGGAATCAACTCATCCGGGGTAACGACCCTCCATCAGGACAACCGGTGGAATTGCCGGTTTCAAAGCCGCGTTTCTTCGCTACGGTCTTTCCATGCCGCTACTCGAATCCTTCCTCGACCCCGCCACCGTCGCCCTCAAAATTTGCGGAGTGACAACACGCGCCGACGCGGACCGTCTTGTTACTCAGGGAGTGGACGCGCTGGGCGTGAACTTCTGGCCGCAGTCGAAACGCTATCTCGCGCCCGACGACGCCAGTTGGTTGAAAGATCTGGATGGAAAAATCCTGCGCGTCGGGGTCTTCGTCAACGAGCCGCCCGAGCTGCCGCTGCGACTCGTGCGCGAGGGCTATTTGGATGTGGTCCAGCTCCACGGTGACGAGACGCCGGAGGACGCCGCCGCATTTCGCGAGGCGGAAATTCCCTTCATTAAAGCGATCGGCGTGAAGACCCTCGCGGACTTGGATCGCGCGACGGAATACGGCGCCGCGGCAGTCCTTCTCGACGCGCACGCGCCCGGCATCTATGGCGGCACCGGAGAAGTTTTCGACTGGGAGGTCGCTTCGGATTTCCGCAGGCGGCATCCGGATCTACCTGTTATCCTCGCGGGCGGTATCGTTCCCGGAAACGCCGGTCTCGCCGCCATGAGCGTCCAACCCGCCGCTCTCGACATCGCATCCGGCGCGGAGATTTCCCCCGGCATCAAGGACTTTGAAAAAGTCGCCGCATTTCTCACCGCGTTACACCGCTGATCCGCATGTTGACCGATTCCCACTGCCATCTCGCCTCCCACCGGTTTTCTCCCACGGAAATTCCGGAGCTGCTCGCCCGCGCCCGTTCCGCCGGGGTCACGCGGATGATCTCGCTCGCCACCAGCCTGGCTGACATCGCCGCAAATCTATCCATCGCGGAGGATCCCGCCGTCCACGCCTGCATCGGCATCCATCCCTGCGACGTCCATCACGCGCCGGACGACGCGACCGCACGGCTCGCGGAGTTCACAAGCGACCCGCGCGTCTGCGGCATCGGGGAAACCGGCCTCGACTACTACCATCCCGCGCCCAACGGCTGGGATGAACATGATTTCCGCGAACGTCAGCGCCAGTTTCTCCACCAGCACTTCCAGCTCGCAGCCGGGTCGGGCCTCAACATCGTCATCCACACCCGAGACAAAGAGGGCAACGCCTCGTTCGAGGACGCGCTTGCCATCTACGGTGCCTACCGTACCTCGGTGCGTGCCGTGTTCCACTGCTTCATCGGTCCGTGGGAGAATGCGAAACGCGTTCTCGATCTCGGCGGCATCGTCTCCTTCGGAGGAGTCGCCACTTTTAAAACCGCCATCCAGGTCCGCGAGTCCGCAATCCATTGCCCGGCCGGAGATTTCATGATCGAAACAGACGCCCCCTTTCTCGCACCCGAACCCCATCGCGGAAAACGGAACGAACCCTCCTTCGCCAGAAACACCGCCGAACGGCTCGCCTCAATCCGCGGCGAGTCCCTCGAGCAACTCGCGCTCCATACGACCGCCACCGCCGGCAGGTTTTTCCGTCTCCGTCCGGAATCGTTTTGAATAAACATTCCGCTTCACAACGTTTCAACGGCCGGACAGTGCCCCCACATCCGTCCTTCACAACCCGAACTCAAACCGCTACATCCCCACCATGACTCCGATCCGCATCCTCGCCCCGTCACTTCTCGCATTCGCGTTCGTCTCCTGCGCCTCGCAGAAATCCGACACCTACGACACTGCGAATCCCTACGGCACCGCCGACGCCGGCGCGGTCAATCCTCCGGCCTCCACCGAACCCGCCAATCCCGTCTATGACACTCCCGCGGCCTATGAGGAAAGCGGCACGACTCCGACCGCCCCGATGTCGACCGCCGTTCCGGCCACGCCCGCAACACCTAACATGGCAGCGCCCGCCGCTCCGAGACCATCTTCGAACGGAGCCGCCGTCATCCACACCGTGGTCGCCGGTGACACGCTCTCCGGCATCAGTGCGAAATACAAGGTGCCCTCGGCCGCGATCAAACAGGCCAACAACATGACCAAGGACACCGTCGTGCTTGGTAGGAAAATGGTCATTCCTCCCGTCCAATAACAACCCACCCCGCCGCCGTGAGTCTCCCCACTTGCGGCGGCTCTTTCTTTTTCACCATGCGACATTTCTCAGCCATCATCTCCCTCCTCACGGCCTTCTCCGTGGCGTCCGCCGAAACCAAGGACGCTGCGAAGGAGCAGGATCAGCCCGGCCAGAGTCCGCGCGAGGTCGCACTGGACAACCTGCTGTCGGAGCGCGAATCGGATCAGGCCATGGAAAAAGTCATCGCTGCGGCAAGAGAGGCGGGCATCAAGGACCAGGCGATCATCGAAGCCCGCTTTCTCTATCACATCGACCGCCGCGAGGATGCGGCAATCGCCGCGATGCTGCCCGAGTTTCTCAAATACAAGGAACTTTTCCGCATCGAGGACTCCGCGATCTTCAGCCTGAAGGAGGATTGGCTCGCAGTCACCGAATACGTTCAGGCCATCGCCGCTCTCAAGAAGGGCGACAAGGCGGCCTTCAAGACCCACATCACCGAAGCCTTCTGGCTGAGCCCCCGCCAGGCGTCTGCCTTCGCGCCGCACATCGACCGCCTCCGTCTTGAAGAGTCGATGAGCTCCGTAAAGATCGACTTCGAGTCGAGGTTCCTCGCAATCGTCGGAGGTGACGCCGTCTCTCTCAGCAGCCTTATGAAAGACAAGAAGGCACTGGTGCTCCACTTCTGGTCTCCCGCGAGCCGCGAGTGCGAGGCAAGCATGCCGGACTTCGTCATCACCGCGAAAGCACTCGGTGAAAAAGGCATCGCGATCGCTTCCATCATTCCTGACAGCGTGCCGGAAATCATCGCAAGCGCGCGGGCGATGATCCGACCGCTAGGAGCGCAGGCGCCCGGAGCCTGGCTCATCGACCGCAAGGAAGAACCGCTTGTCCGCGATCTCCGCGTGCAGGCAATGCCGGTCTTCGTCCTCATTTCTAACGAAGGACGCGTGCTCTTCAACGGGGATCCATCGGACGACGCGCTTTGGGACGCACTGGGGAAACTCGACCCGCGCATCACGCGTCCGGAATCCGCCGGTCTGTCAGAGTGATGTTCCGCATTCAACTACGATCTGCGTAGTAACAGAATCCATCGTGCGAAATTATTTAGGAATTCTTTAAATTCGACATATTTCAACTTGACGGATGTCCGAACTACTAGTTTCTTCGTTGCAGCGAAGAGACATCATTCATGGCGCGGCCCATCCATCCATCCAATCTCGAACTTCAAGCCCTATCAGTATTGTGGCACGAAGGACCTTCTACGGTAGCCGCCGTACATGAGACGCTGCCGGACCGCAAGGACCGCGCCTACACCACGGTGCTATCCGTGATGCAGAGTCTCGAACGCAAGAGTCTCGTCAAACGCGCACTGGTCGGCAGGGCGCATGTTTACGAAGCAGCCTACTCGCAGGAAGTGATCGTGCAGCGCGCGACCCATGACTTTCTGACAAACGCTTTTGGAGGACGCCTCGGTGAGGCGCTCCTCGCTATCCTCTCCGCCGGCACATTAACGCCGGAAGAGAAAACAAACATCGAACGCGAACTCCAACGACACAAAACAATGGCTGCAAAAAAAACAGCAAAGAAAGCAGCGGTCAAGACCGCCAAGAAAGCCGTGAAGAAAGTTGCTAAAAAAGCCCCGGCCAAAAAAGCCCCGGCCAAAAAGGCAGCTACAAAAGCGGCACCCAAAGCCCCCGCCAAAAAGGCTCCTGCCAAAAAGGTAGCCAAGAAAGCGGCGAAGAAGGTCGCCAAAAGCGCCAAGAAAGTTGCTAAGAAAGCAGCGAAGAAGGTAGTTGCCAAGAAGGCTGCTCCCGCGAAGAAGGCGGCTAAAAAGGCCGCTCCTGCGAAAAAGGCCGCCAAGAAGGCCGCTCCTGCGAAGAAAGCTGCCAAAAAGGCTCCTGCCAAGAAAGCCGCTAAGAAGGCCGCCAAGAAAGCTGCGAAGAAGTAATTCCGAATCCCGGTGGGAAGACAGGTGGTTCGCTTCCGAGCCCATCGCCTGTCCACTCCCGATCCAGGGTTTATCAACGGCGGGGGATCCTTGGATCTCCCGCCTCTTTTTTCCCCTAAAAAAGGGGTTGCATCCCATGCCGCGCCCGTCCTAGCTTCGCCCGCCCTGCACGGGCATCTCCTACGCGCGGTTAGCTCAGTGGTAGAGCACCTCCCTGACACGGAGGGGGTCACTGGTTCGAACCCAGTATCGCGCACCATCTTTATTCAAGCCTCCCGATCCCTTTGATCCCAGCGATGAACGCGGAGCCGCCCGCACCTGACGAGCTGAATGCTCTTCTCCGGTTGCTCGATGACGATACTCCCGCAGTCCGCGAGCGCGTGGCCCAGCGCTTCGCGCTTTGCGGCGGGGATCTCAGCGAGTGGCTCGCGACACAGTCGCGGACCTTGAGCAGACAGGAAAAAGCCCTGCTCTCCGAAATGCTGGCAGCTCCCCGCCGCGAGACTCTCTCGCGGGATTGGATCGCTCCTTCCGGAGGCGCCGCCGCCTTGCAGGAGGACTGGGAATCCTTCGAAGCACTGCTCCGTATTCTATCGGACTTCATTCACGACGGCATCTCGCTCCGCCAACCGCTGTCCGACGCGCTCGACCTTCTCGCGGAAGAAGCCGCGGACGAGGGCATCACCACCGCCAACGAACTCCGCTCGTTTCTCTTCGACGGCACCCGCCTGACAGGAAACCAGACCGACTACTACGACCCCCGCAACTCCGACCTCGCGTGGTCCATCGCGGAAGGACGGTCGAACCCGTTAGGACTCTGCCTCATCTACATGCTCGTCGGTCGCCGGCTCAACTTCGACATCGAGGGCGTCAACTTCCCCGGCCATTTCATGTGCCGCATCTTCGAGGACGGGTATCCGATCGTCATCGACTGCTTCGACCGCGGCCAGCTGCATCTCCAATCTACCTTGTTGGAGAGCCCGGACCTCACGCGCCCCCAACGGAATCTGATCCGCGAGTCCGTCGATCCCGGAATCATCCTGCTGCGCCTGCTCAACAACCTCCACGTGGCTTTTGAAAAAGCCGGCAGGGACGAGGACGCGCAGTTGGTCAAGGACCTGCTAGCCACCTTGCAGTGAGACAAGGGAGATGGACGTCTCGTCCATCCGCACGACGGAAGAGAAAGAAAAGAACTTCGCACACCTCCTCTAAATGCGCTTGGGCTGCATGGACGAGACGTCCACGCTCCTTACGGGAGTCTACCAGACGCCCAGCGCGGTCAGCTGCCGTTCCGCCGCCTCCGCCCAGCCGCGGTTCGCCGCCGGTGATGCGGGTGACGGGTGCAGCACGCGACCGACCGTCGCATCGCTTCCAACCGCTTCGGCGGCGCGTTTCAACCGCTCCTCGGCGAATCCTCCGACGCCGACCAGCCAAGCCGGCTTGAGCAGCGCAATGACTTCCTGCAGGTGTTTCTGGCACGCCGCCTCCACCGGAGCCATTTCCACGGCGGAGAGCTTGTCGGGAGTTAGATTCGCACCGGTCGCGCTCATCCAGACGAGAGGGCAGAAGTTCAGGACGAAGTGATCCTTGAAAAAGTCACCGGCATTTTCATAGCGCGCGGAAAAAAGTCCCCACAGCCGCCGGCCGCTGACTTCGGAGCGCGTGCATTGGAAGCCTTCGATCGGCCGCTTCGGATGCTCGTCCGCGGGCTTGCCGACCTTGGTCTCAATGCCCATCCAGTCGCGCACCACGGCCACCTCGCCGAACGGCACGCCGGTCTGCGCCATGCCGAACGGACCGGGATTCATGCCAAGGAACACGACGCGCTTCGTCCCGCTGCCATAGCGATCGAGATACTGCCGGTGCGGCTCCCAAGCGTAGTCCAGGGTCCGATAGACACGGTCAACCGGCGGCGAGAATTCAAGATCCCTCAGCGCGGCGGCGAGTCGTTTGGTGGAAGCGGTCAACTTGCTCATGGAATCGATGACGGTCATCCCCTCCACGCGAAGACGAGCACCAGCAGCGCCACGGGCAGATAGAGAAGGGTGAAGAAGAAAAGACGCCGGGCGGAGGCCCGTTCCCCGTCACGTGCGAACTTCAGGGCGAGCGCCGTCATCACGAGCGCGAGCAAGGTACCGATGACCGTCCACAACAGATTCGCAAAGCCAAGGAAAGCCGGCATCAGGGAAAGCACCGCGAGCACCACTGAGAAAAACGCGGCCAGCAGCCCGCTCTTGCGCCCAGTTAGATCTCCGTTCGACCACATCTTGTAGCCCACCGATTCATACTCCTCGTGGTGCAACCAGTTAATCGCGATGAAGTGCGGAAGCTGCCAGAAGAACAGAACGCCGAAGAGGAACGCCGCCTCCCATCCCAATGCGCCGCCCGCGCCCACCCAGCCGATGACCGGAGGGATCGCGCCGGGAATCGCGCCGACCAGCGTGTTCACCGAACTCACCCGCTTGAGCGGCGTGTAAACGAAAACGTAGATCGCCACGGTCGCCGCAGTCAGGTAGGCGGCGAGATTTCCGACCTGCACCGCGAGGTGGATGATGCCGACGGCTGACAGGATCCAGCCGATCCCGAACGCGACCAGCGGATCCATCCGTCGCGATGGCAGCGGGCGGTCCGCCGTGCGCTTCATCCGGGCGTCCAAATCCACCTCCATCAGCTGGTTGAAGGCGGCCGAACCGAACGCCACCGCCGCCGTGCCAATGATGGTGTGGAGCAGTTTCATCCAGTCCATGTCCATGCGGGAATGAATCAGGAATCCGAAAAACGTCGTAACCAGAACGAAAAAATTGAGCCGCACCTTCATCAATACCATCAGGTCCTGTCGCAATCCCGGTGGGGGCTGCGGGATCACCTCGTCCGCGGTGGTTTTTTCAGTGGTTCCGGATTCTTCCATGCTTGCGGAGGAACAATGAACGCGATCAGGACATTTCCAAGCCGCGACTTGTCGACGGAGCGCTTTCCCGCGCGTTCTTCATTCAGGCGTCCGCATCACCATCCCGCTTGGACGCTTCGATGCCCTGGGACGGACGCTTTGCCGATTTGGAGAAAATCGCGTAGACCGCCGGCACCACGAACAGCGTCAGCAGTCCCG
Source organism: Akkermansiaceae bacterium (assembly GCA_031425955.1). Classification (GTDB taxonomy): domain Bacteria; phylum Verrucomicrobiota; class Verrucomicrobiia; order Verrucomicrobiales; family Akkermansiaceae; genus Luteolibacter. The sequence continues at coordinate 112,702 of JANPKJ010000115.1, read as the reverse complement.
AAAAGATCAACCCGCCGACCACGGCGATTCCCAGCGACTGGCGCGATCCGCCGGAAGCACCCAATGACAACGCGATGGGCAGAATCCCGAAAATGGTCGCGAGGCTGGTCATGAGAATCGGTCGGAAGCGTGAGACCGACGCGTCGAGCACGGCCTCAATGTTCGAAAGTCCGACCGCCTTGCGCTGGTTGGCGAACTCGACGATGAGAATCCCGTTCTTGGTGACGATGCCGATGAGCATGATGATGCCGATCTGGCTGAAGACGTTGAGCGTCTGGTCCGTCGCCCACAGCGAAAACAACGCGCCGGCCACCGAAAGCGGCACGGTGAGGATGATGATGAACGGATCCCGGAAGCTCTCGAACTGCGCTGCCAGAACCAGATAGATAATCAGCAGCGCAAGCAGGAAGGCGAATAACAACGACGACGAACTCTCCGCGAAATCCCGTGACTGCCCTGCAAGGGACGTGCGGAAATTCTCCGGCAGCACCTTCTCCGCGATCCGGTCGAGTTCTTTGATTCCATCGCCCAGCGTCTTGCCGGGAGCGGGCGTGCCTTGGATCGTCGCGGAGACGGCGCGGTTGAATCGATAGATCGCCGCAGGGCTGGCGGACTCGGAGAAGCTCACCAGGTTGTCCAGCGAGATCATCCCACCGGATCCGGACCTGACGAAGAGCTTCTTCAAATCGCCGGGATCGTTTCGGTCCTGCCGCTGCATCTGGGCGATGACCTGGTATTGTTTGCCATCCTTGAGGAAATAACCGAAGCGCCTTCCCGAATAAGCGAAGTCCAGTGTCCGGCCGATTTCCGCCACCGAGATCCCCAGCTCCGCGGCTTTCCTGCGGTCGATGGAAATGATCCCTTCCGGGCGGTTCACTTTGAGGTCCGCGTCGATCTGTTTGAGCACGGGGCTGCGGCCCGCTTCCGCCAGAAAATCCGGCAACACCTTGATGAGGGCTTCCAGATTGGGTGCCTGAAGCACATAGGCGAGCGGCTGGCCGGCGCGGCGGTCGCCGATGGTCGGCGGCTGGGTGGTGATGGCGCGGACTCCGGTGAAATCCTGCATTTCCCGGGTGAGCTGGTCCGCGATTTCCGACTGCGAGCGGTCGCGCTCGGAAGGCGCTTTCAGATAGATGCTCTGGGTGCCGTTGTTCGCCGCGCTCCGTCCGCCACCGCCGCCGATGATGCTGAAGGAGCGGAACACTTCGGGCACATTCTCATCCACATGGACCGCCACCTTGTCCATCCAACTCTCGGTGAATTCATAACTCGAACCTTCCGGCGCGGTGACGACGATGCGGATGTTCTCACGATCCTCCAGCGGTGCCAGTTCCTGCGGGATCCGGGTGAACAGCCAGGCGATGAGTCCCGCGCTGAGAAGCAGGATCGGAAACGCCAGCCAGCGGAGCCGCAGAAATGGCGCGAGGGCGGCGCGATAGCCGCTGGTGATCATCCGGAAAAACGGCTCGGTCGATCGATAGAAAAAGTTAGGTTTGTCACCGTGGGCCTTCAGGAGGAACCGGCACATCATCGGCGAGAGGGTGAGCGCGACGAAAGCGGAGACCAGCACGCAGCCCGCCAGGGTGACGCCGAACTCACGGAACAGCCTGCCGGTGAGACCCGACAGGAAAATGAGCGGCAGGAAGACGGCCGCCAGCGCGATGGTGGTGGAAATCACGGCGAAGTAGATTTCCCGCGACCCTTTTAACGCGGCCTCCAGCGGAGTCATGCCCTCCTCGATCTTCGTGTAGATGTTCTCCAACACAACGATCGCGTCGTCACAAACCAGACCGATGGATAGCACGATGGCCACAAGCGTGAGCACGTTGATGGAATAGCCGGCCACATACATGATGAAAAAGCCGGAAACGATGCTCACCGGGATGGCGATGACCGGAATGATCGTCGAGCGCCAGTCGCGCAAGAACAGGAAGATGATCAGCGTCACCAACCCGAAGGCGATCACCAGCGTTTCCTCAACTTCGGAGACCGAGCGCCTGACGAAACGCGTGAAATCGTAACCCACCTCCACCGTCACATCCGGCGGAACTTCCTTTTTCACCTGTTCGAGCCGCTTGTAGAACTCGTCGGCGATGGCGATGGCGTTTGTGTTAGGCTGGGGAATGATCGCCACGCCGATGCGGTAGAGCAGGTTGCTCTTGTTTCCCGAGCGGAGGTTTTCCGGCCCGAGTTCAGCGGTTCCGATGTCGCTGAAGAGGATCTGCCGGCCGTTTTCCTGCTTGATGATGAGATTCTCGAAATCCTCCGCGGTGGAGAGGCGGCCGAGCGTGCGGAGGGATAGTTCGTTAGACGCTCCTTCCAGACGTCCGCTGGGCAGATCCACGTTCTGCCGATCGAGCGCCGCCTGGACATCGGCGGGTGTCAACGAGTGGACGGCCAGCTTCACCGGGTCCATCCACAGCCGCATCGCATAGCGTTTTTCCCCGAAGATCCGCACGGCGGACACGCCGGGGATCGTCTCCATCCGCTCGCGCACGATGCGGTCCGCGATGTCGCTGACCTCCAGAATGCTGCGCTCGTCGCTGAGCAGCGAAAGGAAAAGAATCGGCGAGGAATCCGCGTCCGCCTTCTCGACGACCGGCGGGTTGGCGTCCACCGGCAGGTCGCGGATGGCTCGGGAAACCCGGTCGCGCACGTCGTTGGCCGCGTCGCTCAGATCCGAGTCGAGCGTGAATTCCACGGTGATGGTGCTGCGCTCGTCGCGGGATTCCGAAGTGACGGTGCGGATGCCGGCGATGCCGTTGATCACCTGTTCCAGCGGCTCGGTGATCTGCGAGGCGATCACGTCCGGGTTCGCACCCGGGTAGGTCGTCTGGACCGTGACGATCGGCGGATCGACCGCGGGATACTCACGCACCCCGAGAAAATGAAAGCCGATGATTCCGAAAAGGACAATCACCAGCGACATCACCGTCGCGAGCACCGGGCGGTGGATGCTGGTTTCAGATAGACTCATGGATTTTTCTCCGCACTGACTTCGAGGCCCGGGCGGATGCGCAGCAGGTTGGTCGTCGCCAACACGTCCCCATCCTTCAATCCGCGGAGGATCTGCACGCGGTCGTCAGTACGGATGCCAATTTCCACGGGTTGCAGCTTCGCCTTGCCGCTTTCAATCAGATAGACGCCCTGTCCCCGGGCGGACGGCACGATCGCCTGGCTTGGCACGAGGTAACCGTTGACCACGCCGTCGAGAGTCAGTGTGACCTCAGTGAACCCTCCGGGCTGCAACCCTTTCGGCGCTGAACAGAGGCCACGGACTAACAGGCTTCGCGTCGCCTCGTCGATGGCCGGTTCGAGCACGGTCACCACGCCCTCGAACACCTCCCCGTTTCCGGCGACGCTGAAGGTGAATTTCTGCCCGCTGCGCACCTCGCCCGAGTAACGTTCCGGCAGCGGGAAATCCACCTTGATGCGCGAGATGTCCTGAAGCGTGATCAACGGCGTCGCCGGCGTGACGAAGGCGCCCTCGCTCACCTGCCGCACGCCGACCCGGCCGGCGAAGGGCGCACGGATTTCGGTTTTGGAAATCTGCACCGCCTTGGTGTTCCGCTCGGCGTTGAGGATGTCGAAGGCGGCGTTCGAGCTATCAGCCTCCTGCTGGCTGATCGCCTTGCGCGGAAGCAGGTTGGCGACCCGCGCTTTCACGGATTCCGCGAGTTTCAGGCGGGCGTCGATTTCCCCGAGCTCGGCGACCAGATCGCTGTCATCAAGCTTGAAAAGCAAATCGCCCGCGGCAACCTCCGAGCCTTCCGTGACATGGATTTTTACCAGCCTTCGTGAAATTTCGGGGACCAGCGTGACCGCTTCGTTCGCCCGCAAGGTGCCGACGGTTGAGAGTGTCTGGGCGAACGGAGCTTTTTTCGTGATGTAGACCTCCGCCTCCAAAGGTGCCGATTTGGGTCCGTTCTGAGCCAAGGCACAAGCCGCCATCAAGGGCAGGGCGATCAGCCGGAAAATGAAATGCGGTCTTGGAACGGTCATGGACACCGGTAGCGGAGATGCGAAATGCTGGCTACGCAAGGAAAAGTCCGGATTCATCATGCCGCCCGCTCCCAGGATCGGTTGGAGGAACTGGCACTTTCATGTATCCCACCTTGCCGGTGGTCCGGTGGATGGACAAATTTCGCCCGTGAATCTCTCCCACTACCTGACGATGGACCCTCATTTGTTGCTGGGTTTGCTCAATACGGAATTGAGAAATCATTGCGATTCCCTCGATGATCTGGTGAAAACCCACCATCTTGACGAGGAACGTCTTATCGAAAAAATGGCAGCGGCAGATTATGTTTATCACCCGGAGCTGAACCAGTTTCGCTGAGTCCTGTCAGCTTGGAAGGGACGGAAAATTGAACGATCCACATCGCCGGGATGTCTACGTTTGGGAATATACGGCGTTAGCAGGTGATTAGGTGGGATCGGTAATCGATCGGTCGGTTGCCTTCGTAATCACGAAAATCCTTGGGTGTAAAATGGCTCGCAAATGTTGTCCGACTTGTCTTGGCATAGCGTCTTATCTGGCTCGCGAATGGGTCCGCGATGATTCCGGGGTGTCCATTTACAAGAAGGCCTCAGTGCGCAGGACCTGCAAGGTCTGCGACGGGACGGGACGCATCAGGGAGTCCGAGAAGCTCCACACTCACTATTGCAACACCCAGGCCGCCCAACGGCAGATCCTCCCCGGATTCGAAAACCCGCCGAAACAAGTCGAACGGACACTTGGCTATCTCCTTGTCATCGCGCTTTTCAGCTACGCTTGGTTCGTCCTCTCCAAGGGCCGTGGTGAAATCGATGTCTGGCCCAAGATTGCGATCGCCCTCGAAGCTTCGATCGTGCTGTTGGTGGTTCTCCGGAGATTTCCCGCGACCTCGCGGTTCCTGAGATGGTGTACACTGGCGTTTTTTCTGATGGTCGTGTGCGGGGGATTCGCCTTGGAAGTCGTCCGGCTCTGAGCGGAGCGCCGGTCTGCTTTGAGCGACTGGAAAATGCTTCAAACCGGCCGGCAAAGGACGAAGGGCAGCACCACGAGCGCCTCGAACTCCATCTTCCCATCCTTCCATTGCGCAGCGTGGAGTGCTTCGATTTTGACCAGATCGCCGGTCTTCAGCCAATGTTGGACGCGATCCGTTTCGTTCGTAGAAATCGCGAAACCCACGTCTTCCAAGGCCAGCGTGGGATCGACATAAAACAGACTGCCGCTCTCGGTATGCGGCGCGAGGTAGGTCCACGGCACCTGGCCGATGTCATTGGCGAGTTTTTCGCGGATGGGGGCGGGATCTTTGTCGTTCATGGGTGCTGGGGTAGCAGATGTTCATAGCCCCTCCAAGTGGAAGGAGTGAATGGTGCGATTGTCGCGCGGATTCAATTCCGCGCTCAAATTCGCCCCATCACGAGTTCGCAATCGCGGTGGCAGCGATGTGGGCGGTGGTCCACGCGGCCTGGAAGTTGAACCCGCCGGTGATGCCGTCGATGTCGATGCACTCGCCGGCGAAATACAGCCCCGGAGTAACGCGGCTTTCCATGGTACGGAAATCGATGGAACGCCGCCCGATGCCGCCGGCAGTGACGAACTCGTCTTTGTTGGTCGTCTTGCCGGTGGCCTCGAAGCGCGCGGACTTGAGGGCGTTTGCCAGATCCGTGGTGGCGGATTTGGAAAGGTGACTCCAGGTCGTTTCATCGGCGATGCCGGCGCAGGAGACGACGCGTTCCCACAGGCGGCGCGGGATGGGTGCGATGGGCGTGTTGCGGATGAGCTTGGCGCTCTGAGTGCGGCGGATTTCGGCGAAGCGCTCTTTAAGGGCGGCCATGTCGAGCTCGGGCAGCCAGTCGATGGTGAAAGGAAACTCGTGGTTGCTCTCGGCAAGAACACGCGCCTCCCAGGCGGATAGACGCAGGACGGCGGGTCCGCTGAAGCCGCGGTGGGTGATCAGGAGCGGTCCTAACTGAGCGGCATTATGGCCTTCCCGGCGGATGGAGACCTTGGGATGAGCGATGCCAGCCAGATCCGCGATGCGTGGATCGGCGACGTTGAAGGCGAACAGCGAGGGAACAAGCGGTTCGACGGGTTGTTCGAGTTTTTTCAACTCCGTGAGCAGCGGACTGGCCTTGAGCGAACCGGTGGCGAAACAAACGGCACGGGCGATGACGGGAACTTCCTGATTCTCGAACCGAAGGGAAAAACCGCGGTCGTCGAGGCGTTGGATGCCGGTGAGCGGATGGTTTTTCAATAACGGAACCTGGAGTTCACTGGCGCGCCTGAGGAAGCAGTCGATGACCGTGTCCGAACTATCAGTCACTGGAAACATGCGTCCGTCCGGCTCGGTCTTGAGCGTGACGCCGAAACGGGCGAACCAGTCCACGGTATCGGACGGTTGCCAGCGGTGGAACGCGGCGAGCAGCTCGCGGGAGCCGCGCGGATAGTTTTTCGCCAGCTCGCGGGGATCGAAGCAAGCGTGGGTGACATTGCAGCGCCCACCGCCGGAAATTCTAACCTTCTGCAGGAAGTGCGAGCCTTTTTCAAAGATCGCGACACTGCGGTCCGGTGCCAGCTCCGCGTATTGGAGCGCGGTGAAGAACCCGGACGCCCCGCCGCCGATCACGGCGAGATCGAGAGTGGTCGGGAGCGGATTCAGAGCCGGTTGAGCAGGTCGGTTTTCTTGGCGGCGAATTCCTCGGGCGTAAGGATGCCGGCATCGCGGAGCTGGCCGAGTTTTTCCAACAGCGTGACGAGATCGCCCGACTGTGGCGGCGGGTTGTAGGCGGGTGCCGCGGGTGCGGGTGGCGAGGCGAAATTCGTCGGATTTGCCTGCTGGAGTCCGGGGCCGGAAACGAGCGGCAGGCTGAGCGTGGAAAGCGTGCCATACTGGCTGGTGAAGGTGAGCGAACTTCCCCCACCCTGCTGCTGGCTGACGCCGCCGATGTTATGGTCAATGGTGTCGAAGACGGTCACCTGTCCGTCGCGCTGGACGGCGAGGCGGCGGGCCTGCGGGAAGAACGCGTAGCGGGTGTTGTTCTGCGATCCGCTGCTAGATGGATACCCGAGGTCGCCGGGCCACCAGTTGTTTCCACCGCCGGTGCCTTGCGGCTGGGGCTGGAAGACCTGGTGATTCGCGAGGATGTTGGAGAGCTCGGCGCAGAGATTGTTGACGGTGTTTTTCAAGCCGTAGTTGAACATGTCGCCGACCATGGTCATGCCGCCGCGCATCCACTGACCGCTGCCGAGTTCCGGCACGCTGAACTGCGCCATGGAGCCGCCGCCCCGGTTGACGGAGACCAGCATGCTGACCGCGGAGTTATAGCTGAGGCCGTAGCGGTTGGCGATGTCGTTGATGAGATTCTGTCCCTGGGGGGTGAGATGTTGCATGATCGTGATGAGGTTTGGGCGGGAGGCATGCCACACGCGCACGGGTGAAACAACCTATTTCCCGCTATCATCCTGCCATACGGCATGGAGGTTCCCACGTTCCCGCAAGCTAACCCACTGAGGCTAACGCTGCGGCACCTTGCGGAGTTTGGAAATGTCGTGGCCGGATTTTTCCAAGGATTTCACCATTTCCGCATAGCGGGCGGGGGGAATCGTCTTCGTCCGCGCCATGATCCAGACGTATTTCCGGTCCGGCACGCCGATGATGGTGGTCTGGTAATCCGGCGAGAATTCGGTGATGAGGAAAGCCGCTTTGAAGGGCCAGACGAACTGCATCCGCCACTCCGCGTTCGTGTCGGTATTGTAGATGAAGCCGCGGGGATTGTAGGTTTTCAGGGGTCCGTCGAAGCCGCCTTTGTTGAGGGTGAAAGTCGTGGCGATGGTGCCGTCCGGATCGAGTTTGTAACTTTCCACCGCGTTGTAGGCCTCTGTTTCAATGAAGGTCGGGATGTGGGCGATGACATACCAATCGCCCATGAATTTCTGCAAATCGACGCGACGGTCCATCGCGCGCTGGGGCGCAACTTGGGTTCGGCAAGCAACTAAACCGGCAACGAGAAGCAGCGGGATACCGGCGGCGGCGAGGTGACGGGGCTTTAGATGAAAACGGCGCATAAGGACACTATCGCCGCTGCCATGGGTCGCACAAGGGGGAGAATCGTGGTCATCGAGTTTGAGGTTTTTCTCCAGCTTGAAACAGTCAGTTTCGCCTCAACGAGAGTCGGGCAGAATCATTGACAGCAGAATCATGGAATCCAGAGGCTGAAAATTGTTCTGCCACCTGGCTTCTCTCCCCGGAAAATCACGGATCGGCTAGCCTCGAGAGTTAAGTCAGCCGGCATTGGAACCTCTCTCCTGCTCGAGTCGGGCGACCAGACGCTGTCTCTTAAACTCGTATTCACGGAGTCCGTTCTGATAGGCGTTTGCCTTGACCGTGCCGCTCACCATGCCGAAAACAGCGGCCCCAATGAATACCAGGCCGAATAGTGGGAAAAACGCCGGGGCATTGAGTGAACTGGTGAACCCCATCCAGAACACACCAAACAGGATCGCGACGATCCCTACGATGATTGATCCCACCGAGGAGGGCTCGGAGACGTGGCCGTTCTTGCCTCGGACTAGCAGGCCTTCGCGCTGGTTGTCCCACTCGCGGTCGAGGCGCTCCAGGTCGTTCTGGAGTTCGATGATTTTCAGGTTGTCCGCGAGCCGGTCGGTGGTGCGCTCGATCTTGTCGAGCTGCCGGGTGTGGGTGATCGTCGGGTCATGCACGACTTCGAGGCGGGCGTTGCAGTAGTTGCAGGTGACGAAGCGGATGGATTCGTCGATCTGGAGATCGGCGCCGCAGCCTTGGCAGCAGACTTTGGTGACTTTCATGGTCGGATGATTCAAGCCTTCACTGCCTGGTCCAGTTTTTGCAACAGGCTCTTCCTCGCGGTTTGATAACGGTATTTCTGTAACTGGAAAGCTTCCGCTCTCCTGTAGCCATGGCGCATTGCGAATATGATGACGATGAAAACGAGGGCAATGAAAACCGCCAACAAAGGTGAGGATGCTTGGAAACTCATGGCAATCCCGACGATGGCCAGCACGAATCCGATGACTCCCCCAGCGACCGCGACTCCCGCGTTTGGTTCAATGAGTTGTCCGTCTTCGGATCTGCTTGAAACCGATTGGCGAAATTTTTCCCATTCTCGATCAACATGCTCGATGGTGTTCTGAAGCTCGATCACCCTCAACTTTTTTGAGAGTTGGCTTGTGGTCTCTTCGATTTTTTCCAGGCGCTTCGTGTGGGTCACCGTCTCGTCGTGAATGACCTCAAGCCGCGCATCACAGTAGTTACACGTCACGTAGCGGATTGATTCGTCAACCTTAAGGTTCGCTCCGCAGCCCTGGCAGCAGACTTTCGTGACTTTCATTTTCAGCTGCTAGTTTTTCTTCGCATAGACCTGACCGCTGCGTGACGGCGTGTAGACCTGCATCACGCTGTCCGCAGTGACCGGATAGTCGAACGCGTGATCAACCCTTCCGTGACCGCCGGTGTCGAGCTGGTCGGTGTCGAGGATCAGCTCGCGGGTCTCGAGACCGGGGACATGGATGGGGTAGCCGAAGACGGAGTTCGCGGTGGAGAAATTGAAGACGAAGATCAGGTTTGCGCGTTCTGCGACGATGATTTTCTGGCCGTGGTCGATGTAGAGGTTCTGCGCCGGCGGTGTGGTGAGCAGGTCGTATTTTTTGGCAAACTCCATGAGCTGTTTGTCGAACGCGGCGAGCCAGCCGTATTTCAAATCCGGGTTGTCTACCAGCGACCATTGGCGGCGGCAATAATGATAAGACCAGCCGTTCCCCTCACGCGGGAAATCCAGCCACTCGGGGTGGCCGAATTCGTTGCCCATGAATGTCAGCCAGCCCTCGCCGCCTAACACCAAGGTCACCAGCCGGATCAGCTTGTGCAGGGCGATGCCGCGCTCGATGACCGGGTGCGGGTCATTCTTGCCCATGTGCCAGTACATCTCCTTGTCCATCAGCCAGAAGGCGAGCGTCTTGTCGCCGACGAGCGCCTGGTCGTGGCTCTCCGCATAGGCGATAGTCGCCTCGCCGTGACGCCTGTTAGCCAAAACGCCCCACAGCTCGCCCATGTCCCAGTCCTCGTCGCGGCTGTGCTTGAGCAGCTTGATCCAGTAGTCGGGAATGCCCATGGCGAGGCGGAAGGAGAACCCGATGCCGCCGTCCGCAATCGGGCGGCAGAGGCCGGGCATGCCGGACATGTCCTCACCGACGGAAATCGCGCCCGGCTTGAGTTCCTGGATCAGCTGGTTGGCAAGTTTCAGATAGAGGATCGCCATGTCATCCGCGTCGCCGCCGAAGTAGTCGTCGTAGCTGCCGAAGGATTTCATCCCGCGGGAGTAATAAAGCATGGAGGTGACACCATCGAAGCGGAAGCCGTCGAAGCGGAATTCCTCGAGCCAGTAACGGATGTTGGATAGCAGGAACTGGCGCACTTCCGGGCGGCCGTAGTCGAAGCATTTCGAGTCCCAGCCCGGATGGTCGCCGAGCGGGCCGTCGTGGAAATACTGGTGGCCCGAGCCGTCGAAGTTGTTGAGTCCTTCCGCCATGTTTTTCACGGCATGCGAGTGGACGACGTCTAGCAGCATCGCGATGCCGAGGCCGTGGGCGGTGTCGATGAGGTATTTCAAATCCTCCGGCGTGCCGAAGCGCGAGCACGGCGCGAAGAACGACGAGACATGATAGCCGAAGGACCCGTAATACGGATGCTCCTGCACCGCCATGAGCTGCACCGTGTTGTAGCCGGCCTTGGCGACGCGTGGCAAAACATTGTCCGCGAATTCCCGATAGGTGTGCACCCGCGGCTCCTCGCCGGCCATGCCTACGTGGGATTCATAAATCAGCGGCGCGGTGACGGTGGCAGGATCGAATTCATGTTTCCAAACGTACGGCTTCGGCGTGTTCCAGATTTGCCCGCAGTAGTCGTGGGTTGTCGGATCCTGCACGGCCCGCCGGATGCAGGCGGGAATTCGGTCGCGGCGCGAACCGTCCGCGCCGACGATGTGGAGTTTGACTTTTTGACCGTGGGCGAGGGCATCGCCCGGCAGTTCAAGTTTCCAAACACCGCTGTCCGAGGATGTGAGCGGGTGCGACTCGCGGTTCCAATTGTTGAAATCACCGATTAGAAACACCCCGAGCGCCGCCGGAGCCCACTCGCGGACCGTCCACTGGTTGGCGGTCGGATGATAGTGAATGCCTACCCATTTGTGGCCGGTGGCGTATCCGGCGAGTGTTTTCGAACTTTGTTCGATGGCCGCCAGTGCTTCGGAAAACTGGTTCATCCGCCGCTCAATCGTGCCCTGGTGGGGTTCGAGCCATGGATCGTCGAGGACAAGCTTGGGGGTCTGTGTCATTGCGCCTGAAGATGGAGCGCCAGCTTGCCAGCGTGAAGTCAAATCCTCCGGACCGCGAGCGTCTCGGCTCGCGTGAGAAAGCCGGGTCAAAGAAATGCGGCGAACGCCTCTTCGCTTTGGCTATCCTTTCGCAGGCGAGCCGAGACGCTCGCGGTCCTGCGGGCGTGATGCGCTGCTCCATGGCCAGTATTCGGGTTTCTGGCAGAGGCCGGCTTTTACCGGATTGTTCCGGATGTAGATCCTTGCGTCCGCGAGGTGGTCAAGGTCGCGGATGTAGCGGTCGAAGTAATCCAAGGCCCAGAGTTTTCCGCTGTCGCCGGTGGGTTTGTTGATCTCCCTGGCGGTGTAGGTTTTCTACGAACGGATGATTTCGCCCAAGGTGATGTTGAAACAGCAGTGAATCAGGACGTGGACATGATTGGGCATCACGCACCATTCCAAGAGACGATACCGAATACCGTCGAAATACAGGAAAGCGTTTTGCACGATTTCCGCGCAGACCGGATCCCGCAGGAGGCAACTTCCGTGGCCGGCGTCTTCATAGCGGGCGATTTTGATTCGCAGGGCTTTTTCACTTTCTGCCGGATCTCGTTCCATCTCCTTTTTCCACCCCACCACGACCTTCGCGGGCAGGGCATCCGCGAGGCGGAATGTGAGCGCTTGAATCTCTCCGGCGGCATCGAGATGCGGTAAATATCCTCGTGAGTGCCAGCCCTTGTGCCGGAATGGTTCGGTCATGAGGGCTTGTAGCGGATCTTCCCCAGGACCGCGAGTCTCCAGTCTCGCAGGCGAATGAGATGTCAAAGAAAAGAGGCATCCGCCGCTGTTCTTTGACGGTCCATTCTCAAGCGAGCCGAGACGCTCGCGGTCCGGCGGTTGAAATCCGCCTCTGGAATTTTCCGGAGCTTGATCTATCCTGCATGCATGAAAATTTTGCTCATCATACTCTGCAGCGTGATCCCCGCCTTCGCCGATTTCGCGGAATTGGTGAAATCCGGCGACGCACAGGAAGCGAAGTTCCAGTTCGACGAAGCGCTGAAATACTACCTGCCGGCCGAAAAGCTGCAGCCGGACAATGTCGCGCTGCTGGTGAAAATCTCCCGCCAATATGCCCTGCGCATGAACGACCTGCCGAAAGAGGCGGACAAAATCGCGTCCGGCCGCAAGGCGCTTGCTTATGGCGAACGCGCCGTAGCCCTCGCTCCAAATGAATGCGATCCACACCTCTGCGTGGCCATCTGCCTGGGAAAGCTGACTCCGTTCATGGGCAACCGCGAAATGGTCGAGGCCTCCAAGCGGATCAAGACAGCGGCGGAAAAGGCCGTGAAAATCGATCCGAAAAACGACTATGCCTGGCATCTGCTAGGACGCTGGCACCAGTCGCTCGCCAACATCGGCGGAGCCACCCGCTCGCTTGCCGGCATCATCTACGGCAAGCTGCCCGCCGCATCGAATGAGACGGCGGTGGAGTGTTTCCGCAAGGCCATCGCCCTGAATTCAAAGCGTCTCGTGCATTTCGTGGAGCTCGGGCGCACTTACGAAATGATGGGGCGCAAGGCCGAGGCGAGGCGCTATCTGGAACTGGGCCTCTCGATGCCTAACCGAGAAAGAGACGATCCGGAGACCAAACAGCGAGGCCGCGCCTCTCTCAAGGAACTTTCTTGAAGCGCTCCCTCACCGCAGGTGGAAAAATCGAGGGGAATTCCACCATACAGTTCGGGTAAAACGCGTAAAGTCAGCGGATGTCGACAAAGCCCGTCATGAACGAAATCGATCTGCTCGGAACCCATATCTCCGAGCTTGTCGACCTTCCCGAGTCCGAAGCGCCGATCGTCAGCGCGTATCTCGATCTCTACCAGAGTGCGGACGCCCTCAGATCCAAGTTCGCCCTCTGGTCCACAGCGGCCCGCTCCACGCTTGCGGCGGCACAGCGACCGCTTTTCGATCTGGCCCGTCAGGACGTGATCCGGGAGATTTCCCAAGAATGGCCGGAAGAAATCCGCAGCGTGGCCGTTTTCAGCCGGCAAGGAGAAAAACCATTCCTGCTGGTGCTACCATTCAGCGCGGCGCTGGATCTGCACTTCGACGCATCCGACCGGCCGTTGATTTTTCCGTTGGTGCAGTTGAAGGACCGTTTCCACCGCTTCGTGGTGGTCATCGCCACGGACGACGCGTCGAGAATTTTCGAAGTCACGCTGGGAGCGGTGAGTGAGGCGATCCTCACCCAACGCCCGGAAATGGGGGGCCGGCTTGGCCGCGAGTGGGGACGCGAACATTTCCACCAACGCAAGCGCGAGTGCGACCACAAATTTCACCGCGACCAGGTGACCATCATCACCAATCTCATGTCGCGGCGCGGCCACAACCACCTGATTCTGGCGGGAAATCCGCGCCATGTCTCCGGCTTGCGCGATGTCCTGCCGAAACACATCGGTTCCCGCGTCGTCGGCGAGCTGCTGAAGACTCCATCCGGCGGTGACTACTCCACCGTCCTGGAGCAGGCGATCGACACCTTCGTCGAAGCCGAGCGTGCGGAATCGCGTGACACGGTCAGCCGCCTGCACGAACAGGTCCGCCGCGGCGGACTGGCGGTGGTGGGCGTGGACCCATCGCGCGCCGCCATCCTCGGCGGCTATGCGGCGGAGCTGGTCATTTCCGAAGAACTTCCCAAGGCCGGGCGCGAGGAGCTCACCCGACTTGCCACGGCACGGGATCTTTCCATCGAAGTCTGCGAGGGCGACGAGCTGCTCGCGATCCATGGCGGAGTGGGTTGTTTGCTGCGCTACCGCCCGGAGTTCCTGGCGGACGAGGCGTTGGCAGTCTGATCGGACGCCCGGCGGAATTTGCGCGCCGATGCAAACGGGACCGGTTGCCAGGCCTGCGGGCTTGTCAGCCGGTCCTTGCCACTCGCCAAATCGCATGTTTGCGGGTAATGTGCATCACATTGCAGGATGTTCTAACCACCATTTGCTTGATCAAGCGATCCGTCCGACCTATCTTCTCCGTCCACAGGGAAAATTCCTGTGGTTTTCCCGCCTCCCATGACTCCTCACAAATCCATTCCCCACAAATCCGACATCGCCGAACTTGAGCCGTTTGACGGACTTGGACTGGAATCCATCTACGTCGTCACTGAAGAGCGGCAGGCGGAAATCGCGCTGAACGAGCTGATGGGTGCCGGGCTGGTGGGATTTGATACCGAGTCCAAGCCGACATTCCACAGGGGCCAGGTCTCCGAAGGTCCGCACGTCCTGCAGTTCGCCACCGTGGAGAAGGCCTACATTTTCCAATCGCATTGTGCCGAGAGCCATCCGGCGATCGTTGAGTTGCTTAGCTCCACGGAGCTCACGAAAATCGGTTTCGGGCTGGGCGGCGACCTCCATCAGATTTCCCTCCGGTTCGGGATCCGGCCCGGCTCCATCGTCGATCTCGACCGCTCGTTCAAGCAGCTGGGATACCGGAATGCCGTCGGCGCGAAGTCGGCCGTCGCCATGCTTTTCAACCGCAAGTTCCTGAAATCGAAATCCACGACCACCTCAAACTGGGCGAAGAAGGAGCTCACCGAACGGCAGTTGCTGTATGCCGCGAACGACGCCTTCGCGGCGATCAAGGTGTATCATGCGCTCCAAGCCGGGCTAGACCCCGGTTAGTCCGGAGTCGCAAGCTGGAAGGTCACCGTTCCCGGCCTTTTGCGGCTTCCCAGGCGTCTTCCATTTGATCCGGATGCGCGGCATCGAGGGTGAGGCCCTTGGCCTTGAGAATCCGCTCCATTTCTCCGAAGCGGTTCTCAAACTTGTTGTTCGCGGCGTTCATCAGGACCTCGGGATCGACCTTGCGGAAGCGGGCGAGATTGACGATGGAGAACATCAGATCGCCCATTTCCTCGGAGATTGCGTCTAGATCCTGAGCGTCCACGGCGGATTGCAGTTCGAGCAGTTCCTCGCGGATCTTGGCGATCACGCCGATTTCCACCGGCCAGTCGAAGCCAACCTTGGCGGCCTTTTTCTGGAGTTTCGAAGCGCGGAGCAGGCCGGGCAGGCCTTTGCCGACTCCGTGGAGGTAAGGTTCCTGCTCGTCGCCCTTTTCCGAGCGCTTGATTTCGTCCCACTGCTGGAGCACACCGTCGGTGGTGGCAACCTCGCTGGTGCCGAAAACATGCGGGTGGCGGCGCACCAGTTTCTCGCTGATTTCGCGGGCGACGTCGTCCAGATTAAAACGTCCCGCCCCTTCGGCGATCTCGCTGTGGAAAACAACCTGCAGCAACAAGTCGCCGAGCTCTTCCTTGAGGTGTTCGTGATCGCCGCGCTGGATGGTGTCCACCGTTTCATAGGCTTCCTCGATGAGATTGGGGACGATGGATTCGTGCGTCTGCTCGGCGTCCCACGGACAGCCGCCGGGAGCGCGGAGGCGGTGCATGATGGCACGCAGCCGGGCGAGTTGGAGCCCGGGATCCGGCGACTCGATCATTTCCGCGTCGGTCATCATGGTGATTTTTTTTGATTGGAGGCCTTATGGAGGAAGTCTTTTTCGGCCTGGGTGAGGCTCTGGAATCCATGGCTGGAAATCTTGTCGAGGATGACGTCCACCGCGGTGTCCTGGGATTTTTCGACTTCCGTGCGCGGCCGGAGCTTCGGAGCCTGGGAGGGCTTGGAAACCTTGGGTCTGACGATTTCCACCCCCGGCTCGCCACCGAGCAGGCCGGGGAAACGCATCAGAATGAAGCCGAGGATGGCACCGCCGAGGTGACCGGCCTCGCCGCCTTCGTTGCCGCCGAATTTCAGGACGATGGAACCTGCGGAAATCACCAGCAGGGCGATCGCGAGCTGCCGCATCGACAGCTCGATGGGCGGAAAGAACAACGCCACGCGCAGGTCCGGTGCGATCACCGCCACGCCGATGAGGATGCCGTAAATCCCGGCGGAGGCCCCGACCAGGGGCGTCCACAAGTCGTTACCGGGGAGCAGACCGAGCATGACCAGCAAGGTGAAAAACACGGCTCCACCGACTCCGCAAAGCAGATAGTAGATCGTGAATTTCTTCGCGCCCCACCAGCGCTCCATCCAGGGACCGAAGAAAAAGAGGCCAACGCAGTTGAACAACACATGGCCCACGCTGCCGTGGAGAAACTGAAAGGTGACGAACTCCCAGATCCGCCCTTCGAACACGGCGGACTGGATGGCAAAGGCCCCGAAGTTCCGCATCGGGTGGCCCAGAAAAAGATCGAGAAAGTAAATCCCGAGGTTCGCGATCAGCAGCCATTTCACCACCGGGGTGAGCTGCGAAAAAAAACCACCGCCTCCGCGTTGGTCCTCACGATGATATTCCCGGTCTGCGATGCCCATCTGCTGCTGGAGTTAGCACGGCAGCGATTCCACCGCAAGGCCGGGTGAAAATTCCGTCACCGGGAATGGCTTCCTGCCGGGTGGCATTTCGGGTGAATTCCCATCGTGTCGTTCGCTGACGGGGTGGCCACCGCCCCAAGTCGTCCATGGCTTGGGGCGGCGGTGGCCCCGGTAGATGCGGGGGATTCCGCTGCGGGGAGAGAAACTTCGAAAATTTGGAAATAATCCGGAATCCGGGAGCGTTTATACCAATGTTGTTTGTGTGTTTAACTTTATGAGCGGCCACCGCTTCGCGTCATGCGCGGCTCGGGGCGACGGCGGCTCACCACTTTTCAGAATGGCGGCAGGGCGGACCTGCCGCCATTCTATTTTCCGCAGGATCACTCGGACTTGGCGGCGGCTTTCCCGGTAAGGACCGCGAACGCGGCCTTGGCCATCTCGCCGGCTCCCTCGGTATTCGAATGGACGCGGTCTGGCAGCAACTGCGGCTTGTCGGCGAGGGCGGCGTGCATGTCGATGACGCCGAGCTTCATGGTGGCGGCGAGGGCGTCGAGACGTTTGATCTCCTCCTGAATGCTGACCTCGTTGATCCCGAAATTACCCGGTTCCGGCACCGGGCAGGGGCGGCAAACGTAAACTTTGGGTTTGCTTTCGAGGCTCTCGAAGGATTTCACGAGCTCGGTGTAGTCGGCCACGAATTCCGCCTCGTGTTTCCAGTTCTGCGGCTTGGTGTCGTTGGTGCCGAGCATGATGATGACGACATCCGGCTTGAAGGCGAGGGCCTTCTGATAGGCGTTTTCCTTCCAGTAGGGGAAATCACCCTTTTTCAGGAGTGTGCGGCCGCTGACTCCAAAATTTCCGACCACCCACGAATCACCGAGCAGAGCCTGAAGTTGTGCCGGATAGGACTTCCCCTTCGCCGCACCGGATCCCTGGGTGATGCTGTCGCCGACACAGGCAACGCGCACCGGAGCGGAGAATTTGGACGGATCGATCGGGGACACCGGATCGGCGGCCAGCGTGGCGGCGGTGAGGCATCCGGTGAGGGCGAAAACGAGACGGCGGGTCATGGGTGTCTGGATCATGCGATACGGCGAGTAAAGCGCTGCCCGGCCGCGGCGTAAACCGTCATTTCAGCTCGGCGGCGGTCCACGGAGTGTTGCGACCGGAGAACTTGGTGCGGGTTTGTTTGACGAACTCGTCGCTGACCGGAGTGGAGTCGTTCGACCAGGACTGGCGGACGTAGGTGAGCACATCGGAGATTTCCGAGTCCTTCAAATCGGTGTGCGGCGGCATGATGTTGTTGAATTTCTGGCCGGAAACCTCGATGGGCCCTTGCAGGCCGGCGAGCAGGATGCGGACGGGGATGGATGGATCGCCGACCGCCCAGTCCGCGCCGTCGAGCGGCGGGAACGCGCCGGGAACGCCTTTTCCATCCGGGCCGTGGCAGGCGATGCAGGTGCGGGCGTAGATCGCCGAACCCCGTTCGTGGACGGCGGGGACCGGCACGTTTTTACGGATCATTTCCTTGGCGGGGACCACCGGGTTCTTGCTTTCGGCGTGATGCTTGGCCACGGAGGCGAGCAGGGATTCGATGCCGCCGACTCCGAGCGGCTGGAGGTAGAGATCGTCGTAAAATGCCGTGCCGGTGCCGGTGCCGTAGCCGCCGAAGAGGCAGTGGAGAAGCACCTTGGAGTCGTTTTTGCTGTCGAACTCGACGCTGAATTCCCGCCAATCCCGGGTCCCTGCGAGGCCATCGCTGGCGGGGCCGCCGTGCTGGTTGAACATGGCGCCCCTGCCGCCGGTGTTCTTGAGGTCCTCGGTGCGGATCCAGCCGCCGAAGCGGTAACGGGTGTTGGGAGTGACGGGGATTTCCACTCCGGCACCGACGTCTGCGGGGGAGGTGGAAGTGATCTTGAGGGCGGTGCCACCATTTCTGCCACCGGGGGAAATGCTCATTTCCGGGGAGCCGGGGCGCTCGACCTTGTAGGGGCGCAGGCTCCATCCGCCAAGGCCGGGCCCGTCGAATCCTGGGTCCTTGAGCAGATTGACCGCTGCAGCGGGGGCGGTGGGAACGGAACCCGAGGAGGCAATCACCCCGGCGGCGTGGCGGCGGGAGGCGGCCTGCCAGGCGCTGTTGAGGGTGGCGTCCGGAAGGATGAGTTCTTTCTTGGCGATGAGGATGGTATGCAGCGCCTTGCCGATGCGCTCGGATGGAGCGATGCGGGCCAGCGCGACGAAGGTTTCCGCCAGCTCCCGCGAGTCCGCGGCGGTGATGATGTCGTTTTTGACGAGGGCGGAGGCCAGCGTCTCGTCCGCCGGAGCGGTAAGGAGCGCGGCGCGGCGGAGTCCGCGGTTGGTGGAAGTGAGGGCGGTTTGTACCGTCTCCGCATCGAGCGCGCCAAGGCCTTGCAGGGCGTAGAAGGCGTGCATGCCAGCACGGTTGGAGGCGTTGGCTTTCACGAATTCCTTGAGCTTGGCGGGAGCCTCGGGCAGGCGGGATTCCACGATGAGGCGCTGGGCCTGAAGCCTCCAGAACTGGTTGGGATGGCTGAGTCCGGCCAGCAGGGAGTCGAGATCGGTGGCGACGAGTTTCGGATACGGATCATTCTGGCTGCCAGTGGGATAGACGCGGAGGACACGACCGTATTTGGTGTCGCGGACGGGAGTCTCGTAGGCGTTGCCACGGCCGGTCTTGGCGTCGTAGCCGGCGGATTTTACGTTGGGAGTGGGGTTGTGCTGAATGATGAGGTTATACCAATCCGCGATCCAGACGGCACCGTCCGGGCCGGTTTCCGCAGCGACCGGGCCGGACCAGGCGTCGGCGCTGGAGTAGAGGTTGTTCGGAAGCTGTTTGGAGACGTAGCCGGCGCCTTTTTGGGTGACTTCGAACTGGCCGACGAGCTTGCCGGTGGGCTCGCAGACGAAGGCGATTTTTTCCCGTGACTCCTCGGGAAAGCGCTCCGCCGTGTAGAACGAATGCCCGGCGGCGGAAGTGTAGCGGTCGAGCTGGTCGACCTGGCGGATGTCCATGGAGGAGGGGAAAAACTTGGGATTTCCGTCTTCGTTCGGTGTCTTGGGCTGGGGCAGGCCGGCTTGCGCGTAGATGTCCTTGGCGAAGGTGTAATACCAGGACGGGTTGCCGTTTGCGGTGGAGCCGAGGATGTCGAAGTCCGAGGTGAAGCCGAGGCCCCAGGTGTTGTTGGTGGTGTTTTGGAGGAACTCCAGCTTGCTGCCGTCCGGCTTGAAGCGGAACAGGCCGGTGGAGAACTTGTGCGCCTCGCCGCCGACGGTGCCCTCGAATCCGGAGTAGCCGATGGTGGCGTAGATCCAGTTGTCGAGACCGTAGCGCAGGTTCGAGACGCCGGCGTGGGTGTCGTGCATTTTGAATCCGCTGAAGAGGACCTGGCGGACGTCGGCCTTGCCGTCGCCGTTGGTGTCCTTGAGGAAGAGCATCTCGGTGCCGTTGGTGCAGATCAGCCCGCCGTTGACGAAAACGGCGGAGGTGGGGATGGAGAGCTTGTCAGCAAAGAGGGTGAATTTGTCCGCTTTGCCGTCGCCGTTGGTGTCCTCGCAGAGGTGGATGCGGTCGTGGCCGATGTTTCCCTCCTGGAGGTTGTTCGGATAGTCCACGGTTTCAATGACATAGGCGCGGCCGCGATCATCCCAGGTGATGTAAATCGGGTTCACGATGTCGGGCTCGCTGGCGAAGAGCGAGAGGTCATAGCCGACCGGCACTTGGGCGAGCTTGAGGGAATCCTCGGGAGAAAGCGGTTTTTGGCCGCTGGTGATGGTTTTGCGCTCGCGGTAGCCGGGGAGGATCATTTCCTCCTGCTCCAGCTTGGGCAGCTTCATGGCGGCGAGCTTGGCGCGGACGTCCTCGCCCACACTCCAGAGGATGGCGCGGCGGAGAAGTTCGTGGAACGCAGGCTGGTTCCAGCAACGCATGTCATGGCCATATGCGGTGTAGAAAACCTTCCCCTGCCCCTGCTTGCGGACCCACGTCCACGGCTCTTTTTCCCGCAGCTGGAGGATGGTGCGATCGTCGCCATGGCGGTCATGCACGTAAGTTTCATCCCACGTTTCAAAGCCGCCGTAGCCGCGCATGACCGGGTGGTCCGGAGCGACGATGGTGGTCGTGAAGACGCCGGTCTCGTGGGATTTGAACCGCCCACCGACGAGTTTGATGAACGCGTCCGAGCCGCCGAAGCAGGCAGAGCCGCAGTGGATGGGCAAAAACGCGCCGCCGTCCTCGACGAAGCCGAGCAGCGCCTTTTCCTGGGCGGGCTCCATCGGCCCGTTTTGTTTCCAATTCCCGTAAAGCATCAGGCCGTCGAAGCGGTCGAGAACGTCGCGGTTCAGGTCGGCGAGGTCCTCGGTGTAGGTGAGATTGATGCCGTCCACGCCGAGCGCTTTTTTCAACACGCGGTAGCGCTCGATCGGATCGTGGCCGGGGTGCGCCGCTGTGGGCGCACCGAGGAACAGGATTTGTACCTGACGTGGCTCGGCGGCGGATTGTTTCGCAGATTGCGCGAGGCCGATGGCGACGGCGAGGATCCCGAGCGGGAGAAAGAGGATTTTTTTCATGCGATGCGGAGGCGTGGACTTGGGAAGATCAGGTCGTTTTTGAACGTGTGCTCAATCTGGTTTATTTCAAGGATCGGCCGCTTGTAGGATTGCGGGTTCTTTGTGTAAGATCCCGCCATATGACCCCCGAAGATGTGCGAAAAAATTGGGACGAGCTGCTGCAACCCGGGCAGTTCCGCCACTTGTTCGACCATCTCCCCGGCACGCTTTTTTTCGCGAAGGATCTATCCGGCCGGCTGATGGCGGGGAATCCGGCGTTCGTCAGACGCTGCGGATTCTTGAAGGAATCCGAAATCATCGGGATCTCGGACAGCTCGGTTTTTTCACCCCGCCTGGCTGAAAAATACCGGAAGGACGACGAACTGGTCCTAACCACGGGCAAACCGTTGCTCGGAATCATCGAGCTGTTTCCTAACCAGGAGGGCAAGCCCGAGTGGTTCATCACCGACAAACTGCCACTTTTCAACACCTCCGGAAAAGTCTGCGGGTTGTGTGGCACGGTGCGCAGTTACGAGGCGCAGCGCGCGGCGATGCAGCCCTACCTGGAACTCGCGATCGTGGCGGATCACTTGAAGCTCCACTTCCGCGACAAGCTCGATGTGCCGCTGCTGGCGAAAATGGCGCACATGTCAGTCCGGCAGTTCGAGCGGAAATTCCGCGCCACCTTCCAGATGACGCCGCAGGAATACATGATCCGGATGCGGGTGATCGAGGCGTGCGACCTGCTCGTCCGCACCAACCAACCGGTAACGACCGTGGCTCTGGAGTCGGGATTCTACGACCACAGCGATTTCGCCCGACAGTTCCGCCGACACATGGGCCAGACCGCCACCCA
Organism: Akkermansiaceae bacterium; assembly: GCA_031425955.1. GTDB lineage: Bacteria > Verrucomicrobiota > Verrucomicrobiia > Verrucomicrobiales > Akkermansiaceae > Luteolibacter. The sequence continues at coordinate 90,580 of JANPKJ010000115.1, read as the reverse complement.
ATACCGGTTGGAACGGCGCCAGGAAATCCCGGTTCCGCCACTGGGCGGCAGGTGAGAATTTCCTTTATTTCCCAATCCCTCGTCGGAATCCTACACAAGCACGCCGCGAATCTACAAGCCGCGGAACGGAATTCCGCTAGCGTGTCTCCATCCACAAGCCCAAACGCAACCCACTCATGTCAGAAATCAATGTCGCCATCGTCGGTCTCGGATTCGGAGCCGAGTTCATTCCCATCTATCAGCGCCTCAAGGGCGTCAACATGTACGCCATCTGCCAGCGGACGCAGTCGAAACTCGACGAGGTCGGCGACAAGTTCGGCATCGAAAAGCGCTACACCTCCTACGATGACCTGCTCGCCGATCCGGACGTCCACGCCGTCCACATCAACTCGCCGATCCCCGATCACGGCCAGCAGTCGATCAAGGCGCTGAAGGCCGGCAAACACGTCGCCTGCACCGTGCCGATGGCCACCAGCCTCGACGAGTGCAAGCAGATCATCGACCTCTGCAAGTCCACCGGATTGAAATACATGATGATGGAAACGGTGGTTTATGCCCGCGAGTTCCTGTTCATGAAGAAGCTCTATGAAAAGGGCGAACTCGGCAAGGTCCAGTTTCTCCGCGCCACTCATCAGCAAGACATGGAAGGCTGGCCGGGCTACTGGCCGGGCCTGCCGCCGATGTATTACGCGACCCACTGCGTCGGCCCGATCCTCGGCCTGATGGGCAGTCAGGCGGAATACGTTTCCTGCTTCGGCTCCGGCACCATCGCCGAGGACATGCACGCCTGTTATGGCTCGCCGTTCGCCATCGAGACCTGCCACATCAAGATGAAGGACAGTGATCTATCCGCCCAGGTCGTGCGCTCGCTGTTCGACGTCGCTCGCCAGTATCGCGAATCCTTCGAAGTTTACGGAACCCGGAAATCCGTCGAATGGCCGCTCATCGAGCACGACTCGTTAGTGGTCCATACCGCCAAGAAGCCCGAGCCGGAAATCCCAGAGGAAGTGAAATGCCCCGACTTCGCGCACTATCTGCCAGAAGAAATCCAGCTCTTCACCACCGGCGGCGTTTACGGCGGTGAGGGAGGCGAGGAGCACCTCTCATTCACCCAGGGCGCGGGCCACGGCGGCAGCCATCCGCACCTCGTCCATCAGTTCGTGAAGATGCTCCAGACCGGCGTCGATGCCTATCCGAACGCCGTGCAGAGTGCGAACATCACCTGCACCGGCATCCTCGCCCACGAGTCCGCGCTCAAGGGCGGCGAAATCGTCCGCCTGCCGGATTGGACGCTCCACGCGTGATCGGTTGAAACGAGAATGGCCGCATCCCGTCACGGAGCGCGGCTTATTATGAAGCAACATACCATGGATCCGGGCAGGTTCCGCTGCTGTGCTCGATTGAACCACTGGGTGAAGCACTGGGTGAAATCACCCGGCAGCCGGAAAACTTTTCATCCATCCGCACCATGGCGCGGAATTTCAACACGCAGAACTCCACTTCCTGCTTTGAAATCCCCTTTCGCAATTTCTTCGTCATCGTTTTCCCATCGCTACCTACTGTCTGGTAACTATGGTAACTTCCTACCGCGCCATCGTCCGGGTCCGGCGATGAGATTCCCTTGGCACATGAAAAACTGGAATCGGTCTTGGACTAGTGCCGGGCTCACGGAGCGGTCGGCGGCGATTCAGACCCAAATGAAAAACCCCGGACAGAAAGGCGCCCGGGGGTTTCCTAAACCGTCGGTGTTTACTTCACCGGACCGTAGCCTGCAAGCGGCTTGCCGTCCTTGTCGAGTTTCTCACAGGCCCAGAGCAGGCCGCGGGTGACGAAGTCGAGATAGCGGGCGTCGGCGACGGTTTCGTTGTTATGGCCGAGGGTGGTTGAGAAAACTCGGGTTTTCTTGTCACCGTATGCGTTGGTCCAGGCGATGATCGTCTCAGCATCGCCCTGTTTGCCTTTGGCAAGGGACGTGATGGTAGGGCGAACGCTGACATTGTTGTAGAATTCCTCGTTACCGGTGGTCCAGTTTTCAAGGCCCTTGGTGATCGGGTGGGAAGGGTCGACATAGCTGACGTCGATCGGTGACTGCTTGCCGTGACTGCTAGACTGGATACCGAGGAAATCAAACCAGAGCGCCCCATCGGCATCGGGAGCCATCGGCTTTTTGAAATCGGGAGAGACGCGGTAGCTGTGCATCGCGCAGTGAAGCGCCACGCCGGGCAATCCCTTGCGGTGCGGCTCCAGGATGCGGTTCACGATGGTGAAGTCCTTGATGTCGGCGGCGCACTCGTCGTGGATGATGACATCGTAGCCTTCCGCCCAATTGTCCTTTTCATAACAGGTGAACATCGGCTTGGTGCCCTTTTCGGGCGAATAACAAATGTCGATCTTGATGTTCGCGCGGGCTTCGATGCCGGCGGAAATGAGGTCCTTCTGGGTGGCGTAGTCGTGGCAGCAGCCGCCGATGACGAGCAGGGCTTTGAGCGGCTTCGCGGCAGTTTCGGCGGCGGTGGCAGAGGTGAAGGTGATGGCTGCGGCAAGCGCCGGAATCAGGAGGAAGACGGTTTTTTTCATGATAGCTGGGATTTGGAGGCGGAATCGCGGTTCGACTCGTATCGAGCGGCGATGTCGGCACAAGGAAAACGCCAGGTGGGCGTCAGTGGGTTACCGCGACGAGAGCGCGGCTTTATCACGGGATGCGTGATTTTGGCATCGCATCCGCGGGAGAGAAGCGGTATCAGCAGTGACTCATGAACCGGCGGAATTTTATCGGGCTTTCCACCTTGGCGCTCTCGCTGTCCAAAGTCAGCGCGGCGGACACGGGCGAGAAGCCGGTCCTTTCCTTCGGATTGATCACGGACGTGCAATACGCCGACGCGGATCCGGAGGGCGAGCGCCATTACCGGGAATCGCTCCCGAAACTGAAAGCCGCGGTCGAATGGCTGGCGAAAAAAAACCTGCCGTTCACCCTCCACCTCGGGGATCTCATCGACCGGGATTTCAAATCCTTCGCCGCAGTGATGCCGCTGCTGGAAGGACTCGGGCATCCGGTGCGCCAACTCCTTGGCAACCACGACTACACGCTGGAGGATGCCGAAAAATGTCGCGTGGTCTCGACGGTCGGGATGCCGCGGGATTACTACCAGTTCCGGGACTCCGGAGTGCGGTTCGTAATGCTGGATACCAACGACCTATCCGCTTACAAATATCCCTCAGGCAGTCCGCACGATTTGGAGTCGGAAACGTTGATGAAAAAGCTGGTTGAGGAAAACCAGCCCAACGCCAAGCCTTGGAACGGCGGACTTTCCGAAACCCAGCTCAAGTGGCTGGAAGCCGAGCTGACGGCAGCGGACATGGAAAAAGAGCGCGTCATCCTGTGCGGCCACCATCCGCTTCTACCCGCCGACTCCTATCGGCTATGGAACTCGGACGCCGTGCTCGCCCTGATCGACCGGCATTCCTCAGTGGCGGCGTATTTCAACGGCCATTGCCACGCCGGGGCCGAGGAAATCCGCAACGGCGTCCCCTACATCACCTTCAAGTCGGTGCTGCACGAGCCGGGGGTGAACTCGTATTCGGCGATCCATCTGTTTGCGGACCGCCTGCAGGTCGAGGGCAACGGCCGCGAACAATCGCGGGTGATTCCGCTCAAGCGAGTTTAAGCCTCGACCTTCCAGTCGTGGTTCCGGCCCTTGCTGAAGGCGTGAACCAACTTTCCGCTAGAATCCACGTGACGGACCATGAGCCGCCCGTTGGAAAACGATAGATGGCTGAAACCGAACGTTTCGAAAACGACGGAGTTTTTGCGAACCCTGTCATGTGGATAGAGGCTGGCACCACCGCCACCGGAAATGACGAAAGAAGTGCGCAAGCTGTCGAGTTCGAGGTGTTGGAGGTCGTGGTCGTGGCCGCAGAGATAGAGGTGGACGCCGGCTTTTTCGAGCTGCGGGCCGAGCTCATTGACCAGCGACGGGGTGTCGCCGTGTTTGGAATCCGAGTAAACGGGATGGTGCCCGCAAACGACGGTGAAGGGTGCGCGGGGTGAGGCGAGCTGCTTTTCCAGCCAGACTTGCTGCGAGGCTTTATCCGCGTCGCTCAGGCAGGGCTTCCGATTGCCCCGACCTCCACCGCTGATGGGCTTCCAGTTGGTGTCGATCATCAGAAAGGTGACGTGCGGAAAATTCACGCGGTAATACTTCCCGGGCATCGTCCAGCGCGACTTGTGGCCGACCGATGCGGCGTACGAAAGCTGTACTTGCTCGTTACCGGCCGTGTCGTGGTAGTCGTGATTTCCCAGAACCGCCCAGCAAGGTGCGGGGAAGGCCTTCGCCGGATAAGGTTCTGAGAATCCTGTCTGCCAGCGTTTGGATTTCACCCCGCCGGGCATCGGGCCGTAGAAATTGTCGCCTAGCAAGAGCAGTCCGGCGACGGGCTTGCCCAGGGTTTCCGAGTATTTCCCCATCGCCCGGGCGACAGCGAACTGGTGCTTGCTGCCGCTGCCGAAGTCACCCAGTGCTAGAAAATCGAGGGCCGGCTCCGCCGCCTGGTCTGCCGCGGCCGCCCGCCGGGCGAGATTAAGATTCATCGCCACGCTGGAGCAAAACAGCGTCTTCAAAAGCCGGCGGCGTGGAATGGAATTACTCATGGGTTTTCGGATTTCAAGTCCGCAAGGCGCGGGCGTTTCCCTAGCATCCGCTCGGAATCCCCGCCAGCCAAAGCGCGGAGTGAATTTTAAAATCGACGAGTTTTCCCGCCGCCTCCTGCTCTGCGAACCAACGCCGCAGTTCGGAAAGCGGCACATGATGGACGATGATGTTCTCGCCCCCCACGCCGCCGCCGTCGTGTTCACGGACCAGATCGGTGGCGTGGAAGAGGTGGACGGATTCGGAAGTCAACCCGGCGGAGGTCGGACTGACGATCAGCGGCACCATCGACCCGGCGCGATAACCGGTTTCCTCCAACAACTCGCGCCGCGCAGTCTCGGCGAGCGATTCGCCGACGAATTCCGGCTCATCACCCACCAATCCGGCGGGCACTTCGATCACCTGCCGCTGCATCGGAATGCGGAATTGCTCGACGAGGATGATTTCCTGCTCCGCCGTGATGGCGAGAATTCCCACCGCGGCATCGGAATGCGGACGCCGGACGAAATCCCAGCGGCCGATGCGATAGAGTCCGAGCCAGCGGGATTCAAAAAGGGTTTCAGGGGTAGGCATGGTGTGAATCGGGGCAAGAAACGGTGGCAAGCGGGCGTAATCGGCGCTACTGCTCCCGCCCACTGATGTCCCGCTACGATTTCCAGATCCCCGTCACCTTCAAGCACCGTATTGTCTTCACCCGGGACGCCTTCAACCCGCTCAACCACGAACTCGCCGGGCTGCTCGCCGAAGGCGGCGGGCGGCGAGCGATGGTCTTCGTGGAGGAAAATGTCGTCGCGCTTTGGCCGGAACTCCCGGATGCCATCCAAATGTATTTCAACGAGCTCGACCTCGAATTCCGCGGCATCTCGGTTTTCCCCGGCGGCGAGGCGGCGAAAGCGGAGGACCACCTCGTCCGCGACGTCTGGGCCGCCATCGACGCCGCCCACCTCGACCGGCATTCCTACGTGCTGGTCATCGGCGGCGGAGCGTTCCTCGATGCCGTCGGGTTCGCCGCCGCCACGGCCCACCGCGGGGTGCGATTGATCCGGTTTCCCACCACCACGCTCTCTCAGGACGACAGCGGCGTGGGCGTAAAATGCGCGGTGAACGCCTTCGGCAAAAAAAACTGGGTCGGTGCCTTCTCCGTGCCCTTCGCGGTCATCAACGATTTCCAATTCCTCCACACCCAGGACGAGGAGACCCGCCGCGGAGGCCTGATCGAGGCGGTGAAAGTCGCGCTGGTGCGGGACGGCGAATTTTTCGAATGGATCGAAACGAACCTGCCCGCGCTTGCCGCCTTGGAGCCCGAGGTGCTCGAAACCTGCGTGGAACGCTCCGCCCTGCTCCACGCCCGCCACATCGCGACCGGCGGGGATGCCTTTGAAACGGGCTCCAGCCGGCCGCTGGATTTCGGCCACTGGGCCGCCCATAAACTGGAGGCGATGACGCATTACCAACTCTCCCACGCGCCGGCGGTCGCCATCGGCCTCGCGCTCGACACGCTCTACTCGGCACGCGCCGGACTGCTGAAATTTTCCATCGCCGAGCAAATCCTGCGGGTGCTCGAAGCCCTGCAACTCGCGATCTATCACCCCGCGCTCGATTGGGAGGACGAGACCGGAAGACGCCGCGTGTTCGAAGGGCTCGACGAATTCCGCGAGCACCTTGGCGGTGAACTCACCGTCTTGCTGCTGACCGACGTCGGCACCGGGATCGACGTCCATGAGCTCGACGAGACCCTCCTTGGCGGGTGCATCAACGAGCTCCGGACCCGTTGGGAAAGCCAGGGTTGATGGCGTTCATCGCGCTTGCATTGGCGTGGAAATAGCGCGTAGTTTCGGGAATGCGTCTCCGCTCCATTCCCAAGTTGTTGCTCTTTTCAGCACTCACCCTGTCCCTTCATGCAGCGGCAGCGCTGCCATCGGACGGATCCTCCGCCGTTCCTGCCGTAACCGAGGGCCCTGCCAAAGAGGCTATGGAAACCTTCCAGGCCGGCCGCCACGCACAAGCCGTCGAACTCGCCAAGCCCCTTGCCGACCAAGGAAATGCGGATGCGCTCTACTTGCTCGGGTTCGCCAGCGAAACCGGCAAGGGCCTCGAAGCATCTCGCGACAAGGCGCTCGAATACTACCGCAAGGCCGCCGCCGCCAAACAAAAGGATGCGACCTACCGCCTCTCCTTCATCCTGCTCGCCTCCGAGAAAGAGGAAGAGCGCAACCAAGCCCGCGAAACCCTCGAAGCCGCGGCCAAGGACGATCCCGCCGTGGCCGGCCGCATCCTTGGCGAAGCCTACCTCCGCGGCCGCCTCTCCCCCACTGCCGATCCCGACAAGGCGGTCTTCTGGTGGAAAAAAGCCGCCGAATCCGGTGACATCCCGTCCCTCCTGCTCGTGGCCCGTTTCTATGAAGGTCAGTTCGGCTTTCCCGAGCTGAAGGACGCGAAGGAGTCCCTCGCCACCTACACCAAGGCCGCCGAGTTGGGCGACGCCGGCGCCATGGCCGCCCTCGGATCCCGCCTCCTCAGCGGCGATGAAAAACTCCGCGACGAGAAAAAAGGCCGCGAGTGGCTCAAAAAAGCCATCGCCGCCAAGGAATACAGCGCTTACCTCGCCCTCGGCGACTACGAGGAAAACGTGAAAAAAGATCCAAAGGCCGCCCTCGCCGAATACGAGCGCGGCAAGGACGTCGGCCAGATCGACTGCATCCTCCGCACCGCGGATTTCTATATCGAGGGCAAGGGCGTGGAAAAAGATGCCACCCGTGGGCTCGCGCTGCTCGAAAAAGCCGCGGAAGCCGGCAGCCCTGCCGCCAGTTTCCGCCTCGCCGTGCAGGCGCTCTCCACCGACAAGCCCGATCTGCTCGTCGGTTACAAATACCTGCTTGCCGCCGCCAGCGGCAACCTCGTCGAGGCTCAAAACGAGCTCGGCCTGCTCTACCTCTCCGGCAAGCTGGCCATCGCCGACTCCCCAGCCGGTGTCGCTTGGCTGACCCGCGCCGCCCAAGGCGGATACGCCCAAGCCCAGAACAACCTCGCCACCCTCTATGAGCGTGGTGCCGCCGGAGTCCCGCAGAACCTTGAAAACGCCGGCCAGCTCTATTCGCTCGCCGCCAATCAAGGCAGCGGTCCCGCCACCCTCGCCCTCGCCCGCCTCATTTCCGAGGGCGTCGGCACCAAGGCGGATCCCGTGAAAGGCTGGGCTCTTGCCACTCTCGCCCAAGAACGCGGCGAGGAATCCGCCAAGAAACTGGTCGATGAAATTGCCGCCAAACTCGACGATGCGCAAAAGGCCGAAGCCAAAAAACAACTCGAAGACATCAAGTCCGGCAAGAACTCCGAAACCAAGCCCGCCGCCAAACCGGCGGACGCAGCGAAGCCAGCCAACGCGCCGGCCCCGAAGAAGAACAAGTAATCTACCACCATTTCCCCAGCCCGCCCCGGTCCCTCCGGCGGCGGGCTTTTTCGTCTTCCCACCGGTCGATGAGTACATCCGCGGCGGGATGGATGCTCGAATTCAAACTGGGAGCTTATCTCCGTAGGATGAGACGGATTGTTAGGCATCGTTGCATGTCCATTGATCCTCATCGTCAAGTGGTTCAGGAAGGCGACTTTGAAGTGTGTCGGCGATGTTTGTGGGATCGATGTAGTTGAACGTGCTTTCGATGACCCAAGCCAGACTCTCGTCGGGACCACCGTTCAGGTAGGGTGGAGGGGATGTTGGTTTGAATACCGTTGGAAGTCGTTCGGTCATGGAAATCTCGTTGAAAATGAAGCCCAGAGCCTGAACCACATGCCACGCAAGGTGATTCTGGATGTCGATATTGAACTTGATCCACCAATAAGCTTCTGGAGTGACGTCCTGACTGATAACTTGAACACTGGGAATTTGGTTGAGCAGTGCGACAAGCCGTGGCAGACCGTTGTGTAAGCGGTCGATCCTGATGTATTCAACGGGAGGAGTCATCCTCTCGAGCTTTCGGACGAGATGTGCATGAAGCGTCAGTTGAGCATCCGAAGCTTCACGCTCCATGGCCTTTTGCAACTTACTGGGCAGATTGAGTTCCATAGATTTTCTTTGTCTAACGTTTGATGTGCGCCCACCGGCGCGATTGAAGTGATGTTGAATTGAAAGTGAAAAGCTCATGACCGGTTGGCGCGTCACGACTTGTTAGCCGATTCTTCGTCTCAAATATGGCGTAATGGATTCGACGGGCATTTGAGTCATAATCCAACCGACGTCTGACTCGCGCACATAGGTACTAAAAACTACGCCGGAGCTATGCCGAACCGAAAGCATCTTAAAGTGAAAGAGTCCGGGCGAAACTCGAACCGAAGTAACGCCCGAAATTGAAAACCTGCCAACGTCACAATTCCACTTCTGGACAATTAGATAGTGGCCGTCCAAAAAAACGCGAGGCGAAAGGAAACCAAACCAAGCCATCGGAGAAAGAACGAAAATGGAAGTAGTAAACAGAATCCATGTCGTTGCATCTTGCGCAGGCACGATGAGGATCGTCGTGATAAGGATAGCCAATCCGATCAAACCAACGACGCCAATTATTTTGGATTCAGGTGCTCGCAAGTCTCGCATATTAATTTCTCGTGGCTAACCGTCTTGTTGAACGACCCGTCGGGTTTGCAGGGTGATACACGACCGGTCGGTGATCGTTTGATGTGCGCCCACCGGCGCGATTGAGAGGAAAATGAGATGAAATTGAAATGCTTATGGCCGGTTGGTGCGTCACGACTTGTTGTGCCTCTTTTTTGTGGGAGGAGGCGGCTCACTCTTCTGAGAACCACTCGGGATCTTCTAGGTAATCGGAGAAGGATTGATGCAGCTTCCCAACGTTCGGATCATCGTGGGCAACATAGAATACGGGGGAGAATGACCCCGCTGCTCTTGAGAGGCAAAGAAAATCACCGTTCCCGACCGTGTAAAATGGAATAAAATCTGCCGTAAAATTAGGATTGTTGGCGGTCTCCCACTTGTAGGTAGCAATCATCTCGTCTGCCGGAAGATGGTCTCCTGTGATGTTGTAAATTGGCAGCAATGCCCTCAATGCAATGAATTCAGATGGAAGCTCGCACGCGAAGAAGGCGAGAATATCAGCGGTGTCGTGATCATTGAAACGAGGGTCAAGCACCGATGATCTTCGGTGTCTAGCTGCCGTCAGATGCTCAACTTCGGATTCAGTCATTTCTGGCACAACAGGGTAATAGGCGACCCGGGGGGCGTAACTCCGCACGAGTTGCTGATGAGTGGCTTCTATCCCAATGATGGTGGGGATCCCAGCAGAATTTCAGAGCATCCGTCGTGGCGGTGTACAGGACAACCGTGCCATGCAGGGATCATGAAAACCCGGATTTGTTGACCCGACGGGATCCCAGCGGCCTAGTGACTGGGACCGCGTCGCTTCCTGCCTCGTTGCCGGTAGTGAGGCGGACGCAGACGTTGTAGGAAACGTCACTGCATGGGGGCCCGAAAAGGTCGCATGAGGACAAACAAAGTCATGACCCTCACTCGATGGCTCTGACTTCCGAACGCAGGTCGCCGCTTTTGGCATGATAGGCCTTCTGGAAATCATACTGGGCCTGCAGGCGAATGAGCAAATCCCCCGGAATGCCGAAGCAGAATTGGACCCGCAGGGCGATGCTGGCGCTCACCCCCTTCTTTTGGCGGATCACGTCGCTGAGCTGGGCCTTGCTGATTTTCATGGCTTCCGCCGCCTCGATCTGGATGACACCGTGATGGGCGATCGTGTCCCTGATGAGGGCGGCGGCGGGGTTTGAAAGAGGCTTGGGAACCTTGAGGGGGTCCCGAGGGGTGGCGCTTGGTTTCATTTTTCGTTTCCGGTTGGTTTCAGTGGGTGTCTTCGACTTTGACGAGTTCGACATGGTTCATCTCCGAGTTCTCCCATTGGAAGGTGATCCGCCAAGGGGATTTCGGGGAGTCAGCGTCGATGGAGTACTTAGAGGTTCCCTTGAGTCTGTGGTAGTGCAGGGCGGGGATGAGTAGAAGGGCTTTTTTATCGGCTTCGTTGAGAACGGCGAGTCGCTCGAAGGCTTTGACGGGATTGAGGGATCCGAGCCGGTTGGCTTCCTTCCACGTCAATTCCTCGCCGAGAAAAAGTTTTTCGGTGAGGGTGTCCGCAAAGCTCCTGTTCACCTGGCTGAAAAACACCGAAAAGCGAACTCGCCTAGCTGTAAAATTGAAGAGCGAGCCCGTAGTTATCCTGAATCGAGGTGTTCTGGCCCTATCTCAAGCACAAAGGAAAAGTCTCCGCACGGCTGGACACGCCGCCGATCCGGAACAGGTGGCAATTCGTCGGGCAATTGCGGAAGCGATGATGGCCCCTTCCAAGACAGGCAGGAAGTCGCCGGGAGCCTTCAGCGGACTTGTTGACACCCGCCCGCTGGATTATAGCCTGCGTGCAACCAACCTGAAAAAGTCATGCAATGGAAAGGCCGCAGAGAGAGTGAGAACGTCGAGGATGCCCGTGGAGAGCGCTCCGGAGGCATGGGCGGTGGTGGCGGCGGCGGGATCGGGTTGTTGATGACGATCGGCCGCGTGTTCGGGTTCAAGGGAATCCTTGCGGCCGTGGTGGTGGGCGCGGTGCTTTGGAAAATGGGCATCGTGGACCCGAGCATGTTGCTCGGCGGAGGCCCATCGACCGGCGGATCCCAACAGGTGGAAGTGAGCCCGGAAGAAAAGGACCAGTTCGATTTCGTGAAGGTCGTGGTGGCGGACACCGAGGATGTATGGACCAAGGAATTCGCACGCATCGGCCGCCAGTATGAGCTTCCGGCGATGAGAGTCTATCGCGGCCAGACCCGGACGGCCTGCGGCACCGGGAATGCCGCGATGGGACCGTTCTATTGCCCCGGCGATCGCAAAATCTACATTGACCTGAGTTTTTACGACGAACTGGCGAAGACCTTCAAATCCCCCGGTGATTTCGCCCAGGCCTATGTGATCGCCCATGAGGTCGGGCATCATGTTCAAAAATTGCTAGGACTTTCCGACAAAGTCGCCGCTATGCAAGGCAGGCCGGACTATAACGAATACTCGGTGCGGCTGGAGCTGCAGGCGGATTTCCTCGCCGGCGTGTGGGCGCACCACACCCGCGAGTACCTGGAACGCGGCGACATCGAGGAAGCCATGCGGGCGGCGAATGCCATCGGCGATGATGCAATCCAGAAACAAATGCAAGGCCGTGTGGTGCCGCATTCGTTCACACACGGCACGTCGGAACAGCGGATGCGCTGGTTCAAGAAGGGTATGGACAGCGGGAAAATCGAGGACGGCGACACGTTTTCAATGCCTTACCGCGAGCTTTGAAACCTACTCGGCGGGCGCGGGCTTGAGCTCTGGGTATTTCTCCAGCGTGGCTTGTTGGACTGCCAGGAGCGTCTGGACGAGTTCGCTGGCGATATCAAACTTCACCTCACCCGCCTGAGCATACTTGGCGTTTGAGGTGATTAAAGCGCGGAAAGTTTCCACCGCCCTGTCAGTTTCCCCACCGAGCTGCCGGGCGATGACCTGATAGAGCTGAAGATTGGCGTCTGGCGTGTAGGTGCTGTCGGCCTTTTTCTTCTCTTGTTCAAGCTCCTCAAGAAGCTTTCCGGCTGCCTGCGGATTTCCGGAGAGACACTGGATTAGGCTCCGGTCCACCACCAACAAGTCTCGGCACGCTAGGGCGGACTTGAAGACTTTTTGTGCCGCCTCCTTGTTGCCCTTGTTCGCCAGCAGGAATCCCTTGCGGGTGAGGAAAGATCCGTTTTCAGGATACTTTGCGCAGAGGGCATCCAGAACACCGGCGAGCACTTCAGGATCCTTGGACAGATAGAGCACGTCATTGGCAAGGATCTGGACATCCTCTCGCCCCGGCTCGAGCTTGAGGGCCTGCAGCGTCCACTTGCGGGCGGCTTGGAAATCCGTGAGTTTTTTGTCGCTCATCCCCAGGTAATAACAGACATCCGCGTCCCGCATGGCATTGCGTTCGGCGGCCTGCCTCAACTGTGTGACCTTTCTGTTGAGCGCCTTGAGAGAGAGAAGTTCGGCTTTGTATGCATCGCTTTTCTTGTCGGTATTGTCTATTGCATTCACCCGGTCCACGAGGCTGTTGTTATCCCAGTAGGCCACCGCCGCCCGCACGAGACCCACCGCCGGCATCGCACGCGGGGCCTGTGAGATGGGGACGTTGTTGTCGGTGATCCAGCGCATGGCATTCGACTGGATGTTTGGCGAAACCGACCGCCGGGCGGGATCCTGGAGGAACCACGACTTCGGCGTGGCGGTGCGGATTCGCTCCCAGTTGAAATACGGATCGGTCACCTTGTAGCTGCCCTGTTCGTTCAGATTCCGGGCGACAGTGGCCTCGGTGAGGGCATACAAGTCCACTGGCTCCGCCTGCGACGGTGCGAGCTCCCAGATCCGGCAGTAGATCCGGTTGGGATCGGATAGAGCCGATGAGGCGGCCATGATCAGGCGATCGTCGCTGCTAAACGACAGGTTCTTCACGCTACCTTCCGTCAGTATTCTCTCCGACACCTCCTTCCCGGTCTGCCAATCCCAGATGTGGATGAGCTCGCCATCCGAATCCGTTGCATTCACCGTGGCCACGAGACGACCGTCGTGGCTGAACGCCACTTTCAATACGGCATTTTCCTTATGGAACAACGGAGCACCTAACTTGCGACCCGTTTTCCGGTCCCATACCTGGGCAATTTGGTTGCGCGTGCCAGTGACGATCTGTTCCGCATCATCACTAAAGCCCAAAACATACACAATGTCATCGTGAGGCAACTCCAGCGGCAACTCGTCGATCCGTGACAGATCCCAAACCATCGTCATGAACTCGGACTTGGTTCCGCCACCGATTGCGAACAAGGCGAGGAAGTGATCACTTGAATCCGCAATGACGAGTCTGAAGACCGCTTTGTCCCGGTGCCGTAGCTTCGCCACCTTCCCATCGGCGACGGACAGCGCATACACGCCATTGCTCTGAACCGCTATCAGCTGCCGGGAGTCGCCGGAGAACCGTAGTATTGCAAATCCTTCGGGCAGTGGGTGCACGGGTCCGGACTGCCTGCCAGTGAGCGCATCCACCAACATCAAACCCTCTGCGGTTCTAACACCGAAATGCGACTCATCCGGACTGAGGATGATCTGCGTGATTTCCGAAGGCGCGGTGAAGACAAGCGGAGGATTTCCGGGGTTCTTCAAATCCACGCATTTCACAGTCTGCTTGTCCGTCAGGGCGATGGCGCGTTGCTCCATTTCACCGAGCCCGGCGTATACCAAATTTGAGTCCGCGAGGATCGCCTCGCCGGACTTGTCCATGAGCCTGGCATCGTATCGCTGAATGCCCCAGCTTCCGGCCATGATGATTTCCCTGTCCCCCGAGACGAACTTGGTATCGAAGGACTCTCCTGCGTGCACCACCGGCTGGGTGAGCGCCCGCCCGACGGATAGATCCCAGATCCTCGCCTGGCTCGCGGTGCAGCTCATCAGATAATGCCCGTCCCAAGAGACTGACAATTCCTCGAGGCGGCCCTCGTGAGCGATCGGCTCGAAGGCAAGCTTCGCCGGGATCTCCGCCTGCGCGGCGTGTTCGCTGTCCGCAGTCACCGCCGCCTTGCCGCTGCTGGCATCAAAGATTTTTACCATGCCTTCACTGTCCGCCGCAATCACGAGCAGATCATCTGGCGAGAACAACACCCTCACCGGATAGGCATCGAAGGGATACCACCGGTCTTCCGTCGCATCGGTGCGGTGATAGACCCGAGCACTGGTGGAAAAACTCGCGACGATCACCGCCGTGCCATCGTGATTCACGCTGAAGTCGAAGACCTCACCCGCGACCTCGATGTCGCGTGATTCCAGAATTTCTCCCGTCTCCGTGGAGAAGAACGCGAACCGGCTGGCGGCGCCATCAGCCACCGACGAGATGAAATGCGCCACCGCGACCTTGTCATCGCCAGAGAAGGTCACCGTGCGGGCGGACAGCCCTTCCTTTTCGTGACGTTTGAGTTCTTGGAAAGTCTTCAAGTTGTAGAACACCAACTCGTCACTCGCCACCGCGATGAATGTGCCAGATGCGTCGATGCTGATGTTTTTAACGGCTCCTTTCTGTTGGAGTTCACGGATGACCTTGCCGGTGGCAGTGTCTTGGACGAGGACCTTGCCATCGTTCTTCCCTAGCAGAAGCATGGCCCCGTCATGACTGACGGTGACCGTGCCGAAGTCCGGATCAAGCTGGATGACCGCAGATTCCTGGTTCGTATCCAGATTCCAAAGCCGGCAGCTGAAATCCTGACGGATGTTCATCACGACTTGATTGTAGTCGGAGATCAGTCCAGCGAAGGAATCCGGCTCCTTTTCCCACGGGCCGTGGATCACTTTCCTGTCGTTCAGGTCGAAGACTTCAAGCGTGTGATCCTTCGACAGGTAAGCACAACGCTGGTTCTCGCCGTAGCGCGCCCCGCTGATCCGCTGGCGGCTCTCTGCAGGAGCCTGCACGGAGCGAATCGGAATTGCCTTGGGCAACCCGTAAAGGTGATAGGAATACAGGCGCCGCTTGACCGCGTCGTGATCGGGATCCGCCTTGAGCACCTGCAACAGGCTGGTGAGCCCCTTGCGCGTTTGCCCGGCATCCAGCATATCGATCCCTTGGGTGTAGTCCGCGCGCACCTGGCTCGCCTTGGCCTGGCTTTCCGCCTTTTCGGCGGCCGCTTTCTGTTGGAGGGCGATGGCGGAGTGGCGCTGCGCCTTGCCACGCTCGTTCCATGCGAAGATGCCGCTGGCCACGGCAACGAGACTCAGCACCAGCGCACCCGCGGCGACGGTCCGTGCTTTCCGGAGCTTGGCTTGTTCGCGTGATTTGGCAAAGGCCACCGAGCGGGTGATGTAGTCGCTTTCGTTGAGTTCAAGCGCCTGGCCGTATTTGGCGAGAATCTGCTCCGCTTCCGCCAGAGCCGTGCCGCTGGGAATCAGATAGTCGTCCGCGCGTTGGTGCTCCTCCCATTCACCCAGGCGGGTGCCAATGCGCGAGCGGACCCGCAGGAAATCGCGGTTTCCTTCCAGCCACTGGGTCACCCGCGGCCAATGTTTCAACAAGGCTTCATGGGCGACGGAAAGGGTGCTCTCACCGTCCGCGCCCTGATCCGCCGTCAGGAGTCGTGCGGAAATGAAGGCGCCTATCAATTCCTTCGCCGCGGGATGGTCCGGCAGGCTCTTCATCCGCACCCGGCGCCGGACCGGCGTGCCGTCGTCACTCAGGGTGACGAGACGCCGCCAGACATCGTCGAAGGCCATCTGCGCTTGCGACGACAGCGAACGGTAGGTTTGCTCGGCGCGACCGCCGATGGCTCCTTCGAGACCGCCGAGTTCCTCATAGGCGGCAATGGTCATCACGCCGTCGGCATTCCGCTTTTCGTAAAGTTGCTCAAGCGTGTAGCTCAACAGCGGTAGCGCGGACGGATCACGCAAGGCGGCGTCGCGGATCATTTCGTCGAGTTTGTCGCCAGAGCTGGCGTTCTCCTCGAACTCAAGCCCCGCCGTGACGGCCGGCTGGCGGATCATCTGCGCCAGATCGCCCGGACCGGGCTGTGGAAGGGCGAACGAGCCGTTACTCTTCATCAGATCGACTAACAACGGATGTTCCAGACACCGCGCGTAGAAATCGCTGCGTAGGGTGGCGATCAGATAGACCCGGCCGTTCATGGCCAGCGAGTATATTACCTCGATGACAATTTTCACCTGGTCCGCCGCGAGTACGGTGGTGAACAATTCCTCCAACTGGTCGACGACAAGCGCCAAACGCGTCACAGGAGCTGTCAGCGTCCTGAGTTTTTCTTCCAGCTCCGCGACGTCCTCCATGCGGTTCTCGGCTTCGAGCCGGCGGAGCTCGTCACGTATTTCCTGTTCGATCCGTCCCTTCTCGCCCACGGCGGCCTGGCTCAGCGCCTGGCGCACCATCATGCCGGCTCCCGCCGGCTGGCGGCGCATCATGGCGGCGAGTTCCGTGGCGCTCGTGCCGTCGGTGGCCAGCTCCGGCAACGCGCAGTCTTGCAGGAGGTCGGTGGCCAGCGAGAGCAACGGATCGCCCTGCGCGTCGCCGGGTTTGCAGATACAACGCCGCCACAGCTGCGCGCCTTCGATGACTCCCGGCTGGATGATCATCGGCAGCACTCCGGCGCGTGCCAGCGAGGACTTGCCGCTGCCGCTCGCACCTAACAAAATGACGAAACGCCGCGACGCGTCTGGACTTCCGGCAGCCTCCATTTCCTGAACCTGCAGCGACTCGATCACCGCCCCGACCTGTGCGGTGCGACCGTAGAACACCTGGGCGTCGTCGAAATCAAACGCGGAAAGCCCAAGATACGGCTGTCCCGAGTAGCGGGCGACCCGCTTGGCTCCGGATTCCTGGATCCCCACATGTTCCAACAGATAGGAACGCAGGCCCAGGCTCAGTTTGTCTTCGAACTCGCCGAGCGTCCGGTATTCGTTGACGGCGGCGGTGAAGAAATTCCCGTCCTGGAAATAACGCTCGAAGAAGTGGTCCAGCCGGTCCAGCTCGCGGTCGGCGGCTTCCCGCGCTTCCTTCGGCCGGCTCGGGCGGCGCGGTTCGGTGAAGTTGCGGAACACCAGGATATTAGGCGTGCCGTTCGCCTTGAATGCGGAGAGCGCGGTGAAAAACTCGTATTCCGTGCCGCTCTCGAAGAACCCGCCGTCGGGCCGGGGGTGGCGTTCCGGATGAAGCGGGGTGCCCAGACGGCTCCACAGCATGCAGACGACCACGTCGAAGGCGCTCATCTCCGGAATATTCTGCTGATAGTCCCGGGTGGCGGACATCGCCTCGTGTTCCCAGAAATACGGCTCGATTGAAATGGCGTCGCCGGCTTCCAGCTGCAGGCGACCGACGATTTTCCGCGCGGTTTCCCGCTCCATTTTCACGTCTCCCGGGGAGCTGAAGAAGATCCGCAGTTTTTTGGGAGATTGCATAAAAGCCTGCTAACGGGTTCTGCGGATTTCAGCGGGTACCGGGCACCGCCATTTCCAAGGTATAGACGGAATCCATCGCCGTGATGAAGAGCGTCTTCAAATCCGCACCGCCGAAGGTGACGTTAGCGGTCCAGGATTCGGGGATGGGGATGTCGCCGAGCTTTTTGCCATCCTTATCGAAAACGGTGACGCCCTTGCCGGTGAGGTAAAGATTCCCGGCGGTGTCGCGGGTCATACCGTCGGATCCCATTTCGCAGAACAGCTTGCGGTTGGCGAGCTTGCCGTCTTCGGCGATCTCATATTGATAGGTTTTCTTGTCGCCGATGTCTGCGACGAAGAGTTGTTTTCCATCGAGGGTGCCGATGATTCCGTTAGGTTGGACGAGCGCATCGTCTGCGATGACGGGAACCTTGGCGTCTTTGGGAAGGTAGTAGAGGCGTTGTTTCTCCTGATCAGGCTTGGGGCGGTTCTGCCAGTAGTCGCGTTTGTAAAATGGATCGGTGAAATACAGGCCGCCGGCGGGATCGACCCAGACGTCGTTAGGGCCGTTGAAGGGTTTCTTTTCAAAGTTGTCGAGGATCACCGTCACCTTCTTGGTCGCGGGATCGATGCGCCAGAGTTCGCTTTTTTCATCGGCGCAGGCGATGAGTTTCCCCTCGCGGTCGAAGTAGAGTCCGTTCGAGCGGCCGGCGGGTTGGAGGAAGGTTTCGACCTGGTTGGTGGCGGCGGTCCATTTGAGGATGCGGTCGTTCGGTTGGTCGGTGAAATAGACGTTTCCGGCGGGATCCACGGCGGGACCTTCGGTGAACTTGTAGCCGTCGGCGACGAGTTTGGGTTCCGCGCCAGGGGCCGATGGGATCTTAGCATGAAGCGGCGCGGTGGCGAGAAGGACGAGGAGGGTCGATTTCATGGGGATAGGAAATGATTTCCGGGGCGATTCTCAAGAGGCGTTAGATCTGGAGAAATTTGCGCGCCCGGAGATTGATGCTAGGATTCCGGAATGTTGCTTCGAATCGTCATCCCTGCCTTCGTCATGTCCGCCAGCGCGTTTGCCGCGGATCTCACAGGAATCGAATTCCAAACCGCGGAGGGAAAAAGGACTTCGCTCAAGGACTACAGCGGCAAGGTCGTGCTTCTTGTCAATCTGGCTTCCAAATGTGGTCTCACGCCGCAATATGGAGCACTTGAGGCGCTTTACAAGCAGCACAAGGGCGAGGGGTTCGTGGTGCTGGGTTTCCCATGCAACGACTTCGGAAACCAAGAGCCCGGCGGCATCGAGGAAATCCAGAAATTCTGCAAAGCGGAGTATGACGTCAGCTTCCCGGTGATGGATAAGATCAGCGTAAAAGGCCCGGAGCAGCACAAGCTTTACGCGGCGCTCACCGGCAAGGACGGTGCGTTCCCGGGCGATGTGCGCTGGAACTTCGGGAAATTCCTCATCGACCGCCAGGGTAAGGCGATCGCCCGCTTCGAGCCGACGATCAAGCCCGACAGCCCGGAACTCGCTGGTGCCGTGGAAAAAGCTCTGGCCGAGAAGCCGAAACCGTAAATCAGCGAATCACCGCAGGCTCTCGTCGAGAGCGGCGAACGCCTCGTCGTCCAGCACCGGTCGCGCATAGGTGCGCCAGCCGGGTGGCGGCTCGGGAAGATTGATCCAACTGCGGCACCCACCGTAGCGGGCCTCGTAGGGAAATTCCCAGGGAGTGGCGAGTTCACGGACACGCACTAGCGCCACATGGATGCTGCTCGAAGCCATTCCCTTGCCTTCCCAGTCGAAACGGTCGCGCACGGTTTGTTCGGAATAGATGTGGAGCGGCTCCATGGCCGCCACTTTTTCCCAATCCGTCAGCGTGACCGCCCACTCCGCCACGGCGTGACGGGTGATGCGGATCGTATCACCCAGCTGCCACTCGGGCATCACCTTCACAACCCCTTCGCGGACCTGTTCGGCAATCGCGTGAAACCGGGTGGGAAACAGAAAGAACGATTCATGGGCAAAGGAAAATCCCTGCCGGCCCTCGTGAATGCCACCTTTGCGCAACAGAATCGACTGGCGACCGGTGGCAAGCGCCTCGCACACGACCTGCCATTCCTTGAAACCGATGGGCGAGCTCATGGAAGCCAGTGTCGATCAACCCAAATCATCCGCCGTGACGGAGGTCTGCTCGCGGGAGCCGAGGATACGCGCTTGGAGGATCACGCGATCCGGGGACGCATCAAAACGATAACTGTGACAGTTCGGGCAGAGCGCGGCACCACTGCCCACTATCGAGTCACAACCTTCACAGACTTTGTATCCTGAAGGGTTTGCGACTATCTTGGCGGCGGCAGCCGCCCGGTTGGGTGGTGATGATTCGGACATGGGTCTATGAAAAAAGCGGCACCGGTGAACCGGTCCGCTTGTTTCTTTGAAATGAATGAAACCTGCTACCGGGTCGATCAGGCGATGCCAGCGAGAGCCTTCGCGGTCTTGCTCTTGAGGTTAGCCGCTTTGTTCGGGTGAATCAGGTTACGCTTCGCGGCTTTGTCAACCACGGAGGAAAATGCGGAGCTGGCTTCGGCGGCGGCGGCCTTGTCACCGGAAGCGATCGCGGTGAGTGCTTTTTTGCGGAGCGTCTTCATGCGGCTTTTTTCAGCGCGATTGCGCTCGGTCCGCACAACAGTTTGACGTGCGCGCTTGATTGAAGATTTGTGATTGGCCATGGTCGTAGTGTGAAAAATCAGTCGCCTCGAGGCGGGCGGGGGAAAATAGGAATTTGCGAGTCGGTGTCAAGCTCGTGTTTCAGAGAATCTTAACTGCGCGAGTGACCAGCCGTTTTTCCGACCGATACCGAGGATTGGTCTTCTTTCTTGGTCTCGATGGATCCGCGGATGATGAAGACATCCGCGCCGGTGCCGATGCGGTTGTAGAGATCCGCCACATCGCGGCTACCCATGCGAATGCATCCGTAGGACGCCGGCGTCCCCAAACGATTTTCCTCAGGCGTGCCATGAATGTAGATGGTCCGGCGGAAGGTGTTCTGGTTGCGGGATTCCGTGCCGGTGAGCCACATGATGCGGGTGACCACGGGATCGCGGCCCGGCGCATTCGGCTTGAGGATTTCCCCGGTGCGGCGGCGGGTTTTGAAAACGGAGCCTATCGGCGCGTTGTCACCGATTTTTTTGGCCACCTGCAGGCGGCCGAGCGGTGTGCAATTACTTCCCGGGCGATCTCCCAGCCCGAACTTGGAGGTGGAAATCTTATAGGTTTTCACGGGGTTGCCGTCACGGACCAGCATCATTTTCTGATCTCGCACACTGACGATCATTTTGTTCCGGGTGTCTCCGCTGAAGGAGAAATTGCTCGACCCGCAACCCGTGAGGCCCACGACGGCGAGGATGCTGGAGGAAACGATGAGTAAAAATCGGGTGATTGGAATTCCGGTCATGGCATGAGATCATGGTGCTTTACGACTCACAATCTTCGACTGGGTGACCTCGGGACCGGACGGCACCATGCGAAGGAGCGATGCAATGGATGTATAGAAGAATCCGACCGGGAATGGAAGCAGAAGAATTGCGGAGGACCAATTTGCTTTCATCGCCGCTTCCACGACGACGAATAGGAAGAAGAATCCGAAAAGCAACTCCACGAACGGTGTGAGCGTCTTCATCGCCTTGTAGCTGCTCTTTTTCCAATCCTGGCGCTTGCCTTCAATGCCGTATTTCGGCGTCCGCACGAATGCCGACTCGTGATTGAAGAGCGCTTCGAGCACAGCCTTCGCGTTGCTGATGGACATTCCGATGCCCAGCGCGAGCAGGAGTGGCAAGTAGGGAATTTCCTTCCACCATGATCCGGGACGAAGCGCCTTCTGGGCGACCATGTAGAAGACGATCACGGAAACCGAGGCGAAGAAGAAAATCGGGACGTTGACGATGTAGGTGGTCAGTTTTCCGAAATCGGGCTGCGCCTGCTGGTTCGGGTAAATCAGGAAGCACAGGCAGATGAGCAGGAGGTAAGCGAAATTTGAAGTGAGGTGGGCGGTTGCCTCCATTTTGATGAAAAGCGGCACATCGCTCTTCCAGATCGCCGGAAGTACCTTCTTGCAAACTTGGATCGAACCCTTGGTCCAGCGGTGCTGCTGGCTCTTGAAGCCGTCCATGTCCACCGGAAGTTCGGCAGGGGTTTCCACGTCGTTGAGGAAAATGAAACGCCAGCCCTTGAGCTGGGCGCGATAGCTCAGATCCATGTCTTCGGTGAGCGTGTCGTGTTCCCAGCCGCCGGCGTCGGCGATGCAGGATTTTCTCCAGATGCCACCGGTGCCGTTGAACGTGAAAAAGCGTCCGGATCGGTTGCGGGCCGTCTGCTCGAGTTCGAGGTGTCCGTCCAAGAACATCGCCTGAATGCGGGTCAGCACGTTGAAGGTGCGGTTGAGGTGGCCCCAACGCGTCTGGATCATGCCGATCTTGTCGTCTGAAAAGTAGTGGATCGTTTTTTGCAGGAGATCCGGATTCGGCACGAAATCGGCGTCCAGGATGAGAAGATATTCCCCCTTGGCGAAGCGGGTGCCATTTTCGAGTGCTCCCGCCTTGTAGCCGGTGCGATCCGTCCGGTGGATGTGCTCGGCGTCGAAGCCACGGGCTTTCAGGCCTTCGATGCCCGCCCGGCAGATGTCGACCGTCTCGTCGGTCGAATCGTCCAGAAGTTGGATTTGCATCT
Organism: Akkermansiaceae bacterium; assembly: GCA_031425955.1. Lineage (GTDB taxonomy): Bacteria > Verrucomicrobiota > Verrucomicrobiia > Verrucomicrobiales > Akkermansiaceae > Luteolibacter. The sequence continues at coordinate 68,235 of JANPKJ010000115.1, read as the reverse complement.
TGTCTTGCGGGTAGTCCAACGCGGAAACGGCGGCCAGAAGCCGGTCCACCACATGCATCTCATTGAACACCGGAAGCTGGATGCTCACCAATGGGAGCTCTGCAAAATGTTCTTTCGGCTTCGGGTGTTTTCGCGAGTGTTTCAAATACAGGAAAACAATCGTCAAGCGGTGCGAACCATAGCCTGCGAGACCGATGAGAACGACGATATACGAGGCGTACCAAAGTGGCGAGGTCCAGTCCATAAGAGATGAGTGATCGGAGATTAAAACGAGTTTCCCGAGCATCTAATTTCATTCAAAAAGTTGAAGTCGCTCGAGGGCCGGCAAATGATTAAGGGTCAAGCGCCAGACGCCGCAGGCAAGCAGGAAGACCGGCCACCGTCAAGAACCAAGTCCCGGCGGCCGAGCGGCTGGTGGCGCACATCCGGCCCGACTTCACTTGCCTCCCAAAGGATCGGGATGAACGTTGACGGACTGAAATTTTTGTTCATCTTCTCCCCGCACTCCGTTTCAGGAACCCCAACTTATTTACCAAATGACCCTCATTCGTCGTTTCCTCACCATCGCTCTTTCGGCGTCTTTCGCCACCATGGCAGTCGCTCAAGAAGGCAAGCTCAGCATCGCCACGGTCGATATGCAGGAGCTTTTCAAGCAATACTACCGCACGAACGAGGCTCAGAAGCAGATCAACGTCGAGCGCGCCCGGATCCAGAAGGACAACAACGAGCGCCTCGCCAAGATTCGCGAGCTCGAAGAAAACCTCGGTAAACTCCGCAAGCAGCTCGACGATCCATCCCTTAACGATTCGAAAAAGCAAACTCTCTTCAAAGACTGGCAGACCCAGCAACAGGAAGGCATCGCGCTCGACCGCGAACGCCGCGAGTTCCTCCAACGCCGCAACCAGGCGCTTAACGAGAAAATGGTCCAACGCATGAAGGGTATCCTCGAGGAAATCCGCAAGCTGGTGGAGGAAAAGGCCAAGGTCGACAACTTTGACTACGTCTTCGACAAGTCCGGTCTCAGCACCTCGCAGGTCCCCTTCCTCCTTTACACCAAAGACGCCACCGACATCACCGCTGGCCTGCTTAAGGATCTCAACAAGGGCGCTCCTGCCGAATCACTTCCTGCCGCCGGCGATCCAGCTCCCGAGCTGCCAGCGCCCGCTCCTACCGAGTGATTCCCATTTCGAGGACTTCCAATCCTACATCCATTGGCACTCGTCCTCACACTTTCCGAGCTCGCCCGTTGGGTCGATGGTGACATCGTCCGGGGCGAGCTCGATTTGTCTCTGACTGGCATGGCTGCGCTCGACGCGGCCGGCCCTCGCGATGTGAGCTTCCTCGGCAACGAGAAATACCACGGCCAGTTTCTCCTGACCCACGCCGCTGCCGTCATCGTCCCTCGCGGGGTGACGGACGGTCCGGAAGGCACCGCCTTGATCGCGGTGGAAAATCCCTCCCTGGCATTTGCTGTCGTGGTCCGCCATTTTGCGGTCGCCTCCCGGGCTTTCGTTCCGGGCATCCATCCACGGGCGTTTGTGGACCCGACCGCCGTGCTGGATCCAGCCAAGGTGAGGGTCCAGGCCGGTGCTGTCGTCATGGCGGGCGCGGTCATCGGTGACGGCTCGGACATCGGCCTGAACGCCGTGGTCTCCGAAGACGTTATCATCGGCCAAGACTGCCGCATCATGGCGAACGCCTCGGTGCGTGAACGTTGCGTCCTTGGAGATCGCGTGATTCTCCAGCCAGGTGCCGTCATCGGCTCGGACGGATACGGCTACGAGTTTTCCGAGGGCAGACACGTGAAAATCGACCAGGTCGGGACCGTGGAAATCGGCGACGACGTGGAAATCGGTGCTAACACCACGATCGACCGTGCCCGCTTTGGCAAGACCCTCATCGGCGAAGGCACCAAAATCGACAATCTCGTTCAAATCGGCCACAATTGCGTAATCGGGAAACACTGTCTCATTGTCGCCCTGACCGGCATGTCCGGTAGCTCCAAGCTCGGCGATTACGTCACGGTTGCCGGCCAAGGGGGGATTGCAGGTCATGTCACCGTCGGCCCCAAGGCGATTCTCAGCGGACGCTCCGGGGTGACGCGAAACCTCCCCGGTGGCCAGGTTTACGGCGGAAATCCCGCCCAGCTGCTGCGTGAGGAAATGAAAATGCAGGCCCATGTGCGCCGCCTTCCAAAACTCATCGCACGGGTGAAAGCACTCGAAGAAGCACTCCAAATCACCCCGGTCGGCGAGTAACTCGGGCTCCGGCGTCAATCCACCATCGTCTTTGCCCAAGCCGGGAGTTTCTCGTCCATGGAATTGTGGCGCTCCACGATCTTGCCGGTGGTAATGTCGCCGCGGCTGATTGTCTCCGGTCCGTGGAGCCCTTGATCGACGATATAAGCGAACTTAAGATCGGGCGAAAATTTCCATTTCCGGACCGGAGTATCCACCGTGAAATTCGCGGCCACCTTCTCCCCGCGCATGATCCGCAGTTTGTTGCTGCCGAGAAATTCCCCGCCCATCGACGAGGATTGCACTTTGAGAATTTCCCCGTGGCTCCAACCCACCAGACTGCCGTCACTGGAAACCTGCGGAAACTGGCCGTGACTCTTCTTGGTCCACATCTCTTTGGATCCGTCACTGAAAGTGACCTGCACATTGCCGCTCTCCGAGCCATGCGCTCCCTCGGCCTGCTCCTTGGTCGGAATAATCTTCGCCGAAACCGGTCGCCGGGGTTCGGCAGCCTGAACGGAGCAGATGAACAAAGTGGCGAACAGGACGGTGAGGAGTCGGGCATTCATGGTGTTTACAGGTTCGATGGATCCGCAAAATCGATAGGAAGACAATCTGGAAATCGCGGCATCACATTTCCATCCCTACATTTCTCATGCCAGCGGCTCGAAGGGTTTCGCCTGCGGGGAGGACAACGGCGGGGAAGCGGGAGCTGACTGGCTTTTCCCGCCGAGTTCTTCCATCAGCTTCATGCCTAGCAGACCTGAGAGCGCGCTGCTCGTGCCATCGCCGCTTCCCCCGGTGATGAGGATGTCGGGCATGACCTTGACCTTTTCCCTGCCGATGATCTCCGCGATCTTGGAGCGGGTGAAATTGTCGCCGCCCATGGCGTTGACCTGAAGCTGATAGGACTCGGCGTTGGCCTTGCCGATCGCAAGGATCTTCTCGGCCTCGGCATTACCGGTGAGGGCGATGCGGCGGGCCTCGGCGTCGGCGAGGACCTTGGTGCGCTCCGCTTCGGCCGCAGCGTTGAGTCTCACGCTGGCGGCGTCACCACCGGCTTTTTTCACGGCGGCGTCCGCGACGCGCTCGGCGATCTGCACGCCCTGATCGGCTTGCACGATTTGTTTCTGGATGTCCGCGATGGCGGTTTCCTTTTCCAGGTCCTGGCGGGTTTCCTGGGCCATGCGCTGCGTGTCGTAAGTGACCTTCTGCTCCTCGGCGAGTTTGCGGTCGGTGAGGGTCTTCATGAGCGACTCGGGCGGGGCGATGTCGCCGATGAGGGTGTCCACACCGTTGACGTTGTATTGGTCGAGCACGGTGTTGATGTGTTGTTTGGCGGAGGCCTGGCGCTCCTTCCGGGTGGAGAGGAACGAAATGACGTCGCTGTCCTGGGCGCTGTTGCGGAAGTAATTGCCGATGGTGGGCTCCAGCACCTGGGAGACGAGGTTGTTCATGTTTCCAAAGCGGGCGATCACCTTGCTGGCCTCGATCATCGGGATGTGGATGATCTGGGAGACATCGAGGTTAAAGGGAAAGCCGTCCTTGCTCCGCACGGTGATCGTGGAGAGGTGTTTGTCGAGTTGGTGCGCCTCGCTGCGGGCGTTGGCCCAGTTAAGGACGAGGTTGGTGGTCGGAACGTGCTCGATGCGCAGAATGTAGGTGTTCAGCGGGTATTTCCCGGGCCCGAGCGGTTCCGCCCAGACGCCTTTGTGGCCTTTGGCGACGATGTTGCCGTGTTTGAAATCCAGTCCGCTGACATCCGCGCCCTCGTCCCCATAGTAACTGATGACGACGCCGACGGAGCCGATGGAAATCTCCGTCATCGGGATTTCCTCCACGTGGACGAACCAGGTGTTGAGGAAATACGATCCTGCTAGAATGACCTGCGGCTGGAGTCCGCGGCTGCCACCGGCGGCGAGGAAGGCATCGGCGTTCTGGAAATTGCTGTGGCCCTCGGTGACGCGGCCGGCGATCTGGCCTTCAGGAAGCGGGGCACCATCGAGAGTCGTGACGATGCCCACCATGTTCTCCTTGATCTGGGTCATTTTCGCGAGGGTGACTTCAAACAGGAAGGTGTTGATGCGGTAGGTGCCGGGTGTGAGGTAAGAGGCCTGGCGACCCTTTTGACCACCGGAGCGAAGGAACATTTCCGCATCCTGGAACATCTGGCAATCGACCCGGCGAGCAAGCACCGCGCCGGCTTGCAGCTCGCCGCCGTCCTTGGACATGACCAGACCGATGAGACCGTCCGGAATCACAGCCAGCGGCTGGAGGGTGACTTCATACTGCCAGATCCATTTCCAGAAGTAGAGGCCCGGGGCGAGGGTTTGGGATTGGAAACCGGCTTCACCGTTGAGAGCGATGATGCGCCCGCTGGGGAGCTCCTTGTGCTCGCCGAAGAGCACGAATTTCTTAGTCACGAGGCCGATGCGGTCTTCCGGGATGATGACGACGCCCATGAGCTGCATGACCGTGCGGAAGAAAACCAGGAACAGGATCAAGCCGAGCACCAGCCAGAGCCACGAGGCGTAGGGAGCGAGTGTTTCAATAATTCCGGACAAGTGGCGGGGCGGACCAAACGGGATGGTTTGCATAGGCCTTCGTTGTAGCGGATTTCCGGCTATCTGCTATTCCAATCTTCGGGGATGAATGTAAGACGCCGGTATTGCGCATCTCGGCAGTTTTCCGCAGGTTTCCCCCGAACATCATGTCCGACTCCGTGCGCGCCGATCTCTGGTTGTGGGCCACCCGCTTTTTCAAAACGCGGGGCGTGGCAGCGGATATCTGCGCCACCGGCAAGTTGAAGCGCAACGGCCATCCGCTCAAGCCCGCGTCGCCGGTGCAGCCGGGCGATCTGTTGGAAATCCCGTTCGTGGAAGGCCCGGGCATCCGGACGATTTCGGTGAAAGCCGTCATCGCCAAACGCGTCGGCGCGCCGGAAGCACAGGCGTGTTACGAGGATCTAACGAAGCCAGAGGTTTGCGAGGCGCTCAAACTCTGGCAGATTGCAAAACAGGAAGCCGCCAAGGGCAGGCCGACCAAGCGCGACCGCCGGGAGATCGACAAGATCCACGGATTCTGGGACGAGGTTTGAGCGCAAAAAATCCGCCCGGACGAGGGGTGTCCGGACGGATCAGGGTTGGGGGAAATTACTCGACTCCGGGCCCCTCTTCCGGAGGACCGTCATGTGGCGGCGGGCCACCGCGTCCGGGAGGCGGTCCTTGCGGGCGGATCTCTTCCGGGGACAACTCTCCATCGCCGTCTTTGTCGAGCGACTTGAGTGACTCCGGAGCGTCTGCGAGCTCAGAAGCGGAGATGGTTCCGTCGCCATCGGCGTCCAGCGCCTTGATCAAGGGCGGTGCCGGACGATCTCCGGATGGCGGACCCTCCGGTCTCCCGGGTTTTCCACCTTTTGGCTTTCCGTCCGGTGGAGTATGGATTTCTTCGAGGGTGATCTCGCCGTCACCGTTCTTGTCCAGTTTCGCAAGCACCTCGCCGGCGGCCTTGATTTCCTCTGCGGAAATGACCCGGTCGCGATCCGTGTCAAACAACGCGATGAGCGGCGGGACGGGTGGCGGACGCCGGTTGCCGGGAGCTTGGGGCGGCTGGGCGGAGGCGCCGACGCTTGCGGCGAGGGCGATGAGCCATTGGGTGGAATATAGTTTCATGGTTTCGGTGGGTTGGTGTTGTTGAATCGCTTCCGCTATCGGGAACGCTGATGATGAAACCCGGGCCGTGTGAAAAGCATGTGTCGATTTCGCCCCAAAATTGTAAAGTTTCTGTAAAAGCGATGGGCGAGCTCGCGCTTTACCTGCTAAAGGTTGTGCCAATGGAAATTCAAGGCTCCCGCCGCCTTCTCGTCGTGGATGACGACCGCAAGCTCGCCCATCTCATCCGCGATTATCTGACGCCGATGGGCTACGAGGTGGAGCTGCGCCACAACGGCCCGGACGGGCTGGCAGAAGCGCTGGCCGCGCCTTACGAGGCGGTGATTCTCGACGTGATGATGCCGGGTATGGACGGAATTTCGGTGCTGCGGGAGTTGCGCAAGAAATCCGACGTGCCGGTCCTTATGCTAACCGCACTCGGGGAGGAGGCGGACCGCATCGTGGGTCTTGAAATCGGCGCGGACGACTACCTGCCCAAGACGTTTTCCTCGCGGGAGCTTCTGGCGCGACTCAGAGCCGTGACCCGCCGCGCCCGCGTCCCGGCGGACGGTGGAGCTCCCAGCGAACTTTGCTGCGGCGTGCTGCGGCTTTGCGTGGAGACCCACACGGCGGTGCTAGGCGACCAGCCGCTCGATCTAACCACGCTCGAGTTCGCGATCCTCACCTCCCTGCTCAAGTCGAAAGGCCGGGTGAAAACCCGCGAGCGGCTCATTGAGGAAGTGTCGGAACGCCGCTTCGACGTCTTCGACCGATCCATCGACGTGCATGTTTCCTCCCTGCGGAAAAAGCTGGGCGACGACGCGAAGAACCCGCGCTTCATCCGGACCATCCGCGGGATCGGCTATTCGCTGCAGGAGCCGGACCATGACGAGCCATGAAACCGCGCCCCTACATCCCGTTGCTGGCGAAAGTACTCGGCTGGCTGCTCGTGCACCTGCTGATTCTGGCAATGGCCTTCGTCGGATTCGTCGGGTGGCAGTTAGGCCTCGGTTTGGACTCGCTGCTCAGCGGTTCGGCGGGCGAGCGGCTGCGGACCTTCGGTGATTCCGCCAGGGAGGCGGTGACGGGTCAGCCGCGGCGTGAATGGAATGACCGCATCCTGCCGCTTGCCCGGGAGAAAAACGTGCGCGCGGCGGTTTTTGATTTTGAAGATCCCGAAAATTTCCCGTTTCAGGTCCCCCCCAACGTCATGGAGCGCATGAAGACGGCGCTTCCGCCCCAGCCCGGTCCACCCGCCCGCCGTCCGCCGCCGTTAGGGCCGGAAGGCAGGCCGGGGAACCGCCCGCCGCCCGGTGGTTTCGATGAGAGGACGCCACATGATGTTAGATCTGACCTCGGCTCAGACAATCGCCGTCCACCCGTCCGGCCCGTTTTCCTCGTCCGGGGAGAGGGTGGCGACGGCTATTGGGCGGGCGTGCATCTGATGTTTCCCGGACCTCCCGGGCAAGTGCCGCGCCACGAACTGCTGTTGATCCGGGCGGACCGGCTGGATGGATCGGGAATGTTCTTCGACTTCAAACCGTGGCTGTGGGGCGGACTGGCCGTGCTCGGCCTGAGCCTCGTTTTCTGGACGCCGTTTGTCTGGGGAATCACCCGTTACATCCGGAAACTAACAACCGCTACGGATTCCATCGCCGCTGGCCAGTTCGACGTCTCGCTGCCGCCGCGCGGCAATGACGAGCTTGGAAACCTCGGTGACGCGATCAAGGCGATGGCCGGGCGACTCGACCATTTCGTATCCGGCCAGAAGCGCTTCCTCGGCGACGCCGCGCACGAGCTTTGCGCGCCGCTCGCCCGGCTGCGCACCGGACTGGGCATTCTTGAAATGCGCCTCGGCCAGGCAGAGCAGGGACCACTGGCCTCCATCGAGGCGGACGCCCAGGAACTGGCCACGCTGATCGAGGAAATCCTCGCCTTCTCCCGCGCCGCCAACCGGACGCCCCGGAGGCAGCCGGTGCTTCTAGAGCCGCTCGTCGGTGAGATCGCCAACCGCGAGGGCGGTGCGCGGCCGCCGGAAATCCGTGTTCCAGCAGGACTCACGGTTGTCGCCGATCCCACGCTGCTTGGGAGAGCGCTCGGCAATCTCGTTAGAAACGCGCGGATTCACGCCGGACCGGAGGCTGCGATCACGATCGACGCCACCGACACGCCCGGTTTCGTTGAAATCCACGTGACCGACGACGGCCCGGGGGTTGCGCCGGATGAGCTCCCGCGTTTGTTCGAGCCGTTCTATCGACCGGACCGGTCGCGCAGCCGCGACACGGGCGGCAGTGGGTTGGGGCTCGCCATTGTGCGCACGGCGATGGAAGCGTGCGGCGGGGAAGCGGCCGCCTCACTTCCTTCGGGCGGCGGATTCCGTGTGACGCTCAGGTTGCCGAGGAAACCGCTGGAATGTTAGTTCCCGTCCGGTTTGGTCATGTCCTTGAGCGGGCTCTCGGCATAGCGGAAACTGGCGGGCGAATCGGGGTGGGCGGGATCGAATGGCTTTACGTCGTCGGCGATCAACGAGGCTAACGGAAGCTTCGCCTTGCGGATACCTTCAACCACGCATTTCGCGAGTTCGTAACTGCCGAAATTGTTGTGATGCGTGCCATCCTGGAACGCGGCGTCGAGGTTTTCCCCGAGGCCCACATAGAGAAGGCGGCTCATTGCATGAAGGTCGATCAAGGCGGCCTTTTCCGCAGCGGCAACGCGGATCACGGTGGCGGGATATCCGGCGAGGGTGTCATTTTTCACCCCGCTCTTGCGCTCCATGGAGGTGACCAGCACGGGTGTCCCGCCTTTTGCCCGGGTGTTTTTGACGAGGTCGGTTAGGTCGGCCTCATAGCGTTCGAGCGCGTCTTCCTTTTTGGACTTCATGTCATTGTGACCGAACTGGATGAAGACGTAATCGCCCTGGCCCACCGACGACAACACCTTGGCAACGCGCCTTGCGCCAAGCGAGCTGGCGATGGATTCGCCGGACTCCGCGTAGTTCGCCACCGCCACGCCGGGCTTGAAAAACCGCGGCAACATCTGGCCCCATGAATTCCACGGCTCGTAGGGTTGGTCGGTGACGGTAGAGTCGCCTAGCAGATAAATGGTGGTCGGATCGGCCGCGGGGGAGATTTCCAATCCGGCCACGCACGGACGGGGACCGTTGAATTCCAGCGTGAGCTTGGAATCCCAGTGCAAGTAGTTTTTCTCACGCTCCTTCAGGCCGACGCGCGAGCCGCCCTTGATGTCCGGCTGGCGGATGTTGACGGTGAATTTCCGGGTAACCTGCTGACCCTCCGTGGTGGTTAGGTTTTCCACCATCAAGCGGCGCGATTCGGATTTGATCGTGGTGTCCGAGGTGCCCTTGGGGTCGCCGAGAAGCACGCTGACGTCGTAGTTTCCTTCCGGCAGCTGAACGGAAAAATAGAACCCGCCCTCGCCCGTGATGAAGTCGCCACCCTCGCCCGCCTTGGGGGTGAAGCCGAGGTCGAAGCCGTAGCCTTTTTCCGGCGTGAATACCGTGGCAGGCGTGATGCTGATGGCCCCGGGTGCGACCTCGCCATTGCCGAAATCGAACTTCATCGGAGCGGCGTGAACCAGTCCGGCAGTCAGGGGTAACAGCAGTGAGACCGGGTGTTTGAACATGCCTTCAGGCTAGCCGGTGCCGCCGGACTGTCACGATTTCCCGCATCCTCCAATCGGAGGAGGAAATCATGGATTTCGCGTTTGCGTGTTTCGCGGGATCGGTGACCCTGCGGCGGAATGTTGAAGCCAAAAATGAAGACCGACGCGATGAAAGCCCAGGTGGCATTTCGCGAAGCCCTGGCGGGATGGTTTTCAACGAACGGCCTCGACTATCCATGGCGGCGGACCCGCGAACCGTATGCGATTCTGATTTCCGAGGTGATGCTCCAGCAGACGCAAATCGCAACGGTGCTGGGGCGGGGATTCTACACGCGTTTTCTCGAAACGTTTCCGGACGTGGAATCGCTGGCGGCGGCGGATGACGAGAGGTTGTTAAAGGCGTGGGAGGGCCTGGGCTACTACAGGCGGGTCCGGATGCTGCGGGAAACGGCGCGGGCGGTCATCGCGGAGCACGGGGGAAAATTCCCGCGGGAGTTGGCAGTCTTGATGAAACTGCCGGGCGTGGGCCGCTACACGGCGGGGGCGCTGCGTGCGTTCGCATTCGATTCACGGGCGGCGGTGGTGGATGGAAACGTGGCGCGGGTGCTCTCACGGGTGATGGATTTTTCTGCTCCGGTGGACGACACGGCAGGCCAAAAGCAACTGTGGGAATGGGCGGAGGCGCTGGCAGATCCGGAGCGACCGCGGATTTACAACTCGGCGCTGATGGAGCTGGGACAGAAAATCTGTAGGCCGGGCTTGCCGGATTGTTTGAACTGCCCGGTCGCATTATTTTGCAAGACCCGGGAGCCGGAGTTGCTGCCAGTGAAGCGCCAGAAGACGTTGGTCTCGGCAGTGGACGAGCATGCACTCTGGCTGCGTGACAAAAAGGGGCGGCTTTTGCTCCACCGCGAGGGAGGGAAACGACGCGAAGGTCTCTGGAAACTGCCGACACGCGAGGCGGTTGCGATTTCATCGCTCCCCGTGCTCGCCGAACACCGCTACACGATCACCCGTTACCGGGTGACGCTGCGGGTGCATGACGGAACCCGGCTCGGGAAAAATTTCGCCCTCGTGGAAGACGAAATCTGGCAGGAGGCGGACGCCGTGCTCGCTCTGGCGATGCCCTCACCCTTCCGGCGGGTGATCGAGCGATTGTTGGCTGAAACGTGAAATCAGATGTGACGAAAGGGAATGCCTGTGCTTTCGTCGGCGCGGATGGAAAAATTTGTTCGGTTGTTCGGGTTGTTGGTGATGAGTTGTCTGGCTCAAGCGTGTTCGGTTTCACCTCCGCCCGATACCGTGGCTCCCAGCCGGGCCACCCGCCAGATCGTCGCGGAGCGGGTAAGCGCCGTGGTGGTCACCGACCGCAAGAACCTGGATAACTGGGTGAACCGCAATTTCTCGGCTTCGAATGCCCCGGGAGACGCCGACGGTGGTTCCGCCGCTCCGATCTCACCAGACGGCTATTTCCTGACAGCCGACCACGTCCTGTCGCGGATGGCCGGGCGAAATGTGTTCCTCATTTACGGCCAGGGCGGTCGTCTGGCGCCGGCCCGCGCGCGCGTCGTCTGGCGCTCGGAATCCTCCGACATTGCCTTGCTTCACATCCCGGTGAAGACTCCCTATTACTATCAATGGACCCCACCGGAGCACTGGCTTCCGGCCGGCACTCGCGTGATGCACGGGGGAATTTCCACGGGTTTCAAATCCAGCGATGGCAAGCTCGGCACCTCGCTTGCTCCTGAAGGTGCGTTCACCGGAAACCGAATGTTCAAAATGGACATTCCGCTGCAGCCCGGCGACAGCGGCGGGCCGGTTGTGGACGCCCACGGCCGTTTGGTGGGGATCAACTCGGCCGTCGAATTCCTTGTGCCGATGGAAACCGCGTTTTTTGTCGATTCCGAGGGCAATCGGCCGAACGTCCGCTCACTCGCCGCCACAATGGCACAGGATCGTTCTCAAAACAGCGGGAGAAAACTGCCGTAAAAACTTACCTATCGTGTGCCATTTCCTGAAATTATCATACCTCCTCGGTCTCGCCGCCGTCGGAATCCTCGGTGCCTCATGCACTCAGGTTGGCGATTCATGGATGTTCGGAAGTATGGAGGCGGCGGCGAAAAACCAGATCATGCTGATCAGGAAGGAACCTCCCTCGTTCGGGTACCAGCGGTTGAACCTCCAATCCCAAGCTTACCCGGATTTCGCATTTTTCGTCACCAAACGCGGCCTGCCCGACTTCCTTGCTGAGACCGGGGAGCGCAATCGCCAGTACTTCATCCTCTATTACTTGAAGGATCGCGAGGCGTTTGCCTGTCGGACGACTCCGGCCGCACGGTCAGTCGAATTTGCCGGTCCCTATCCCATCACGGACAAGGAATTCCGCTTGCTGGATGGCTTCCAGCGCGACCCGGGTAAAAAGCCCACGAAACTGTGAAACGACTTCTTGTCCGGCTGAAACTTCTCCTTGCTTCCATCATCGGGTCAAGTAGCGTCTTAAAACCTAGGCGGTGTTCATCGTCGAGGTCATACAAACCGGGGCGTTTGCTCCAAACATAAAATAGATAAGTAAAAACCATGAAAACCAACAATCGCACACGTCGTGGCTTCACTCTTGTGGAGCTTCTCGTCGTCATCGTCATCATCGCGGCACTTGCCGGCCTCACCGCTCCCATGGTGATCCGCCAACGCAAGAAGGCCGACCAAACCGAAGCCGTGAACAACGCCCGCCAGATCGGACTCGCCCTGTTCGAGTTTGAAACGGAATACGGTACGTTCCCGGATGATCTCACCGCCGTGGCCGTCAAGGATGCGACCGACACCACTCAGGTTTCGGGAGTTACCGCGAACGACCGATTCCGCCAGCTCGTCCGCGCCGGAATCGCACAATCGGAAGCCATGTTCTACGCGAAAACGGGCTTCACCAAAAAGCCTGATGGCATTCTGGACACCGATCAAAAAGCGTTGTCCGCAGGTGAAGTCGGATTCGGCATCATCATGGACAGGGGAGTCACAGGCTTGAGCGCCGCTGGTAACCCAAGCCGCCCGATCATCGGCGCCCCATTCAAGATCGCGATGGATGGAACATTCGACTCCGACTTCTACGACGGCAAGGCAGTGATCCTGAAACTCGACAACAGTGTCACCTCGTTGCCAATCGTCAAAACGACCGGCAACGTCAAGATCAACGGCAAGACCATGCTTGAAACCGGTGCCGACACCGTTTGGGGAGTAACAACGATGACTCCGCAATGGTCCTATCCACAAGTGAAGTAACCCTTCGTCAGTAGAGCAGACAATCAACCAACCGGGAAGCCCCTCGTGGCTTCCCGGTTTTTTTTGTGTCCGTGCCACAGGCATTCCTGGCTGATCTTTATCACTGCCGCTTGCCCTCCGCCACCGGGTGGCTAAGGTCGCTCTGCCCGATGTCCGATTCCTTCGTCCACCTCCATCTTCACACCGAATTTTCCCTTCTCGACGGCATGATCCGTATCAAGGATCTCGCCAAACGCGCCAAAGAACTCGGCATGCCGGCCGTGGCGATGACTGACCACGGCAACCTCTACGGCGCGATCAAATTCTACCAGGAGTGCAACAAGGCCGGAGTGAAGCCGATTCTCGGCTGCGAGATCTACCTCGCTCCGGGGAAAATGGAGGACAAAAAGGAACTCGCCGGCCGCAAGCGCGCCACCCACATGACGCTGCTCGCCGAGAACAACGAGGGCTGGAACAACCTCAGCAAACTCGTTTCCAAGGGAAATCTCGAAGGACTCTACTACGGAAAACCCCGCGTGGACCGCGAGACACTGCGCGAGTATGCCAAGGGCATCATTTGCCTCACCGGCTGCATTTCCGGCCCGGTCAACGAATGGCTGCGCGCCGGTGACGAGGAGAAAGCCCGCGAGGCGCTGGTCGAAATTGTCGAAATCTACGGCAAGGAAAACACCTACGTCGAGATTCACAACCACTCCCTCGAACCGCAGCGGCTCGTCACCCCTTCCCTGCTCAAATTCGCTAAGGAAATGGACCTCAAAGTCGTCGCCGCGAACGACGTGCACTTCCTCAACAAGTTCGACCACGAGGCGCACGATGTGATGATCTGCATCGGCACCGGGAATCTGGTGATCGATGAAAACCGCATGCACTACTCGCCGGAAGTCTATTTCAAGACCGCCGAGCAGATGCGCGAGATCTTCGCCGACGTGCCGGGTGCCTGCGATGCCACGCTGGAAATCGCCGAGCGCTGCAACGTCTCGATTAAACTGGATTCCACCAGCTCGGAAAAATACCCGCAGTTCGGCACACCCGACGGAAGCCCGCGCGAGGAATACCTGATGACCGTCTGCCGCGACGGGTTGGTGAAACGCTACGGCAAGGAAAAGGCCGCATCGGAGGAGATCGCCGACCGCCTGAAATACGAGGTCGATACCATCAACAAGTTAGGCTTCGCCTCCTACTTCCTCATCACCGCCGACTTCATCCAGTGGGCCCGCGACAACGACATCCCGGTCGGCCCCGGCCGGGGATCCGCGGCGGGCTCGCTGGCGTCGTACGCCATGGGTATCACCGACATCTGCCCAATGCGCTTCGGCCTGTTGTTCGAACGGTTCCTCAACCCGGAACGCGTCAGCCCGCCCGACGTCGATATCGACTTCTGCCAGAGCCGCCGCGTGGAAGTCATCGACTACGTCCGGAAAAAATATGGCGAGCGCAGCGTTTCGCACATCATCACTTACGGCAAGTTAGGCGCGAAGAGCGTGCTGCGCGACGTCTGCCGCGTGATGGGGATTTCCTATGGCGAGGGTGACCGCATCGCCAAGATGATCGAGGCGAAACCCGACATCAAACTCAAGGACGAGTACGATTCGAAGCCCGAGCTGAAGGAACTCATCGAAAGCAGCACCACCTATCAGCAACTCTGGAGCTACGCCACCAAGCTGGAAGGGCTTGCTAGAAACGTCGGCGTCCACGCCGCCGGCGTCGTGATCGGCGACCGACCGCTCGACGAACACGTCCCGCTCACCCGTGGAAATGAAGGTGAAGTCGTCACCCAGTATGACATGAAGGCCATCACCGATGTCGGCCTTCTCAAAATGGACTTCCTCGGACTGAAAAACCTAACCGTCATTCAGGAAGCGGTGCAGCACATCCGCAAGCACAGGCCGGAGTTTGCCATCGAGACGGTTTCGCTGGAAGACTGGAAAACCTTCGAACTCCTCAACCGCGGCGAGACGATGGGCGTGTTCCAGCTTGAATCCGGCGGCATGGTCGAAACGTGCCGCAAGTATGCCATCGAGAAAATCGACGACATCATCGACCTTCTCGCCGTCTATCGCCCGGGAGCCATGCAGTTCATCGACCAGATGCTGGACGTGAAAAAAGGCCGCACCCGCGCGATGTATGAGCACCCGTTGTTGGAACAAGTCTGCGGCGACACGTTCGGCGTCATGATCTACCAGGAACAGGTCCAGAACGCCGCCAAGGTGCTCGCCGGCTACTCGCTCGGCGGTGCCGACCTTCTCCGCCGCGCGATGGGCAAGAAGGACCCGGTTGAAATGGAGAAACAGCGCGCCAAATTCGTCGAAGGCGCGGAGGCGACCAACAACATCGGCAAGAAACTCGCCGACCAGATCTTCGACAAGATCGCGATGTTCGCCGGCTACGGCTTCAACAAATCCCACTCCGCCTGTTACGGCCACATTTCCTACTGGACCGCCTATCTGAAGGCGAACCACCCGGTCGAGTTCATGGCGGCGCTGTTATCTAACGAAATCCACAACACTGACAAGATCGGCGTCTTCGTATCCGAGTGCCACCGCATGGGACTGGAAATCCTGCCACCGGACCTGAACGCATCACAGCTCCGGTTCTGGCCGGAGGTCACGCCGAACGGAGCAAAAGGCGTGCGCTACGGTCTCGCCGCCATCAAAAACTGCGGCGAGGGCGCCATGGCCATCGCCATCGCCGACCGCCAGAAAAACGGCAAGTTCACCTCGCTCGACGACTTCGCCTCGCGCCTCGATTCCAAGGTCGTCAACAAACGCATCCTCGAAAACCTCGCCAAGGCGGGAGCCCTCGACTGGACCGAAGAAACCCGCGCCGGCATGTGCGCGCGGCTCGAACAAGTCGTCGCTTCCGCCTCGTCCGCGCAGCGCGACCGCGCGTCCGGCCAGGTTTCCATGTTCGATTCCATGGATTTCTCCGCCCCCGCGCCGAAGACGAAATCCCAGCGCACCGAAGCATCCGTCCCGGAGTGGAGCAAGGACGAGCGCCTCGCCCACGAGAAGGAATTGCTAGGTTTTTATGTCACCGGTCATCCGCTCGACAAGTTCCGCAGCGTCATCGACTCCAGCAAATACCGCAAACTTGGCCTCATCGACGACATCGATTTATCCAACGCCCGCGAGCGCTATCCGTTCGCCGGCATGGTCCGCTCGTTAGACGCCAAGACCACCAAGACCGGCAAACCCTTCGGCGTGCTCATCCTCGAGGATTTCACCGGCAGTGCGGAGATCATGTTGTGGGGCGAAACCTTCGTCCCCGCCCGCGACGCCGGCCTGTTGGAACCCGGAAAAATCATCAAACTCAAAGGCAACATCCAGGTGGACGACCGCACCGGCGGCCGCCGCATCACCGGCAACGAACTTGGCGAACTCAAACAAAAACGCGTGGCCGCCAACGGCAAGGGACCGCTGGAGCTCATGCTCTCGACCACCCGCCACAGCGATCGCGACCTGATCGAGATCAAGCTCGCCCTAACCGAAAACCCGGGCCCGACGCCGGTGCTCCTGCATTTCCAAAACAGCGCCGGCCGCCGCATCACTGTCGCGGCGGGCGAATCGTTCAACGTCAAGCGCAGCGAGGATCTGGAAGAAGCGCTGGGCCGGTGGATTGAGGATTGAACCGGAGCACTGATGACTCAACCGTTGAGGACCCAGCCATCCCGGTATTTGCGACTGAGGAATTCGTTCGCTTCGGGCACGTTGGTGACCTTGCCGGTGGTGGCGTCATAGTCGATTTTCTTGCCGACGCGGTAGGCGACGAGGCCCAGGAGCATCTGCTCGATCATGTTGGCGCTGTATTCGAAATCGCAAGCGGTTTTCAGCGCGGGATTCTTGCACGCATCGACCCATTGTTTCTGGAAGTGGCCCACGGGCGGAAGCTGGTTTTCCTTGCTACGGGCCTTGTA
This sequence comes from Akkermansiaceae bacterium, assembly GCA_031425955.1. Lineage (GTDB taxonomy): Bacteria > Verrucomicrobiota > Verrucomicrobiia > Verrucomicrobiales > Akkermansiaceae > Luteolibacter. Next base: position 51,538 of record JANPKJ010000115.1, on the reverse strand, counting down.
GTAGGAGAGGTCCGCATCGCCGCCGAAGGGCAGGATCATGCGGGTGGTGAAATCAGCGACCAGAAAACCTTTGCTGCCCTTGAACCAAGCTCCGTGATCGATGGCTTTGAGATTGATGGCGCGGTTCGGGGAGCGGGGCATAGCACCGCCCTGATACCAACTCACGCGGATGGGTCCGCGCCAGTCGTTGGCGGGATAGTCGAAGTGGGACTCGCACTCGACGGGCGTGACATCCGGATTAAAAGTCTCCCCCTTGGCCTCGGCAGTGGTGGGCAGGCTGGCATCCACGGCATTCCAGAGAATGTCCATGGTATGGCTTCCCATATCGCCGATCTGGCCCGCGCCCCAATCCCAGAACATGTTCCATTCCAAACAGTTCATGCCGGGAGAACCTTTGAAGTAGGCAGGGTTGTAAGGCCGCTGTGGAGATGGGCCTAACCAGAGATCCCAATCGAATCCGGCTGGAGGTGCACCCTCGCCTGGAAAATAACCTTCACGGCGAAGCTGGCGGTTTCCCCAAGCGGTGGCGGATTGGAGATCGCCGATGGCGCCGTCGCGGATGAGTTCGCGGATGCGGTTGAAATTGGGATCCGCATGGCGCTGCATCCCGACCTGAGTGGCGAGTTTGTCTTTTTTCGTCAGCCAGTTCGCTCGAACGACGCGGGCTTCCTCGACGGAGATGGCGAGGGGTTTCTCGCAGTAAACATGCAGGCCGCGGTTGATCGCCCAGTTGGCGATGAAGGCGTGGTGGTGATCGGCCGTGCAAATGACGATGGCATCAATATCCTTTTGCTCAAGGCACTTGCGCCAATCGGTGTAAATCTTGGCACCCGGGAAACGCTTGAGGGCATCAGGGAAGAAGTTTTCATTCACATCGCAAAGCGCCACGACGTTTTCGTGGGCGATGGATTCGTAATGGGCGAGGCCGCGGCCCCACACGCCGATGAGGGCGATGTTCAGCTTGTTGTTAGGAGAGGTGATCCCCGCCCGGATGCCACTCGGGAGGATCAGCAACCCGGCTCCGGTGAGGGTGGATGAATTGAGAAACGAGCGGCGGTTCATGGCGGGATCTGCTTCGATTTGTAACCCGGGTCATGCCCGGCGGTAGTGGGCGGCCTCAGGTGATTTCACACGATATCGATACGGTGTCGGCATGGGCTTTTTATCCGCCCCGTGAAGATTTCTTTGGACGACGGTTTTCTCACGGATGGGCCCGATCCGGGCAAACGCAGAACGACGGGGTTCTGGAGCTTTCCTGGCTTCGGCTTTGAGTGGCGGCAGCGGAAGATCCTGTAGGGCGGGATCCCACAGCCACCCCATAAAAAAACCCCGGCTCGCTTTGGGCGGGCCGGGGCTTGATTGGGAGAACAGGCGGGAATGCCTGTGTTACGCGGTCGCGGCGTCCTCGTCGTCGTCGAAGGTTTCCTTCGGCACGACGATGGGTTCCGGCTCTTCGACGGTGAATTCGAACTCCGCCTCGCGGTGGTGATAGAATCCGGTGCCGGCGGGGATGAGGTGACCCATGATGACGTTTTCCTTGAAGCCACTGAGGTAGTCGACGCGTCCGAGGGTCGCTGCTTCGGTAAGGACACGGGTGGTGTCTTGGAACGATGCGGCGGAGATGAACGAGTCGGTTTCCAGCGAGGCTTTGGTGATGCCGAGCAGGACAGGCTCGCCTTCGGCAGGCTTGCCACCGTTGGCGACGATTTCGGCGTTGATACGCTTGAAATTCGAGCGATCAACTTGGTCACCCCAGAGGTATTGGTCGGCATCGCCCGGGTCGGTGATCTTCACCTTGCGGAGCATTTGACGAACGATGACCTCGATGTGCTTGTCGTTGATTTCCACGCCTTGGACGCGATAGACCGATTGGACTTCGTTGACCAAGTGCTCTTGCAGCTCTTGGGCTCCGCAAGCTTCGAGCAAATCTTCCGGAGACACGGGGCCTTCGGTGATTTGGTCGCCGCGCTTGACGACATCGCCTTCCGTGACGACCACGTGCTTGCCCATCGGGACAAGGTGATCGACTTGCTCGCCGGTTTCGGCGTGGGTGACGATGACCTTCTTCTTGCCGCGGACGTTGCCGCCGAAGGAGACAGCGCCTTCGATCTTGGCGATGACGCAGGAATCCTTGGGCTTGCGGGCTTCGAAAAGCTCGGCCACCCGTGGCAGACCACCGGTGATGTCCTTGGTGCGGGCGACTTTCCGCGGAGTCTTGGCGATCTGCGTTCCCGCAGTGATGACCTGGCCTTCCTTGACGGAAAGGTGGGCGCCGACCGGGATGGAGTAGCTCGCTTTGACCTCTTTGGTCTTCTCGTCGATGATGACGACCTGCGGGTGGAGGTCTTCCTTGTGCTCGGTGACGACCATGCCCTTTTTGCCGGTTTCTTTGTCCGTTTCGTTAGTCACGGTGATGCCGGAAATCATGTCGCGGAGTTCGACCTTGCCGTTTTTCTCGGTGAGGATCGGCACGTTGTAAGGATCCCAGGTGACGACAGTGTCGCCCTTTTTCACGTCCTCGCCATCCTTCACGGAAATGACGGAGCCGATGACGATCATGTGGCTTTCCAGTTCGAGGCCTTCCTTGTCGCGGATGGAGATGGTGCTGTTCTTGTTGAGGACGACCCAGTGGCCATCGACGTCCTGCACCGTGCGCATTTCCTTGTAGACGAGGCGACCGCTGTTCTTGGCCTTGATGATCGGCTGTTTGAACGTGGCGGCGGCGACACCACCGACGTGGAACGTCCGCATGGTGAGCTGGGTGCCGGGTTCGCCAATCGATTGGGCGGCGATGATGCCGACGGCTTCACCGATTTTCACGGGGAGGCCGGTTGCAAGGTTGAGGCCGTAGCAGTTCGCACAGCAGCCGCGCTCGGCTTCGCAGGTGAGAACCGAACGGATCTTCAGCTTGAGCACGCCGATGTTCTCGATGGAACGGGCTTGGACTTCGTTGATGACGTCGTCCACTTCAACCAAGATGCCACCAGTGACGGGGTCCTTGATTTGCTCGCACGAAACACGGCCGTAGATCCGGGTGGAAAGCGAGGCGGACTCCTCGTCACCATCATAAATGGCAGCGACGGTGATTCCGTTAGCAGTTCCGCAATCCTGTTTGAAGACGATGACGTCCTGGGCCACGTCGACCAATTTACGGGTCATGTAGCCGGAGTCAGCGGTCTTCAGAGCGGTGTCGGACAGACCTTTGCGAGCTCCGTGGGTGGAGATGAAATACTCAAGCACCGACAGACCTTCGCGGAAGTTCGAGATGATCGGACGTTCGATGATTTCGCCGGAAGGCTTGGCCATCAGTCCGCGCATGCCGCCGAGCTGTTTGATCTGGGATTTGTTACCCCGGGCACCGGAATCGACCATCATGAAGAGTGGTGATGCCTTTTTCTTGCCTTCGTTGAACTCGATCTTGCGGTAGAGCGCGTTGGCGATGGTGTCGGTGGCCTGGGTCCAGACGTCGACCACCTTCTGATAGCGCTCGCCGTCGGTGATGACGCCGTTGCGATACTGCTTGGTGACTTTTTCGACTTCTTCGTAGGCTTTTGCAATGACTTCGGTCTTCTCCTCGGGGATGACCATGTCAACAATACCGATCGAAGTTCCCGAACGGGTCGCTTCGCGGAAACCAAGATTCTTGAGCTCGTCGAGGACCTCAACGGTCTTCGGCTTGCCGGAAACCTGATAGCAGCGCCAGATGATGTCGCCGATCTGCTTCTTGCCGACGTTGTTGTTGATGAAGCCAACGCCCGCAGGCCAGATTTCATTGAAACGAACGCGGCCCGGAGTGGTCTCGATGATCTTGCCCTGACGCAGCGCCTGTTGGAGCGGAGTCAGTTCCTTGAGGTCCTTGGCGGTGAGATCCTCGCCCTTGTAACCGAAGACCGTGTTCTTGCCATGGTCGGGGTTACGGATGCGGATCCACTGGTGGTAGTCGATCTTGTCGGAGGCGAGGGCGAACTCGACTTCGGAGGCGTTTTCAAAGAGGGGCATGTGCTCCTCTTTTTCACGATCCTTCTCGGTGCGGGTGCCCGCCCAGGTCAGGTAATACGTGCCGAGAATGATGTCCTGGGTAGGAACCGTCACGGGACGACCGGATGCGGGCGAGAAGATGTTGTTAGGCGCGAGCATCAGCTGGCGGCACTCCATCTGGGCCTCGATCGATAGCGGGACGTGGACGGCCATTTGGTCACCGTCGAAATCCGCGTTGTAAGCCGTACAAACGAGCGGGTGAACACGGATGGCCTCACCTTCGATGAGCTTCGGCTCGAAAGCCTGGATCGAAAGACGGTGAAGGGTCGGCGCGCGGTTGAGCAGGATCGGGTGACCTTTGGTAACTTCCGCGAGGATGTCCCACACTTCGGTCGTCTTGCGGTCGATCATCTTCTTGGCCGAGCGCACGGTGTGGCAATAGCCAAGTTCCTTGAGGCGGCGGATGATGAACGGTTCGAACAAGGTCAGCGCCATCTTCTTGGGAAGACCGCACTGGCCGAGCTTGAGGTCTGGACCGACGACGATGACGGAACGGCCGGAGTAATCGACGCGTTTTCCGAGAAGGTTCTGACGGAAACGACCGCCCTTGCCCTTGAGCATGTCGCTGAGGGATTTGAGCGGGCGGTTGCCGGCACCGGTAACGGCGCGGCCGTGGCGACCGTTGTCGAACAGCGCGTCAACAGCCTCTTGCAGCATCCGCTTTTCGTTGCGGATGATGACTTCCGGCGTTTTGAGAAGCAGGAGGTTCTTAAGGCGGTTGTTGCGGTTGATGACGCGGCGATAGAGGTCGTTGAGGTCGGAAGTGGCGAAGCGACCGCCTTCGAGTGGCACCAGCGGACGAAGGTCCGGCGGGATCACGGGAAGCACGGTCTGGATCATCCACTCAGGACGCGATTTCGACTGAAGGAAACCTTGCGTGATCTTGAGGCGCTTTGAGAGCTTCTTCTTGTTCTGCTTGGAACGGGTGGTTCCGAGTTCCTCTTCGAGCGCAACGATGAGCGAAGGAAGATCGCACTGACGGAGCAACTCCATGATCGCGGCGGCACCCATGCTGGCTTGGAACGATCCGTCGCCATAGGTGTCTTCCGCTTCGCGGAGTTCGTTTTCCGTGAGAAGCTGGCCGACTTCGAGGGCGGTGTTGCCCTGCTCGGTGACGACGTAGTCTTCATAGTAAATGACGCGCTCCAGCTGGCGGGCGCTCATGTCGAGCATGAGGCCGATGCGGGAAGGCATGCACTTGTAGAACCAGATGTGGGAGACAGGAACGGCAAGTTCGATGTGGCCCATGCGCTCGCGACGAACGCGGCTCAAGGTTACTTCGACGCCGCAACGGTCGCAGATTACGCCCTTGTGTTTGATGCGCTTGTATTTGCCGCAGGCGCATTCCCAGTCGCGGGTGGGTCCGAAGATCCGCTCGCAGAAGAGACCGCCTTTTTCGGGCTTGAAGGTCCGGTAGTTGATGGTTTCCGGGTTCTTAACCTCGCCCTTGGACCAGGAACGGATGATTTCCGGAGAGGCTACGGTGATGGAGACTTGATCAAATTGCTCCGGGCGCTCGTCCACGCCGAATAGTTCGCGAAGGTTGTTATCGACACTCATGTTAGTATTAGGTCAGGTTTGGGGTTCGCGTTTAAATTACAGGGTAAGATCATCGAGGGAGTAGTCGTCCAGACCACCGGTCATGCCGGAGCCATGAGTCGAGCCCTTGCGACCCGGACGGACGTCGAGTCCGAGGGATTGCATTTCCTTGATGAGAACGTTGAACGACTCGGGCGTTCCGGCTTCGAGGTTGTTGTCGCCTTTGACAATCGCCTCGTAAATCCGGGTGCGGCCTTGCACGTCGTCCGATTTGACGGTGAGGAGTTCCTGAAGGGTGTAAGCGGCGCCGTATGCTTCGAGCGCCCACACTTCCATTTCTCCGAAACGCTGGCCACCGTATTGCGCCTTACCACCGAGCGGCTGCTGGGTGACGAGCGAATAGGGACCGACAGCGCGGGCGTGGATCTTGTCGGCAACCAAGTGACCGAGCTTGAGGATGTAGATCATCCCTACCACGACTGGATTATGGAAGGCTTCGCCGGTGCGACCATCATAGAGGGTCGATTTACCACCGGTGGTGCCGTCCTTGCCGTCGCCGATCCAGGTATAACCGCGGCCTTCGGGTTCGCCGGGCTTGCGCTCGCGGAGTTCGCCGTTATCACCGACAAATTTCACACCATCGACCTTCTTGGCCTTGGACATGAAATCCCAGATGACGTCTTCCTTGATGCCGTCGAAAATCGGCGTGGCGACCTTGAAACCAAGTGCCTTGGCTGCGACGCCGAGGTGGGTTTCAAGAACCTGTCCAACGTTCATCCGCGATGGCACACCGAGCGGGTTGAGGCAGATATCGACCGGAGTTCCGTCCGATAGATAAGGCATGTCCTCTTCACGGACGATGGTGGCGACAACGCCCTTGTTTCCGTGACGACCGGCCATTTTGTCACCGACGGAGAGTTTCCGTTTGGCAGCAATGAAGACCTTCACTTCCTTGATGACGCCGGGATCGACTTCATCGCCGGACTCAAGCGAGTCGAGCTTGCGCTCGCGCTCGGTGTCGAGTTCCTGGAAGCGGCTTTCGAACGAACTGATGATTTCCAGGATCTTGTTACGGATCGGGGATGGATCGATTTCGATGTGGTCATGGACCGAAGCGAGCTTGCGGAGAAGCGTCTTGGTGATCTTGCGGTTTGCCGGAATGATGATCTCACCGGTCTGCGCGTTGACGACGTCGAGCGGGATTTTCTCGCCTAGCAGAATGTCGGAGAGACGCTCGGTGAGGTCGTCCGTCAGCTTGTCGGCCTTCTTTTTGTGCTCGTCGTTGATCTTCTTGAGCGTCTTCTTGAGCTCGACCGGATCGACCTTGTCCTGGCGCTTCTTGGCGAAGCCGGATTGCGAAACGCGGACGTCCTGGACAATTCCCACGCAGCCAGATGGCACGCGGAGCGAAGTGTCCTTCACGTCTGCGGCCTTCTCACCGAAGATGGCACGAAGGAGGCGTTCTTCCGGAGCAAGTTCGGTTTCGGACTTCGGAGTGATCTTGCCGACGAGGATGTCGCCGGGTTTCACTTCCGCGCCGATGCGGATGATGCCGTCGTGGTCGAGGTTGCGCAGCGCGTCCTCACCGACGTTTGGAATGTCGCGGGTGATTTCTTCCGGTCCGAGCTTAGTATCACGGGCAGCGACGTCGAATTCCGAGATGTGGATCGAGGTGTAAACGTCGTCTTTGACCACGCGCTCGGAGATGACGATGGCATCTTCGAAGTTGTAGCCGTTCCAAGGCATGAAGGCCACGAGCACGTTGCGACCGATGGCGAGCTCGCCGTCTTCGGTGTTCGGTCCGTCAGCGAGCACCTGGCCCTTTTTGATTTTTTGACCCAGCTTGACGATTGGCTTCTGGTTGATGCAGGTGCCGGCGTTCGAGCGCATGAACTTCCGCAACGGATAGGCCATGATGCCCTTGTCGATGTTCGTTTTCACGGACTCGGCGTCGCTGAGGAATTTCTCCTCAGATACAGGCAGCTTGCCGTCAGGAGTGGTGACGATGATTTCCGCGGTCGCGGCGGCAACAATACCGTCGGCTTCGGAAACAACCACGGCGCGGGAATCGCGGGCGGCCTTGCCTTCGAGACCGGTGCCGACGAGCGGCGACTCGGAAACGAGCAGGGGCACGCCTTGGCGTTGCATGTTCGATCCCATCAGCGCGCGGTTGGCGTCATCGTGTTCGAGGAACGGGATTAGACCGGCAGCCACCGAAACGAGCTGCTTCGGCGAGACGTCCATGTAGTTCACATCCGCAGGGAGTGCTTCGATGAACTCGCCGCCTTTTTCACGGGCGGTGATGCGTTCGGTTTGGAAAACACCCTTCTTGTCGATCGGGTTGTTCGCCTGGGCGATGAGGAAGTTTTCCTCTTGGTCGGCGGTGAGATACTCGATCTCGTTGGTGACCTTGGAGTCCACCACGCGGCGGTAAGGAGTTTCGATGAAGCCGAACTCGTTGATGCGAGCATAGGTACACATCGAGTTGATGAGACCGATGTTCGGACCTTCCGGAGTTTCGATCGGGCAGATCCGACCATAGTGGGACGGATGCACGTCGCGGACTTCGAAGCCTGCTCGGTCACGATTGAGACCACCAGGTCCAAGCGCGGAGAGACGACGTTTGTGCGTCAGCTCCGCCAGTGGGTTGGTTTGGTCCATGAACTGCGAGAGCTGCGAACGGCCGAAGAAATCACGCACGACGGCGGAAAGCGCCTTCGGGTTGATCAGCTTCTGCGGCGTCATGCCTTCGATGTTCACGTCGAACAAAGTCATGCGCTCCTTCACCAAACGCTCGGTGCGGGCAAGACCCACGCGGCACTGGTTGGCAAGAAGTTCTCCCACCGCACGGACGCGGCGGGAGCCAAGGTGGTCGATGTCGTCGATGACACCGTCGCCTTTTTTCAGCTTGAGGATGTAGCGGACGGCAGCGAGGAAATCCTCGGGAACCATGATCCGCTGATCGGAATCCACCTGGATGCCGAGCTTCTGGTTGATTTTGTAACGGCCGACGCGGGTGAGGTCATACTTCTTCGCATCGAAGAACAGACGCTTCAGCAATGCACGGGCGTTGGCAGCGGTCGGTGGATCTCCAGGGCGGAGTTTCCGATAGATGTCCTTGAGTGCGGATTCCTCATCCTTCGCCGGATCCTTGCGGAGGGACTTGAGCAGGATTTCGTCTTCCCGGCCGTCGATGACTTCCACGTTCTTGTGACCGAGCGCCAAAAGCTGGCGGACGATGCCGATCGTGAGCGGCTCGTAGGCCTTCGCGACGGTTAGCTCGCCATCGAGAATGTCCTCGAAAGGAACTTTATGGCCGAGTTCGCCTTCGTCCATCGCCTCGCTGAGCGGAAGCGATTCGGGAGAATAGAAATGGCTGACGATGTCGCGGTCCGTCGGGTAGCCGAGCACGCGCAGGAACGTGGTGGCCAGGAACTTGCGGCGGCGACGGCGGCGGTCGAGATAGACATAGAGCAGATCGTTCGTGTCGAACTGCACTTCCAACCAGGATCCGCGGTCGGGGATGATTCGGAAGGAGTGGAGAAGCTTGCCATTCAAGTGCTGCGAGGTTTCGAAGCAAATACCCGGCGAGCGATGAAGCTGGGAAACGATGACGCGCTCCGCGCCGTTGATGATGAAGGTTCCACGGCGGGTCATCATCGGAAGTTCGCCCATGTAGACGCGCTCCTTCTTGGTGCCAGTCTCGTCTTTCAACTTAAACGTCACGTAAAGTGCGGCGCTGAAGCTTTCGCTGTTGCGCAGCGAGTCGAGCGAAGTGATTTTGGGATCTTCGATGTCGTAAGTGACGAAATCGAGTTCGATCGCCTCGTCGTAACTTTTGATCGGGAAAACCTCGCGGAAAACCGCTTGGAGACCCGCATCCGCGCGCTCGCTGGGGAGCACTTCCTTCTGGAGGAATTCATCGTAGGACCGACTCTGAACCTCAATGAGGTTAGGTGGCTCGATGACTTCTTCGAATTTCCCGAAATAGAGACGTTCAGCCATGGCGTTTAGTGGTATTCTTCTTACAAATTGAGCCCGAGCCGCGAACGGTCTCAGGCAGGGTGGATCAAGCGTTGATAAATTTTGTCGGAATCGGCGGGAAAATCTGGTTGGTGATAATTAGAGTCTCCCGCCGGTTTCGACAGAAAATCCCGGAGCGGATTTCTCCGCCCCGGGAATGATCTGAAAGATGTTACTTGAGTTCGATTTTGGCACCAGCCTCTTCGAGCTTCTTCTTGGCGGTCTCTGCAGCGTCTTTGGCGACACCTTCGAGGATTTTTGCAGGAGCGCTCTCGACGAGCTTCTTCGCGTCTGCAAGTCCAAGGCCGGGAGCGACTTCGCGGACTGCCTTGATGACGGCAATCTTGTTAGCGCCGCAATCCGTGAGGACGACGTCGAATTCAGTCTTCTCTTCGACAGCTTCGGCAGGACCAGCGGCAGGGCCGGCAACGCCGACAGGTGCTGCGGCGGAAACGCCCCAATGTTCTTCAAGTTGTTTGACGAGTGCGACAGCTTCCAAAACGGTGAGCTTGCCGAGTTCTTCTACGAGTGTATCAATATTAGCCATTTTTTTGTTCTCCTTGTTCGGTATCGTCGCCTCCGGAGCCTCCGGAGATTTCAGAGCAACAGCCGTTGCGCCGACGAGGAACCATTATGGGTTCAGGTGACGAACGGGAGCCGCCGCCACCATCACTTCAGATTGTTTGTTATTCGGCGGCAGGGGTTGCAGCCTCGGCTTCAGCGGCAGGTGCCTCGGCGGCCACTGCGGCGACCTCGGGTTCTGCTGCGGGAGCTTCTTCTTCCTTGGGTGACGAGGAATCGTCGCCGTCCGGATTGAATTTGTTTTGGACGACACGGGCGATGCGAGTAGCAGGCTCGAGGATCGTTGCCAGAAGTTGGGAAAGAACCGCTTCGCGGGACGGGATGTCGGCGATGGACTTGAGTGCTTCGGCATCAAGGATCGCGTTGCCAAGGATAGCCACCTTCATCTCGGGCTTCTTGAATTCCTTTTCGAAATTCTTGATGACCTTCGCGGCGGAGAACACTTCGGCGTCGCCCATGACGTAGGCCATTTGACCGGTGAGGTCGGCACCGATGTCAGGCATGCCCGCTTCGGCGAGAGCCTTGCGCATGTAGCTGTTCTTGGCGACGGTGCAGTTGGCACCACCCGCACCGAGGCGGTTGCGGAGTTCCGTGAATTGCTGCACGGTGAGGCCGGTGTAATCGATGACGATCAGATAGGGAGACGCGTTGACGCGGTCCAACAGGCCGTTAATGATGATTTTTTTATCGGGATTCATGGTCGTTGGCTACCGGGTTAAGCTGAGGCTTTGGTGTAGGTGGCGGCTTCCAGGGGAAGGCCAGGAAGCATCGAAGCAGCGAGAGTCACGGCTTGGATGTAGTTGCCCTTGGCGGACGGCGGCTTTGCTCGAACCACGCTGTCCACAAAGGCGCGGGCGTTCTCTTCCAACTGGGCAGGCTCGAAGGAAGACTTGCCGATCGAACCCGAAACGTTGCCGTTTTTGTCGAGTTTGAAATCAACGCGGCCGGCTTTCACTTCGCGCACAGCCTTGGCGGTGTCGTCGGTGACGGTTCCGGTCTTCGGGTTCGGCATCAGGCCGCGAGGTCCGAGGACACGGGCGATTTTCCGAACTTCGGTCATTGCATCCGGTGTGGCGATCGCGGAATCGAAATCCGTGAAGCCAGCCTGGACCTTGGCGATGAGGTCTTCGTAGCCGACATGCTCGGCACCTGCGGCACGGGCTGCTTCAGCGGCCGCGCCTTGGGCGAAGACGACGACGCGAACATTACGTCCCGTGCCGTGTGGAAGGGAGACGGAACCTCGGACCATTTGATCGCTCTTCCGTGGATCCACACCGAGGTGGAAGGAAAGAGTGACGGTCGGGGTGAATTTTGGCGCCGGGAATTGCTTCACGGTCGTGATTGCGTCGGTCAGCGAATAGCTCTTGCCGGTTTGGACAAGGGCGACTGCCTGTTTGTAGCGTTTGCTGCGGTGTTTGGCCATTTTGGTGTTTGTTAGCAGTTCGGGCGGAAGCGGTTGAAACTCCCTCCTGCGGGTGCCGGAAACCTTTCTAAAAAGCTCCCTGCGGAAATTTCTCAGTAACCTTCGATTTCGAGGCCCATCTGGCGGGCAGTGCCAGCAAGAATGCGGGCGGCGGCTTCTGGGTCCTTCGTGTTGAGGTCGGGCATCTTGATTTTGACCACTTCCATGAGTTGGGCCTTGGTCAGTTTGCCAACCTTGATCTTATTCGCTTCTTTCGAGCCGGATGCAAGACCTGCCGCTTTCTTCAGAAGATTGCCGGCAGGTGGCTTTTTGGTGATGAACGAGAACGATTTGTCCTTGTAAACCGAGATCACGACCGGAAGCACATCACCCGTCTGGGCTTGTGTTGCAGCGTTGAATTCCTTACAGAACGCCATGATGTTGACACCAGCCTGGCCGAGGGCAGGGCCCACTGGAGGTGATGGATTGGCGGCTCCAGCCTTGATCTGGAGCTTGATGAGTTTGACGACTTCCTTGGCCATAATAGATGCTTTTTAAGTGCGGGAGAGGGGTGATTGTAAATTTACGAACGCTGGTCGAGACAAATTAGGCTCTTTCGACCTGCCAGTATTCAAGTTCGACCGGAGTGCTTCGGCCAAAGATGGTAACCGAGACGCGGAGCTTACCGCGTTCCGGGTCGATTTCCTCGACGATGCCGTTCTGGCTTTGGAATGGACCGTCGGCCACTTTCACGGTGTCGCCGACTTCAAAACTGATGGCCGGGCGGACGCTTTCCTCGCGCTCCTTGATCTGGGAGAGCATGGCATCCACCTCGCGCTGGCGCATCGGCGCGGGACGATCCTTGGTTCCGGCGAATCCAATCACTCCGTCCATTTCCTTAATGAAAAACCAGGTCTTCTCGACTAGCTGGCCATCTTCGGTGGCGAGGTTCATGTTCACGATGATGTAGCCGGGGAAGAATTTCTTCTTCGTTTCCGTCTTCTTGCCGCGGCGGATCTCGGAAACCATTTCAGTCGGCACGAGCACTTCACGGATGTATTCTGTCATCCCTTCGGCTTCTGCTGTACGGGCGATCCGGTCACGGACCTTTCCCTCCTGGCCGGAGAGGACTTGCACAACGTACCACTGATCGCGGAATGGTTTGGTTTCTGACATGACGGGTCGGTCGGAGATGGATGGGGCGGAACGGCTAACGGATTAGCGGCCAAGGTTGGTGAAAAATCCCACGATCAGCACGTGGAAGAAGTCCCAGAACTGCACGAAGCCTGCGAGCAGGATCATCGCAATAAGGACGACGATGGTGGAATCGACGAGTTCCTTGTATTTCTTGATGCCTTTGATCTTGGGGTCGGATTCCCAGGGCCAGCTCGCTTTGCGCAGCTCGCCTTTAACCTCACCCAGGAAACCGGAAATTTTAGAAAACATGATGTCGTTCGGACGTTGAGACAGGAATGGAAAATGGCACGGAAGGTGGGACTCGAACCCACAACCAACGGTTTTGGAGACCGCTACTCTACCAATTGAGCTACTTCCGTTTTGAGGCGACCAAAGGGCATCCCACTTTAGAAGCGGGATGCCCCGGAGTCCGGCATCCCCGCGGTGAACCGCGGGAAGCCTTTTTGCTAAATGCTTACTTGATGATTTCGCCCACGCGGCCGGCACCCACGGTGCGGCCACCTTCGCGGATGGCGAAGCGCATGGTAGGCTCCATGGCGATCGGAGTGATGAGCTCGACTTCCAGGTTGATGTTGTCACCTGGCATCACCATTTCAACGCCTTCTGGAAGCTTGATGCTGCCAGTCACGTCGGTGGTGCGGAAGTAGAACTGAGGACGATAGTTCGAGAAGAACGGGGTGTGGCGCCCACCTTCTTCTTTCGAAAGAACGTAGATCTCGGACTTGAAGATCGTGTGACCCTTGACAGTGCCGACCTTGGCGATGACTTGGCCACGCTCGACGTCGTTCTTTTTAAGTCCACGAACGAGGAGGCCGACGTTGTCACCGGCACGACCTTCGTCGAGGAGTTTGCGGAACATTTCGATGTCGGTCACGGTGGTCTTCTGCGTGTCGCGGATGCCAACGATTTCGACTTCTTCCATCTTCTTGACGATACCACGCTCGACACGACCGGTGCAGACCGTTCCACGACCTTCGATCGAGAACACGTCTTCGATCGGCATGAGGAAGGTTTTGTCGATCGGACGCTCAGGCTCAGGGATGTAGGAATCCACCGCATCCATGAGTTTCATGACGTTCTCCATTTGTGCTGCGTCGCCATCAAGCGCGAGCTTGGCGGAACCCATTACGATTGGGATGTCGTCGCCCGGGAATTCGTATGAGGAAAGGAGATCGCGGACTTCCATTTCGACGAGTTCGAGAAGTTCGGCATCGTCAACAAGGTCAACCTTGTTCATGAAAACCACAAGGGCTGGAACACCCACCTGACGGGCAAGCAGGATGTGCTCGCGGGTTTGTGGCATGGGGCCGTCAGCAGCGGAAACAACGAGGATTCCACCGTCCATTTGGGCAGCGCCAGTGATCATGTTTTTCACATAATCGGCGTGTCCCGGACAGTCCACGTGAGCATAGTGGCGCTTGGCGGTTTCATATTCGACGTGGGCGGTGTTGATGGTGATACCACGCTCACGTTCTTCCGGAGCCGCGTCGATGTCCGCGTAGCTCTTCTTTTGGCAAAGACCCTTGTCGGCAAGCGTGTTGGTGATTGCTGCGGTGAGGGTGGTTTTGCCGTGGTCAACGTGACCGATCGTGCCGATGTTTACGTGCGGCTTGTTGCGCTGGAATGCTTCTTTTGCCATGGTGGTTGTTGTTCTGCTTGAGACTGTTGAGATTTTTCGAGATTGCCCTGGAGCTCGCGGGGGGAATTGAACCCCCGACCTCATCCTTACCAAGGATGCGCTCTACCCCTGAGCTACGCGAGCAATGTGACATTGGTTGCCCTACCTTTCACCCGACAAAAACACCGCGACCAATCTCATAAAAGAGCGAGACCAGGCGCGGCACCCCTGACTTGATGTGGGGAAGAGCGGGCGGACAGTAACAAAGCCCCCCACCCTGTCAAAAAAAATCTCGATGAAAAGAAAATTTACCCAAATCCCTTGAAAAGGTAAGCGTCACGCGGATTGGACGACAGCTTCCGGCAGCAGCAATGAGAGTCTTTTGATGGCCTGACAGGTCCCGTTTTCGACATCCACATCGACGATTACGCCGCAGAGTCGGACCGGGCCTTTGGCGATGGGGAAACGCGTTGGCATGCCCGATTTGAATCGCCAAACGACAGACTCGATCGCGCGGCCGAGGATGGATTCGTCCGGCCCGCACATGCCCGCGTCCGTGAGGTAGCCGGTGCCGCCGGGGAAAATGCTCTCATCCGCGGTTTGCACATGGGTGTGCGTGCCAACGACGAGAGAAACTTTCCCATCGAGCATCCGTCCCATGGCGATTTTTTCGCTGGTCGTCTCCGCATGGAAATCGAGCACAATGGCCATCACGCCGTCCGCCCGGAGTCTCTCGGCTTCCTTTTCCACAGCGAGATAAGGGTTCTCCAGCGGCGGTTGGATGAACGACCGCCCCTGGGCCTGCATCACGGCGACCCGGCCTTTTGCGGTTTCCAAAACCACACTGCCCGCGCCAGGAGTGCCTTCCGGGTAGTTGATCGGCCGCAGCAGGCGTGGCTCGGTCGGGAAGTAATCGACGATTTCCTGCTGGTCCCAGACGTGGTCGCCAGTGGTGATGACCGCCGCGCCAGCGCGCAGCAGGTCGATGGCGATCCTCGGGGTGATCCCCTTCCCGCCGGCGGAGTTTTCGCCGTTGACGATGATGAAATCGAGGTTTTCTGACTGTTTGAGAAGAGGTAACTGCTCGATCACCGCCTTGCGTCCGGGCTCGCCAACAACATCACCAAGAAATAAAATACGAATCGCAGACATGATGGGAATACAGAGTCGTTATTCATTCGCTCTGCGGCGAGGTTTTACCTTCCATCGCTTCCCGACAATCCAAATCCCTGAATGAGCCGATCCCACGCGCGCCGCATCCCGCTCATCACGCTGGCCTTCGTCCTGTTGGCCGTGGTTCTCGGTTTCATTTTCCGCACCGGGCCGACTCCGACTCCGACTCCGACGCCGACGCCACCCCCGGCACGCCCCGCCCTCTCGCTGCTGGCTGAACCACCCGATTGGAGAAAACTGGAAATCTATCAGAACAGCATTTCCCGTGAGGACTTCGAGGAGTTGTTGACCACGGTTTTCACCACCGGCACCGCTTGGAGAAACTTCATGGAAATCGACGACCGCGAGGTCCGCATCAAGACCGGCGAATCACCGCCCGCGGATGTTTTCCGGCTCCGCTTTGCCAACGCCACGTCAGCCCCTGCCGCCCGCTATTGGAAAACCGCCGCCGAGCTTGCCACCACCACACCGCAAAAGCCGCTCGCAGGGTTGAAAATCGCCATCGACCCCGGCCATATCGGCGGCGCGTGGGCGAAAATGGAGGAGCGCTGGTTTGTCGTCGGCGATGGCACCCCGGTCTGCGAGGGCGACATGACGCTGTTTGTCGCCAATCTCCTCAAGCCCCGACTCGAATCTCTCGGTGCCACCGTTACTCTCGTCCGCGACAAAACCGAGCCTGTCACCGCCGTCCGCCCAGAAGCCTTGCTCACCCTTGCCCAAGACTCCGCCGCCGATTCCCCGCAGAAACTTGCCGAGCGTCTCTTCTACCGCACCGCAGAAATTCATGCCCGCGGCAAGATCGTCAATGAAACCCTCCAGCCCGACCTTGTCCTCTGCCTCCACTTCAACGCCGAGTCCTGGGGCGATCCCAACAACCCCACCTTGATCGACCGCACCCACCTCCACTTGCTCGTGAACGGAGCCTACAGCGACGATGAAGTGGCACTCGCCGACCAACGGTTCGCCCTCCTTCAAAAGCTCCTGCAGCGCACCCACCATGAGGAAGTCCTCGTCGGCTCGCAAATCGTCCGGGCCTTTGCCGAAAAAAGCCGCCTTCCCGCCTACCAATATCCGCCGGAATCTAAAACCGTCCGTCCCATTCCCGGGAGTCCCTACCTATGGGCGCGCAACCTCCTTGCGAACCGCCTCTACCATTGTCCCGTCATTTTTCTCGAACCATACGTCATGAACTCCACCATCGACTACCCGCGCATGCAGGCCGGGGATTACGAAGGACTCCGGGAAATCAACGGGAAGCTCCAGCCGTCCATCTTCCGTGAGTATGCCGAGAGCGTCGCCATCGGGCTGGTGAAACGTTACGGACCCCTGCGGAAACCGGCGCCATGACGCGAGTCGTCCTCCGCCGCATGCCAATCGTGCAATCAACGAAAAATCCATCTCCCACTCAACGTCTTCTTCACCCGATGCTCCCGCGAATCCTCCTCTTTCTGTCATTTGCCAGCCCAGTTTTTGCTCAGGATGGCCAGCAGCTATACACGCTTTACTGCTCCGCATGTCACGGGACCGACGGCAAGGGAGCCACCGGCGGTGCCTTTCCTCCGCTTGCAGGCAGCCCATGGGTCGCCGGGGATGCAGATCGCGCCGTGAAACTCACTCTGAAGGGACTCACCGGCCCCGTCGAAGTATTGGGAAAAATCTATAATCTCGAAATGCCGCCACAGGGCGCCGTTTTGCCGGACGACCAGCTCGCCGCCATCCTCACCTATGTCCGCAGCGCGTGGGGAAATTCCGCCTCTCCCGTCACCGCGGATTTTGTGAAAGCCATTCGTGCCACCGTCGCCGACCGCGCCACTCCGTGGAACGCCGCCGAGCTTCTCAAGCTCCATCCGATGCCACTGGAAAAAACCGCACTCACCAATCTTATTTCCCAAACTTATGCCGGAAAATGGAGAAGCCTGCCCGATTTCTCCGGACTGAAGGCCGAAAACGTCGAAGAGGAGCACGACGGCATCATCAGCATCAGGGATTCGACCCTCAAAGAAGAGTTCGCGGTCGTCTGGCAAGGTGGCTTCGAGGCTCCAGCCGACGGAACCTACGAGTTCCTGCTGGATGTCGATGATGCCGGTGCCCTTTTCGTCGACGGAAAAAAGGTGGTCGAAATCAAGGGTGTTGGCCCAATGAACGGCTCGAGAAGTCGCAAGGGCAAAGTGAAGCTCACCAAGGGCAATCACCCGTTCCGCTTTGAATACCTCGAAATCTCGGGCAATGAAGGGATCAGTATCGGTTGGAAGGGCGCTGGAATCAAAGACTGGAAATGGCTTTCGGAAGACCGGATCAACCCCGCGAAAATCATCCCACCGCTGCCCATCGCTCCCACCGCGGACCGCGCCGTGATCTATCGAAATTTCATCGCCGGCACCAGCCCGCGCGCGATCGGCGTCGGCTTCCCGGGCGGATTCAACCTCGCCTACTCGGCGGACAATCTGGGACCGGAACTCATTTGGACCGGAGCCTTTATGGATGGGGCCGCCAAATGGCTTGAACGCGGCACGGAAAACAACCCTCCTGCTGGAGACAAAGTCATCAGTCTCAGCAAAAAACGCTACCTGCCCGCCTCCGCTCGTTTCCGCGGCTACAAGCTGGATTCTGCAGGAAATCCCACCTTCTCCGTCCAGCTTGGCGAGCAACTCCTCCTCGATTCGTGGCGGGCGGAATCCGGCAGCTTCGTCCGGAAGCTCTCCCTCAGCGGCGGCAGCCAGCCACTCGACCTCCCATTTTCAGACCAACCGGTTGCGGACCAACTTTCCCTCGAATCGGAACGCGGCAACCTCCAGAATTCTGACGGTAAAACCACCCTGAAGCTCGTCCCCGGCAAGCCCGCCACCGTCACCTATCGCTGGAAATAACCATCCACCGGGCCACAAAATTCGTTTCGCCCATCTAGCCTGACACACCCCGCCGCTCCATTTCTCGAATCCATGCGCCTCTTCATTCTCCTTCTCACCGCCGCCCTCACCCACGCGGCCTCCCAATCCGACTTTTACCTCCGCGAGGAAATCCCCATGCCGCCCGGCGAGGTCATGGAAATCGGCTCCATCGCCCTCATGCCGGACCAGAAAATCGCCGTCACCACCCGCCGCGGCGACCTTTGGATCTGCTCCGGTGCTTACGGCGAGGATTTGAAAAAAGTCACTTGGAAAAAATTCGCCCAGAACCTCCACGAGCCACTTGGCATGTTTTGGAAGGACGGCTCGTTCTGGCTCACCCAGCGACCGGAAGTGTCCAGAATCACCGACTCCGACAATGATGGCCTCGCCGATACCTTCGAAACCATCTGCTCCGACTGGGGCATCAAGGGCGACTACCACGAATACGCGTTTGGCAGCACGCCCGACAAAAATGGCGACATCTGGGTCACCCTCTGCCTTACCGGCTCCTTCACCGCCGACTCCGATTGGCGCGGCTGGTGCGTGCGCGTCACGCCCGAAGGAAAAATGATCCCCACGTGCTCCGGCATCCGCTCACCGGGCGGTATCGGGTTGAACGCCGAGGGCGATGCGTTTTACACCGACAACCAAGGCCCGTGGAACGGCTCGTCCTCGCTCAAGTGGCTCAAGCCCGGCTCTTTCCAGGGCAATCCCAAAGGCAACAAATTCGCCAAACTCGCCAATTTCCCCGCCCCGCCCGAAGTGGCCGACAAGTCACGCATCCTGAGCGAGCGCTTGAAAAATCCCACCTTCATTCCGCCCGCCGTCATCTTCCCCCACGCCCTCGTCGGCCAGTCCCCCACCGGCATCGCCTGCGACCAGAGTGGTGGAAAATTCGGCCCATGGGAAAAACAACTCTACGTCGGCGAGCAGACGCACTCGCAGGTCCAGCGCGTCTGTCTGGAAAAAGTCAACGACCTCTATCAGGGCGCTGTCTTTCATTTCCTCGATGGCTTCGAGGCCGGCCTCATCCCGCTCCGCTACGATCCCCAAGCCGGCATGCTCTTCGCCGGTGGCTCCAACCGCGGCTGGGCTTCGCGCGGCACCAAGCCGTTTACCTTCGAACGCGTGAGATGGACCGGCAAGACCCCGTTTGAAATCCAAACCATGACCGCCAACAAGGATGGATTCACCCTGAATTTCACCGAGCCCGTCGATCCCACCACCGCCGGAAATCCCGCCAGCTACGCGATGAAAGCGTGGACCTACATCTATCAGTCCGAATACGGCAGCCCGGAAGTCGATCAAGCCACCCCGACCATCACCGCCGCCACCGTTTCGTCCGATCAAAAGTCGGTCCGCCTGAAAATCGACGGCCTCGTCCGCGGACACGTCCATCACCTCTCATCAAAAGGCGTCAAATCCGCCAGCGCCCAAAACCTCTGGCACCCGGACGCCTATTACACGCTCAACGAGATCCCGAACTAAGGCGTGATACAGACATTCCTGTCTGTTATTCCCCAAGCCCCAACCCTCAAAAACCAGACAGGAATGTCTGTATCACGCCCCCGTCAATCCGGCCGATAGACCACCACCGTCCCGGAAACCCTGGTCTTCAAACTCATCTCCCGGAAGCTCACCCGTTTCCCACCGCCGAAGTTCTGCTCCGCCACGACGAACCTCCCTCCGCGCTCGTCTGTCATCACCACGGCCGTGTGATGGCTGCCGGTGATGACCGTTTGTCGCGCTTCACGGAATCTCGCGTTTTCGAACTCGATGATATCTCCCGCGCGCACCGTTTCCCACACCGGATTCACCACCCGGCCCCACACCCGCATGTCGCTGCCAGGACGTCGCTTCCCCGCGGCTTTCATCGCCTCGTCCGCCAACGCCCAACATTGGCCGTCGCCCACTTTTTTTCCTGCATTCATCCGGCAGAACGCCACCGCTCCAGTGCGCGACCAGCCGGACGTCGGAACTGCCGACGGCCTCACTTCGGGCGCACATCCCGCCGCTGCCAAAAGAACGATCAGGCAGCAAACTCTCATCCCCGCCGTTGTACCCGCCTGCCTTCCTAACGGCAATCCAACAGCCCGCTTCCCTCTAAATTTTCTTCCTTCAATGTTCGACGTTGGGCGTTCGATGTTCGATGTTCTGCCTCATGCCCACCTTCATTGCGAACTCCGACTACGAAGAAAAAGACAGCGACCCAATCAAACTCCGCGCCGGCGATGAAGTCACCGTCGGCATCGCCGATCGCGCGTGGCCCGGCTGGGTCTGGGCCGAGGATCGGGATGGCAACGACGGCTACGTGCCCGAAGAAATTCTTGAACCCCTGAGCGAAGGCCGCTTCGCCGCGATGGAAGATTACGATCCCGCCGTTCTCACCATCAAACGCGGCGACCGCATCGAGTCGCTCAAACAGATCCACGGCTGGCACTGGTGCCGCAATGAACGCGGTGAAGAAGGCTGGGTCGGCGGGTATTTGCTCAAACCCGCCTGATCGCCGCCAACTAAAACCCGATGCCCGATCCCAACGACCGCCTGATAGATGCCGCTACACGCCGGTTGACGGGTGATGCGGAGCTCAAGTCATCGGCCCGCCGCCTGCTGGAATCGCTCACCGAGGAGGGCGCGGATCAGGCGGAAAAGGCAATTGCCCGCTGGGGTGCCATCGACAGGAAAAATCGCCGTCTGTCTGACAGGGCGATTTTCTATCTGACAGTGGTATCGGTCTCCGTGCTTCTGCTAGCCCATGCGTTCATGGATATCCGTGAATATCGTATGGTTCTAGCAGCAATCCGTTTCGACCCCGTGGATCACACAAAGTTGATTGATGTTTCCCGCTTCAATCCGCGCGAGAAACTGCTGCTCAACCTCGGCGACAAGACCACCACCGAAACCCAGCGGGCAAAGGCGCTGTGGGATATCGATCCTCAAAATGCGGGCTATTTTTCCCAATACTGCAGTGCCTATCTATCCGAAACGACCAAACTCCCGCCGAATTTCAAGGAGCAGGTGCTGCTCATCGATCCCAAGAATGCTTATTTCCCTTATTGGACTGCCACGCTGGCTGCGAAGGATGCTGCCAAGGCGCTCCCGCTTTCCCGAGCCGCTCGAGCCGCGGGCGAGGCTCCGGAATGGGAGGTGAAAGACGAAGCCAAACTCGATCAAGTCCTTGCAATCCTAAGGGAGTGCCGGGATCTTCCAGACTACCGCGAATACGAAGTCAGCCTATTACGGGAGAAAATCCCGATTCTCCCGCAGCACACACCCTCGGAGTATCTCCAATCGGTCGGCTTCTTGAGCATGACTCTCCATATAAATCTGGCTTCCCGAGAGTTGGCCCACGCGATCGCTGCGAAGGCGTGGCTCTACGGCGAACGTGGCGATGCCGATGGGCTTATCGCCCTAAAAACGGACGCGGACCGTTATCTGCGAAATCTGTCTCGGTCCGAGCCCGGGTTGCTCATTCAGGAAATCATCGTGGAAGCGTGGGCGAAGATCGTACTAAAGAACCTCGCCGCATCGGCCACCAAACTCGGCCTCACGGCCGAGGCGGCGGACAGCCAGGCGCGGTTGGACCGGCTGGATCAGCTCAAGAAGGACCGCGAGGCTGCGGGTCCTTTTCAGATCGAAGGCGAAGATGCTTCAATGAAGCTGGGGATTTTAAATGGAAACGCCATCACGTATACCTCCCGGCGCGCATTGCATCCGCCGACACTAACCGATGCCGAGGTGAAGCCCGGACGGATGATCGAGCACGAGTTCATGGCGCAACTCTGCACGTATGGTGCATGGGCGCTGCTTGGCCTCGCTGCCG
Source organism: Akkermansiaceae bacterium (assembly GCA_031425955.1). Classification (GTDB taxonomy): domain Bacteria; phylum Verrucomicrobiota; class Verrucomicrobiia; order Verrucomicrobiales; family Akkermansiaceae; genus Luteolibacter. The sequence continues at coordinate 29,255 of JANPKJ010000115.1, read as the reverse complement.
GTGTGGTGGCGCTCTATCGGTTCCGCTCGCCAAAGGTTGTTAGGTTGTTGTCCGCGAGGATGGAAATACTGCTGAAGCCAGTGGACTGGCTTTGTCTGTTGGCTGCCGGTATCGCACCTTTCGCCTTCCTTCAAGCGGTCACCCGCGCTGCCGACCTGGGCGGAAGCGAATGGAATGTGATGGCCCTGAACATCGACCTTCCCTATTACGACGGCATTCTCCTGCCCATGGCTCAGTTCGCAGGTGCCTTGCTGATGACCGTCATTCTAACGATTCTCACTGCCAGATGGCGGCTGGCGAAGCGGGTAACGTTTTTCGGATTTTCCAAAACCCGCTACTGGAGTGGCTGGCTGGCCTTGATCAGCGCCGCCGTGTTCATCCCGCTGCTAGGATGGTCGTTGGTCAATCGATATGACCGTGGATTGACCGCTTGCTGGGTTTTGTTTGCCCTGCCCATCGTCTGGATCGTCTCCGTTTTCATCCGGGCGATGACGCTGGGAATGGATCAGTTGCTGCACCTCACCACCGTCTCGCGGGTGCTGGTCCCCTCGTTTTTAGCGACCATGGCGGCGCTGCTTTTGTTCACGCCGTCGTTCAAATGGTCCCGCCAGCAATGGTTCGAACAAGATCGCATGAACCACCTCGACGCGAACTACCCGTCGCTGACGAAATTCGAGTATCAACTCTCACTCGCCGCGCGCAAGGAAGTGCGTGAAGCACTCGGCTACGACGCACCCTAACATGCCTGACAACAAAGAGCGCCTGATAGAAATTGCTACCCGACCGTTTTCCGACAACGCCGAGATGAAACTCGCCGCGGCCCGGCTGCTCGATGAGCTGGTAAAACCGGACGTCGATGGAGCAGAGCACGCCATCGCCCGCTGGGAGGCGGTGGATGGAAAAAAGCGGCTGCCGAAATGGCGCATCATGCTCTTCTCCCTGCTGCTGATCGTCTCAGCAACGATCTTCACTCTCGGCGTGCCCGAGGCTAATAGTCTGCGGGAAATTTCCCACGCCATTTCTACTCTTGGTGGTGCCACGGTTCGACTCGGGCCGGATCCACTTCTGCGGAAAGCCGGTAAGATCTCGCTGAATGACACGGAACGCCTTATTCTCTACGGCGATGAAACGCAGACTTCAAAAGCGGGGATGGCGAAGGGCCTGTGGGATCGTTTTCCGGACAACCCCGCCTACTTCGGACAATATGCGGGGGCCTATCTCTCGGAAAATGGAAAGCTTCCAGCGGATTTTCTGGAGCAGGCCCGCCGGCTTGATCCTCAGAACTCGTGGTTCCTCTATCTTGCTGCCGGTGTCGAGGGGAAAGACAGTGTCAAAAAGAAGATCCAGTCCGCGAGCGCAAAAGCAGCCAAGGAGGCCCCGGAATGGGAAATCCTCGATCAGGCGCGGTTAGAGAATGCATTAAGATTGGTCCGTGAGGCTCGCGAACTGAATCTCTGCAATGATTACAAATCCGACCTGATGCGGGAAAAAATTCCTCTTATGGCCCAAGGCGATAAGCTCGAGCGGCTGATTTCCATCGGCCATTTGGCGGGAATGACTGCGTCCGATTTGATTGCGATGAGAAAGATCTCCGACGTCATTGCGGCGAAGGCGAGACTGCTTGGAAAAGAGAACAACATCGGAGAATTCCGGGAGCTGATGGCGGATTCTGACGCGTTCGGACGCAAGATGCTTTCAGCGGAACCGAGCACCTTGGTCGCCGGACTGGTGAATGGAGTAAATGTCTCGGGGGTTTCCCAAGGTCTAGCAGCCGGGGCGAGGGATCTCGGTCTGAATTCTGAAGCAGAACGGTTCCAATCGCTTCATGACCGCTGGCGCCAATCCAGGGAGTCACAAAAGAAGAAGGAACTACGGGTGGATGGGGTGGAGTTTGCGAAAAAGGCAGCATTCCTTCCCGCCTTATCGCTTCCCATGGTCTGGCAGCAGGCCGTAGGTCCGCCGGCGATCACCGATGAGGATTTGAAAGCGGGGCGCTTGGTCGAACACGAGACCGCTTCGATGGTCTTTGCGGTGGGCGTGTTTTTCCTCATCGGCTTCTGCATGGCCGCAGTCTGGATTTCCAACTTCCTGCGCAGACCGGTCATCCGCCGACTCGCCAGCCGCATCGAATCGTTGCTTCTGCCTGTCGATTGGATGTGGTTGATGGGGTTGGGATTGTTCGTTCCGTTTTTGTTCGTGATGTCTATCAACCGTTTCACTTCTCTCGGAGGGAGGGATTTTAGTGTCTTCGGGATGAAGTTGTTTCTGCCATTTGGTCATTTTTTCACGATGGCCCTTTTAATGGTCATCGTCCCGGTGCTGGTGACACGTTGGCGGATTTCCAAGAGAGTACCGTTCCTGAAATCCGGTTGGGGCAAATCCTGGGTTGGTTGGATCGCGGTGATTTCGGCGATGGCCTACGTCGTTGCAATCGGCTACCTCGTCGTTTCGGATTCGCTGGATCGAGTGCGGGTGGTGACAGCCTTCCTTCTGTTTTTGCCGAAAATCTGGCTCCTGGCGATCGCCGTTCGCGCTCTGATTGCCGGGCCTGCTCGATCGCTGATGAGTTGCACTGTCGCGCGGGTTCTCGTCCCTGTTTACGCGACGGCGATGCTTTTGATGATCTCAATGGCACCTATCTTCAAGGCGGCGGAGACCTATTGGTTCGAGCACGATGCCTTCATGAGCCTCGATGCGAAATTTCCCGGGATGGGCACCTACGAATACAAGGTAGCCGTGCAGCTGCAGAAGGGGCTTCGTGAAGCACTCGGCTACGAAGCCCCCTAACATACTGTATTCCAAAAAACGCCTGATAGAATCTGCCACTCGCAAACCGGCACGGATTAAGCCCGCTGGTGATCTGATGAAGACCCTCGTAGGATTTTTACTTGCGACGATCCAGCCTAACATCCTGCATCAAGGATTTCACCTCCGTCACCAAAAACTTCCTTTTGAGGAGAATGACACCGTTCAGTCTCCGGCCCCGGATTTCAGCACTTTTTCCTCCAGCGCCTTGAGTCGTGCGACATACTTGGGGAGCCGTCTGACCAGGGCCTGCAGTTTCATTTCCTCGCGGAAGGGCAGAGCGGGTTTGCCTGCGTAGATGGTATCGCCCGGCAGGCTGGTGGTCACGCCGCTGCGGGCGGCGAGCATGACATTGGAACCGATGGTGACGTGCCCGCCGACGCCAGCCTGGCCGCCGATGGTGACGTTATCGCCGTAATGCGAGCTGCCGGAAAGGCCGACCTGCGCCACGACGAGGCAGTGTTTTCCCATGACCACGTTGTGGCCAATCTGGACGAGATTGTCGATCTTGGTGCCCTCGCCAATGATGGTCTTGCCGAAACGGGCACGGTCGATGGTGGAGTTCGCGCCGACCTCCACGTCGTCGTGGATTTCGACGATGCCGACTTGGTCAATTTTGACGTGACGGCCGCCGGCATACTCGTAGCCATAGCCGTCCGACCCGATGACCGCGCCGGGCTGAAGAATGACGCGATGGCCGATGACGCAGCGCTCACGAACCGAAACATTTGCCAGGATCCGGCAATCGCTGCCGATGGTCACGTCGTCCCCGATGACTGCATTGGGTCCGATGTCCGAGCCATCGCCGATCCTGACGCCTGCGAGTATTACCGCACCAGCCTGGATCCGAACTTTTGACGGATCAAAAACGGCCGTGGGATCGACGGACGCCCGCGGGTGGACGCCGGGCTGGAATTTCCGGGTAGCGGCGGCAAAGTGGCGGACGACGACGGCGAAAGCGAGCGATGGATTGTCTACCGCGATGAGCGCGGTGTTTTCCGGCCCGGTCGTCACGCCGCGAGGGACGATGACGGCGGCGGCCTTGGTGGCCAGAAACTGAGCGTGGTATTTATCGTTGCCAAGAAAGCTGACATCACCCGGAGCCGCGGCATCCAGAGCGGCCATTCCAGTCAGAGACAAATCGAGCCCGCCCCGGACGATGTCACCATCGATCCACTGGGCGAGCTCGGAAAGCGTGAGGGCAAATGCCAACTCAGAAAAAGTGAAAGATTATTTGGCGTCGGGAGCATCCACCGGTGCGGCGGGGTTGGAGCCGGGGATTTCCGGAGCTGGATCGCCAGGGGTCGGCAGGGATTCTGCAGGCGCGTCCTTGTTCAAATCCTTCAGGATGCCGGCAGTGATGTCGGTGGCGTCTTTGGTGTAGAGGAGGAAAGGAACCTGCGAGGTGCTGAGGCCGGATTTGTCGAAAACGTAGTCGAAATTGTCCTTTTTCGCCTGCTCTTCGACGATTTTGCGGATTTCCTCCAGGATCCCCTTCATGCGCTGCACCATTTTCTCGTTGAGGGCCTGGTTGCGGCGCTGGAGGAACTCGCGGCGCTCACGGTCAAGCGCGATGCCTTCTTGTTGCTGGGTTTGCCAGTCTTTGAAGAGCGTTTGCTTCTTTGAGTCGTTGAGGGCTGGATCTTCGAGCTGTTTGCGGAGACTGGCGAGGGTGCCTTCCAGTTCACGGATGCGGGCGAGACGCTCGTTGTTGTCCTTGTTGATGCGGGCACGCTCGACGTTGATCTGCTTCTGAGCCTCATTCGTGCGGTAGTATTGCTTGAAAAGCTCCTGCATATCGACGGTGGCGATGTTGAGCTTGGCGTCCTGAGCGAAGGCCATCGTGGCGAGTGAGGCCGCGAGGGCGACCGAAAAGAAACGACGAATGAGGGTCATTGGATGATAGGTTGAAGTTCCAAAAAGTGGATAACGGTCGAAAAGTGAACGGAAAAGATACAGGCGTCAACGCTGTTAAACACCTCAATCCGGGCTGCCTGATTCTGAAATCACCGGGCTCCTGGCGCATCTACGATCGCCTTGAACGGTCGTTGATGCGTCTCACAGTTATGCTTGATGCACCTGCCTTGCTTGGATTCAGGACAAACGCGCGGCCAGCAACTCGCGTTGGAAGATCAGCTCTTTGGGAAGGTGATCATAGAGGTCGATGAAGAGCTCGCCCTGGCTGATGAGCTCAGCTTTCCATTCGTGCCGATTGAAAGCCATGACCTTGTCGTAGCTTTTTTTGGTGAAGCCATCGAGGCCATCAATGTTGAAATCCTCGAACGCCGGTGTCCAACCGATTTGGGTCTCATAACCGGCCGCAGCTCCGTTGCAGCGTTTGAAGATCCACTCCAGGACGCGCATGTTTTCACCGTATCCCGGCCACAAGAATGAGCCGTCCTCGTCTTTGCGGAACCAGTTCACGTGGAAAAAGCGCGGCAGGTTCGTGAGATAGCGGCGCATTTCGAGCCAATGCCCAAAATAGGCACCCATGTTGTAGCCGCAGAACGGCAGCATGGCCATGGGGTCGCGGCGCACTTTTCCAATCGTGCCGACGGCGGCAGCGGTCATTTCCGAACCCATGGTGGCCCCGACATAAACGCCGTGGCTCCAGTTGAACGCCTGATAGACGAGCGGCATGGTGGTCGGGCGGCGGCCGCCGAAAACGATGCCGTCGATGGGCACACCTTCCGGATTCTGCCACTCTGGATCGATCGTTGGGCACTGCACGGCGGGTGCGGCGAAGCGCGCGTTCGCATGCGCGGCGGTGTGGCCGCAATCCGGCGTCCAATCCTTGCCGGTCCAATCGATCAGGTGCGCGGGCTTGTCCGGGGTCATGCCTTCCCACCAGATGTCGTCGTCGTCAGTCAGGCCGACGTTGGTGAAAATGGTGTTCTCCTTCATCGAGTCCATCGCGATGGGATTGGTCTCGTAGGCGGTGCCGGGAGCGACGCCGAAGAAGCCGGTTTCCGGGTTGATCGCGTGCAGCTTGCCGTCCGCATGTGGCCAGAGCCAGGCGATGTCGTCGCCGACGATGGAAGTTTTCCAACCGGCGTCCTGATAGGATTTCGGCGGGATGAGCATGGCGAGATTGGTCTTGCCGCAGGCGGAAGGAAAGGCTGCCGTTAGATAAGTCTTGGTGCCGTCCGGGGCGTGGATGCCGACGATGAGCATGTGCTCTGCCATCCACTGGTGCTCGCGGGCAATGTTCGACGCAATGCGCAGGGCAAGGCACTTTTTCCCTAACAAAGCATTCCCGCCATAGCCCGAGCCGTAGGACATGATCTCACGGGTTTCAGGAAAATGGACGATGTACTTGTCGTCATTGCAGGGCCATGTGGTGTCCGCCTGGCCGGCCTCGAGCGGCGCGCCGACGGAGTGAAGGCAGGGAATGAACTGGCCGTGGCCGTCGCGTTTTTTCGGGGTGACGCCGGATGATTCATCCTCGAGGCGCTTCAGAACGTGTGCTCCCATGTGACACATGATCCGCATGCTGCAGGCGACATAGGCGCTGTCAGAAATTTCCACGCCGATTTTTGCGAGTGGCGAGTCGAGCGGGCCCATGCAAAACGGGACGATGTACATCGTGCGGCCTTTCATGGAGCCTTTGAATCTAGCAGCCAGCTTGACGCGCATTTCAGCGGGGTCGTGCCAGTGATTGGTGGGACCTGCTTCGTCAGGGCGCTTTGAGCAGATGAACGTCCGGTCTTCCACGCGGGCGACGTCTGACGGGGTCGAGCGGGCGAGGAATGAGTTGGGACGCTTGGCGGGATTGAGTCGGGTGAAGGTGCCTTTATCAACGAGTAGCGCGGTGAGACGGTCCCATTCCGCCTGGGATCCATCGCACCATTCGACGGCGTCAGGAGTGCAAAGGGTGACCATTTCATCGACCCATTTCTGCAGAGCGGTGTGGGAGGTATTGGCTAAGGTGCTCATAGCACTTGCATGTAGGCAGGCGCTGCGGCGTTTGGCAATGCGATGCGGAGAATGGAGCAAAGATTCCCACAAAACGCGGAGACAAGTGTTAGCGGGAGTGACACAGCGCCGGGCTTGGCGGCGGCGGAAAATGGAGTTAGCTTCCACTCATGGCCAATTTACCCATCCTTTATATCAAACCCGGCTGCCCATGGTGCGACGAGGTCGTCCATTTCCTCTCGCGCAAAAACATTGAAGTGAAAACCGTTATCGTCTCCGGCAACCGAGCGGCCATGCAGGAAATGGTCGATCTATCAGGACAATCCAAGGCACCCACGATGGACTGGCACGGCGAGATGCTGGCGGACTTCGGCGTCGACGAGCTTGTTCCTTTTTTGAAAAAGCGCGGCATCGACTGAGCACGCACCATGAATCCACGCCTCTTCTGCCAGTTGGTTTCTGCGGGTTTGTTGTTGGTATCCTGCGACAAGTCTTCGGAGAAAGGGCTGCGCGAGGCTAATCCGGAATCATCACCCGCCGTCACCAAATCCCCGCGCAACTCGCGGGAAACTTCGCCGCAAGCCCGGAAGAAACTCCGCGAATCGCTCGAAGAAGCAGGCCGAATCGCCTCCCCCGCAGAACGAAACCCAGCCATCGCGGCCATCGTCTGGAACCAAATCGAGCTCGATCCGAAGCTTGCTGCCGAAGCGTTTCAGCAGCTCAACGCCGGCGCACCCGAGCGGGTCCGACTCGTCCAGCATCTCGTGATGCGCCTTGCCGAGAACGACATCGAGGCAGCCATCCGATGGGCTGACGCATTGGAAAATCCCGAGGAAATCGCCCTCGCCTATGGAAAAATCTCGCTCGTCCTCGCCGAGACCGATCCCCAACGCGCGGCGAATCTTCTATCCGAATCCGGTATGGCCGGGCGCGAGTTTGATGTCGCCCTCGTCCAGGTCGTCCAACGCTGGGCTGCCGAAAAACCCGCAGACGCTGCGGCTTGGATTGTCCTTTTTGATTCCGGCGAGGCCCGCAGTGCAAGCATGAACGCCGTGGTTTCGCAGTGGTCGAAACGCGATGTTTCCGCTGCTTTCGGATGGGTCGCATCTCTGGAAAACGCCGCCCTCCGCGATGAAGCACAGCGGGCGATGGCCGAGGCGATCCTCGAACAACCGCCAGCCACCCAGGACGAATGGATCCATCTTGCCAGCCCGGAAATCCGCAGTGAGTTGGAAAAACTGCAGCAACCGGTGGATCAAGACACCAGCCGATAACTCAGGACAGACGGCCCAGTTCGCGAGCCACAATCATCAGCGTTTCACGCACTCCGGGTGCAAACCCACCGTCCGTTTGCACGGCAAGCAGTACGGATCCCTCACGGATGAATTCCAACGGCACGGATCCCGCGTAAAGTTTTAAGCCGCCAGAACCGAAGCCGAGATTAGGCAAAAGGCTTTTCAATGCCTCGATCGTCGCCATGTCCTGTGCCGCCACGCGGGCGATGTTGCGCATGCCAGGAAGTGCACGCGAACGCTGGAGGATTTCATCCGGCGTCATTTCACGATCCACACCGAAAATCGCGCGGAGCTCGAGCTGGCGGATGGAAAATGAATCGGACTGTGAACCGTCCACCGGTGTGCCCGGGGTTGACGCGGCCACGGGTGCCATTGCAGGTGCTGCGGGCTGCTGCTGGGGTGCGGCACTGAAAGCCGATGGAACATGAGTGACCGGCGTGAACGGAGGAGGCGCAGCTTGCTCGAACACCGCCGTTGCAGGCGCAGCAGCGGGCTGGGAATCCTGCCAGTTGGAAAACGCCGCGATCGCTGCCTGAGTCGTCTGTGAAGGTCCTCGCTGCGGCTCAACAGCGACGGAGAACGGCGATGCTGCCGGCTGGGCAGGTGACGAAAATGGCGCAGGCACCGGGGCCGCCGGTTGCGGGGAAATTTCAAAAGGAGCCGCTGCATACGGCTGCGGCGTGGCCTCAAACCCAAAGCCTTCAGATGGCTCGGCCACTTGAAACGGGGAATCCTGCTTCCGGCGCTCTGGCAGTTTCGCCGGTTTGCCGGGCTCCACCTGCCGCGCGTCGGCGGATTCATCCACCACGGTGAACGGTGAATCCTGCCGCGCCACCGCTGCAAACGGGCTGGAAGCCGGCTCTGGCGCTGGTTCATGAACCACGGCAAATGGAGAGTCCTGGCGCGGGCCGGGCTGATTTGGAAAACTTTCGAAAATTCCTCGGTTCGTGCTCATTTTAAATTCGGTGGGAGTTGAAATGGAAAGCTTGGCTTGTTACGCGTTAACACTTGGAAAAAAATCTTAATGAGAGCGGAAAGTCGAGCTTCACTGTGAAAAGTTTCAACTTTCCCCGCGGCCGTCCAGCAAGCGCTTCAGGCGGTTTCTCATCGAGACCTTGGCCACCGCCGGCAGCCGGTCGACGAAGAGAACGCCGTTCAAGTGGTCGATTTCATGCTGCAACGCGCGTGCCAATAGCCCATCCGTCTCCACCACCAGCACCGAGCCATCCAGTTGCGGCAATGTCGCCTTCACCGACTCCGGCCGCCGCACCTCCGCGCGAATCCCGCGGATGCTAAGGCAACCCTCCATGCCAAACTCTTTTTCCTGACCGAAGGCAATTTCCGGATTGATGAAAATGAGCGGCATCACCGACACCAAATCCGCATCTTCGCCATTCACCTTGAGAAATGTAACACACTCCGGATCGTGCGAGACGTCGATCACCGCCAGACGGATGTCCTCACCCACCTGCGGCGCGGCGAGGCCTACTCCGTTCGCATCCACCATCGTATCCAGCATGTCTTCCACCAGCTCGATGATTCGTTCGTCCACCTCGGTGACAGGGCGGCAGCGTTGGCGGAGGACGGGATCACCATATTGGACAATTTCGCGAATCATGAGCGGATAGAAGGTTGTCTATCCGACCCCACTGCAAAGGTCAAACCCCGGAATCCTCCGCCTCAAATCATTTTTTCAGCCTGTGAATAATTCAAAAAAACACCCGTCGTAATCCCCGTCATCCGAAAAGAATGACGACCTTATGAAATCAAAAATCATCCAACTGACCCTCGCCGCCGCCGTTGTCCTGCTAAGCTCAATCCCTCAAGCCGACGCGCGTTCCCGCCACTCCTCCCGCATCTACATCAGTGGCCACCGATCCTGTGGCACGCCGATCTACACTGAGCGCTACTTCATTGGCTATGACCACTGCGGCAACGAGATCTGGGGCAAGCGCATCATCCAGTACGAACGCCGCCAACGATACGTCGCCCCCTGCCCGCCACCTCGCCATCATCACGCATACGGCACCTCCATTACCTTCCACGGCTCTTACCGCCGCTGACCCCCCGCCAATTCAACTCACGGCGAATCCAAGTATTGACACATCCGACCATCCGCCTTACTCACTCGCCCCCGCGCCATGCGAATGGCGGAGTAGCCAAGTGGTAAGGCAATGGTTTGCAAAACCGTCATTCGAGGGTTCGATTCCCTCCTCCGCCTCCAGCTAAGTTCTTTGAAAAATCACTTAGGGAGGGTGTTAAAACCTGGAAATCAGAACCGGAGGAAAGTCCTCAGCTTCTAAGCAGGTCAGCAGTTTGCGAAATAGTGTGCGTTTTCACTCAACATTCCTGATTGCCGCTAGCGGCATGTGCGGAACAAAAAAACCGGTGGGGATGTGCCGCCGGACATACGTGGCGCAGGTAGAGATGTTCTGAACAAAATCATTGGAACCGTGGAAGCAAAAGTGGCTCACTCTTGATCACTTCACTCGATTCCTGATCTGCCGCAATCGTGTTGACGGATAGCATCAGGCGGTATCCGCAGCTGGAGTATTTTGTGTGAACCAACCTGATGGATTCGATCGATGCTCCCGGGGCAAGTTTTTCGATGCTGTATCCCACTCCACACATCCCAGCAGCAGTGATCTCCGTCCAGTGTTTCGAGTTTTTCCTGCGTCGGACATGCTCCCGAAACAGAGGGCCTAAATTGTGGCCGAAGCAGAGGGTCTCGGTGGAGAGGTTGGTGATTTTGACAGGAACTTCGAGATAAACGGTAACTGCTCCGTCTTTTGTAACGCGAAGTTCCTTACGCTGTGGGATTCCAAAGGTGATTTTGGCTGATGGTGCGCCAACCACAAGGCCGATGGAAAGGATAGCTGCCGAAAACGCGACGAGGCTGTTTTTCATCGGACGACGGGCTCAGGTTTCACAAGAAGATGGACGATACGTCCATTCCCTCTATCAAACTGCCGTCGCGCCGAGAACTTCGCGCACGCGGCCGGCGATGACGTCGGCGAGGTTCGCTTCGCCTTCTTCGCGGAGGAAGTCGGTGTAGTTGGAGGCGACGGCTTCGAGGTCGTCTGCGTATTCGGGCCCGAGGGCTTCGTAGCCGGCGAGGGATTTTTCGAAATGACGGCGGGCCCACGATCGGTCGCCGGTGTTGAGCAGGGCGAGGGCAAGATTGTTGTGGGACTGGGCGGTGTCCGCGTGGTTTTCACCGAGAAGGGTGCGGCGGGTCTCAAGGGCGATCATGTGCATTTCGCGAGCCTGTTCGTAAAAACCGGCGGCCTGATAGAGGGCGCCGAGGTTGCTGGAAACGGTGGCGGTTTGTTCGTGGTCCTGGCCGAGCTGGGAATGGAGGATTTCCAGGGCGCGGAGGAAGCTCGATTCTGCGGTGTCGAGATCGCCGGCTGCCTTGGCGATGAATCCGAGATTGTTCGCCATGGCAGCGATATCAAGAAGGAGCGGGGGTTCATGGCGCTCGAAGAACTCCATGGCGATTTTCCAGTTGTTCACGGCGTGCTCTTCGCGGCCGAGGCCGTCGTAAGCGGCACCGAGCCCGGCATGGAGGCGGCCGATCTGGTCGAAGCGGTCGGGACGGTCTTGGAGTTGGTCGATGGCCTGGCGGTAGTCGTCACGGGCGAGCTCGAAGTTGCCGAGCTCACGGTGGATGTCGCCACGGATTTCCAAGGCTGAGGCGAAAGCGTCGATGCTGTCGAGATTGGGACCGAGGGTTTGTTGGGATTTTTCCACAGCGGCGCTCGCAGCATGAAGGGCTTCGGATAGGTTACCTGCAGCGCGCAGGGATTCGACGCGGTCTTGAAGGATGCCAATGAGGGTTGCGGTCGGGGAGTCCATGAAGTGGTGGGATTGATCCTAGTATCGGTCATTTCCGTCTCGTGACGAGCTGAAATCACTCGTTGGTGAAACTCTTTCAATTAACTCGGTGCGAGAAGCGGGTAATGTGCCAAGTGCGTCCCGCAACGAGATCGAGGCGTCGCCTTGAATTTGTGAAACCCCGAGAAGACGCGCGAGCTCTGTTTCGAAATGGCGGAGCGCCCTGAGGCTGGCGGGCGAAACTTCGATGTGGTCGAGCGCCCGCTGGAGGAGATCGTGCAAGGCAGCATCCGGGTGCTCGGGTTCCACGGCGAGTTCAAGTAACTGGCAGAAGTAGGCGGCGAGAAGCGTGGAAGCGTAGCTGCGGCGCAGGCCTTCCCGCCAGTGGCTGATGAATACTTCGCGGAGCTGGTGGAGATCACCGCGGCGGGCGTGGGCGACGGAAATTTCTCCGCCAAAAAAGAGATCCAGCTTGCCGGCGAAAGGGCTTTTTGGGCGGCGGGCGCCTTTTGCGACGGTTTTGACGAGCCCGTGGTTTTCCGTGAACCAGTGGACGATGAGGCTGGTGTCCGTCAGGCGGGTGAGGCGAATGACGATGGCCTGAGTGGATTGCACGAAAGGAGAATCAGGGGGTTGGAGCAAATTTTGCGATAAAAACAGAGGGGATCAGTGGTTTTCCATCGTATTTCTAACGTTCTATAGAGAGGGAACACCGAAAAGGTACGTTGACCAATCTTCGTTTAGGCCATGAAGTTAGTTGCTGTCCATTTTACGCACCATTTTTTGAGAATCATCCGAACAAACCAGATGTGGCGCGTCATCGAGTGCAACTCGGGCGTGACGTATTGTCTTGAGCGGCTGGCGCTGTGCAAATCCTACCGGGTTGCGGAAGTGTGTCAGGAATTGGGTTGCAGTCAGCGCTACTTCCACACGGTGTTCATGCGTGACATTGGTTTTCCACCGAAACAATGGATGATGATGGAGAGAATGGTCGTCGCGAGGCGAAAGCTCGAAGGTGGCAAATCCCCGGAAGAGGTGGCGAGCGACTTGGGATTCCTGTCTATCGAGACCTTCCGGCGCCAGTTTTACCGGTATTTTCAAATGGTGCCGGAACGCTTTGTGAGGTCCCGCAAGTTATTCGATCCCGCAAAAATGGCGGTGCGTGACGGCTGAAAAATAGCGGACCGCTTTCCCGCGTAAACGGCGCAAGGCAGCTATTTTTTCGGGATGACCAGCGATTGTCCCGGCCGGATGAGGGTGCCGGAAATGCCATTCGCGCTTTTCAGGGCAGAAACTGAGGTGCCGTTGCGGCTGGCGATGGCGGAAAGTGAATCGCCGGATTTCACCACGTAGCGGGTGGATTTGGGTTTCGCTTTGACGGTGGGCTTGGGCTTGGTTTTCGTTTTGGCGACTTCCACCGTCGGTTTGGGTTTATTTTTTACGGTGGACCCTGATTCGCGGCTCGGTTTCGAATTGCTGGCCATCGCTTGTTGCTCCGCCTTATTCAGCGGCCTGGTTTTCACAACAACGGCTTCCGGCTGAGAGCGTGAGGTGACAGTGGTTTTCGTGGCCGTTCGGGTTTCGGAAATGGTGGGTTTTGGCGAAGATGAATTGTTGTTCACCAGCGGCACCGAGTTGAGGGGAGGTTGCTCGTTTTGGGCGATCTGCGGGAGATCGTCCGTCTTTGTCACGCGGGACGGCGCACTGCTGCCGGGCCGCCGCCATTGCGAGGGGTTGTCCGCCCATTCCTCGCGGTATCGGCCCTGGCTGTCGAAAGGCCCGATGCCGGGTTGCTGGGAGCCGCCGGCACTGTTGCTCCCGGAGTTGCCGCAGCCGGTTAGCAGGAGCGGGAGCGCGCAGGCAGCGGAAATCCATGAAGCCGTTTTCATGGCCGGATCATGAAGCATCCGCCGACTTTGGCAAAACATTGTTAATCGCTCCGTATGTTTTTTCCGCAGGTGCCTGCCGGATTGATGCAAACTTCCATCTTGCACTGCGGGGCTCAGGCTGTCAGTCACTCCGGCGTGGAATCGTGAGGGGCATTAGCTCAGTTGGTAGAGCGCTTCGTTCGCAATGAAGAGGTCAGGAGTTCGAATCTCCTATGCTCCACGCCTTTAAAACCGTTGAAAACCCCTAGGTTTTAGGGCTTTTTTCGTTTCCGGATAGAATACCCTTCCTCCGCCGGAATCCGCCCCGGCCCCCCGAAATCCGGATTAATGGTGCATTTTTGGCAACTGGACTGGCAACTATTTTAGGTTCCTTAAGTATTTCTTCCGGTGACAAATACTCGTCGGGGATCGAGCATCCCGAAATGAGCCAGTCGTCGTCGAAGCCATCACCTCCGAGCTATCCGGAATTCGCGGTCCGCCGGGAAACGATTAGCCGCTATTTTCATCCGCCGCTTCCCCGCAGCACGTTCCATGATTTCGTGAGCAAAGGCAAAATCCTGCCGGTGAAGGGAATCCGCGGATTCTACCGTCTCAACGAATCGCTGAAGCGTCTTGGCTTGCGGGAAGTGCCTTGCCTACCGATCGAGGCCTCGAAACGTTCCATCGAGGACATCTTGCGGTTGGCGTTCACGATGATCGATCCAGAGGTTTTCCCGATGCCTCCTTGGGCCGTGACTCAGGAGGAGCTGGATCTGCGGGAGATCGATCATGCCAAGCACTTGGCGGAGATGCACCGGGAAGCCATCGAGTCGTTGGAGTCTTTCCAGGAAAGGGTCGCTTATGGGGCTGGCGCACTGGATGCACAGGCGGAGCTGGATGCGGAGTCAAAGTCCGGCGCGGAGTAGATGTGACGCATGCAGTTTGCGTGCTGTCACTTCACTGGCCGTGATGGAGATCACGTAAAAATGGCCGAAATGTCGGAATGCCTTCCTTTGCCCTTCCCGGCTATCGGATTTCCGGCTTTTCTCCCCAAGTGTCAGTTGCCCAATATTAGCCACATTTTCACTACGTGGTGATCGAAAATGCATCCATGTCTGAGGGATTTACCCAGCACATTGTCGGGCTCCGCTCTGCTCTGCAGACCGCTCGGCGGGAGCATTTCCGCATCATCTGGGTGGCGGGCGGTTCGGCAACCGAGCGTTCCGCCGTGATCCGTGCCGTGGCGGACGCGGAGGATGGTGCCGTGCTGGATGTTGGAAGGCTTCTCTCGGCGGCGCTGATCGAAATTCCTTCCCCACACAGGGCCGTGTCGGTGGACGACGCCTTTTCCGACATGCTGTCCAGCGGGGGCAAGGAGGTCCTTTGTCTCGATCACTTGGAAATCTTGTTCGAGACCAGCCTCATGCTTCAGCCGATCGATATGGTGAAGAATGCTTCACGGCGATTCCTCCTGGTCGCATCGTGGCCGGGGACATTTGCGCAAGATTCCTTGGTCTTCGGGCCGGAGGATCATCCCGCCCATCTCAAAACACCGCGGCAGGACTTGGAATGCATCATCCACGAAATTTAGAAATATCACCACCCATGCGTTACTCCGATCTCATCCAGTTCGATCCCATCGAGTCCGTCGTTCAACTCCGGGAGAGCGACAAAAAGGAGAAGGCCCAGGAATTGGTCCGATCGTATGTGATTTCCAAGGACATGGCGGACCGGTTGACCGGCATTTTCTTCTCCAACCTGCTCCTTGAAGGAAATCCAGATACGAAGGGCGTGCTTGTCGTTGGCAACTACGGTTCGGGGAAAAGTCACTTGATGTCCGTCATCTCGGCGATCGCGGAAGATGCCACCTCACTGGAGGGAATCGAAAACCCGGAGGTGAAGAAGGCAGCGGAGAAATTTGCCGGTCGCTACAAGGTCATCCGGATGGAAATCGGTTCCACCACGATGGGCCTGCGTGAGATCCTCACAGGATCCTTGACCAAGCAATTAGCCGCCATGGGCGTCGATTACGTCTTCCCGGCGGCGCACGAGGTGTCCGAGAACAAATCCTCCTTCGAGGACATGATGGCGGCTTTCCACAAGGTCCATGCCAAGCACGGCCTGCTGGTGATCGTGGACGAGCTTCTTGACTACCTTCGTAGCCGGAAGGACCAAGCGTTGGTTCTCGACCTCGGATTCTTGCGTGAAGTCGGGGAGGTTTGCAAAAGCCTGAAGTTCCGTTTCATGGCCGGCGTCCAGGAGGCGATTTTCGATTCGGGTCGGTTCGCATTTGCCGCGGATAGTCTCGGCCGGGTCAAAGACCGGTTCCAGCAAGTCCAGATCGCCACCTCCGATGTCAAATTCGTCGTGGCTAACCGCCTGCTCAAAAAAACGGCTGCGCAGAAAAAAAGCGTCCGCGCCTACCTTGAGAAATTTGCCAAATACTATGGCGATTGGAATGAACGGATGGATGACTTGGTGGATCTCTTCCCGGTTCACCCCGATTACATCGACACATTCCAGCGGGTTCCCATTGTGGAGAAACGTGGAGTCTTGCAAGTGCTCTCGCGCACCATCTCCGCCATGGCGGATTCCGATGTGCCTCATGACGAACCCGGGATACTGGCGGCCGATGGTTTTTGGTCGCACCTGATGGGCGAGCCGGCATTCCGCGCCATCCAAGACGTCAAAGCTGTGATGGAATGCACCGTCGTTCTTGAGGAAAAGGTCAAAAGCGCTTTTCCCAAAAAGCAGTATAAGCCGATGGCTCTGAGAATCATCCACGGGCTTTCTGTTCACAGGCTGACCACCAACGATATTCATTTGCCCATCGGTCTCACGCCCGAGGAACTGCGGGACCGCCTTTGCCTGTTCCATGCGATGGCCGGTCAAATTGGCGGTGCCCCGGCGGATGACCTATTGAGTCTTGTCGAAGTGACCCTCAAGGAAATCCGCACCACCGTTAGCGGCCAGTTCGTTTCCCAGAATACCGACAACCGCCAGGTCTATCTCGATCTCAAGAAAACCGACGATTACGACGCGCTGATTGAAAAGAAGGCCGAGAGCCTTTCAGACGATTCGCTCGACCGTGGCTACTATCAGGCACTCACCGAGATCCTGGAATGCAGCGATCCTTCCGCCTACACCGGCTTCCGAGTCTGGGAGCGCGAAATCGAGTGGACCGAACGGAAGGCGACGAAGCGGGGTTGGCTGTTCTTCGGTGTCCCCAGCGAACGCTCGACGGCCAATCCTCCCAGGGACTTCTACCTCTATTTCATCCAGCCATTTTCTCCGCCAAAATACACCGACGAGAAAAAGCCGGATGAAGTGTTCTTCAAGCTCGATGGCCTAGATGCCGGATTCACTGATCCGCTGAAACTCTACGCTGCCTCACTTGATCTTGCCGGCACGTCCACGGGACAGAAAAAGCAGGCCTACTTGGCGAAATCCGAGGAACATTTTAAAAAGCTGACCCGATGGTTGCGCGAAAAATTTCTCACGGCGGTCCAGGTCACCCATGAAGGGAAAAAGAAAAACCTAAGCCAAGCGCTGGCAGGAGCGAATGCCTCCGGTCTCACGCCGGTTGAGCAGATCTTCACCGCCGCATCGCGCCAGTTGAGCGGCCACTTTACCACCATCTGCGGCGACTACCCGACGTTCTCGCGTCGGATCAGCTTTGGCAGAAATGGGAATGCCGTCGCCGCCATCCAGGATGCGCTCCGTGGGTTATCGGCGAATCCAACGCAAACAGGCGTCGCCGTCCTCGACGGGCTTGGGCTGATGAACGGGGACAAGATTGATCCCTATAACAGCCCCTACGCCAAGCACGTCATCGACCTCCTCGATAAGAAGGGCCACGGGCAGGTGCTCAACCGTTCCGAGCTGATTCAGGACATCTACGGGGTTCCCTATTTCGTCGCGCCCGGGAAGTTCCGCCTCGAACCGGAATTGCTGGTGGTGGTGCTGGGGGCTTTGATCCACTCAGGCGATGTCGTTCTCTCAGTTCCCGGAAGAGAATTTTTAGCCACCGACCTCAAGGAAATGGCGACACGCGCCTTGGACGAACTCACCGAGTTCAAGCACATCAAGAAGCCCAAGGACTGGAACATCCCCGCCATCAAGGCGCTGTTCGATTTGCTGGGACTCCCTTCGGGGCTGGCCGTCCAAGTGACGCAGAATGATCCCGAACCCGTCGTCAAATTGAATGTCGAGGTCATCAAGCAGGTGGAAAAACTGGTCCTGTCCAAGCAGGAGTTCGGCCACGGCATTCCGTTCTGGGGCCACCGCCTGCTGGCAGATGACGAAATCACCGCTCTTGCCGTGAACATCGACAAGGCGAAGGACTTTCTCGAAAGCCTCCAAGCCTACAAGACTCCGGGCCAGCTCAAGAACTTCCGCTATTCGAGCGATGAGGTGAAGGCGCTGGAGCCCGTCTTCGAAAGCGTCAAGGAAATGGCCGAACTCAAGGCATTCGCCAACACGCTTTCAGAATACACCGCCTACCTGACCAATGCGGAGTCGGTTTTACCCGAGAGCCATCCATGGCGGGCCGGGTGCCAGCTTGCCAAGAAAAAGCTGCGGGACGAAGTGGTCGCACCCGCCAACCGGAAATCCGATGTCTTCCGCAAGAAGTCCATTCAGGCGTTGAAGGATCTCAAGGCCGGCTACATCACCGCTTACCTGGATCTCTATCAGCATGCTCGGTTGGACACCAAGCAGGACAAGCGCAAGGCGGTGCTCCTTACGGATTTCCGGATGGATCAACTGCAACAGCTTGTCGGCATCCCAAGTATCAACCGCAGCCAGCTTCTCGAAATCCAGGATGAGTTCGGCAACTTGAAAACTGGCGAGACACTCACTGCCGGCGATCTCGAATCCAACGCCACCTGCGGGGATTTTTTCCCGGCGATGGAAAAGGGTGCCGGAATCTCCGCCGAGCAGCGGCTCACGAACCTCGCCGCCAAGGTCGAGCAAACCTACGACACCTGGATCAAGGCCCTTCTCAACGATCTCGACGATCCCGTCATCCAGGAACATCTCGACCTCTTGAAGCCCGCCGAGCGGAAACTCGTGGATGAATTCCGGTCGGAGAAGGCCTTGCCGGATCCTCTGCCATCGAAACTCGTCACCACCCTTCAACAAGCGCTTAGCGGACTCTCGCGAGTGGCAGTGTCATCCGAGAAACTCTTCGCGGCCCTGTTCCCCGCTGGTGCTCCCGCCACCGTGGATGAAGTGAAGGAGCGTTTCACCCAGTTCACCGACGAAATCGTTAAAGGCCAGGACCGCAGCAAGGTTCGTCTGGTTTTGGAGACGGCTTCTAGCAACAGCTCCGATCAAGTCCAATGACCCTTGGTGATCTGAATGCACGCCTGAACTAGCTTGAATGGAACGGCATTGAGTTCAAGAAAGCCGCTGGTGGGATTCCACAGAGGATTTGGCGGTCCGTCTCGGCTTTTTCGAATACGCGAGGCGGTTGGGTTCTTTTTGGCGTCCGGGAATCAGACGGAGGTGACACGATCCAAGGCGTTGCGAATGCCGACGAGGTAAAGAAGGGCTTCATCGGGACGCCGCGAAGTTGGCCGGTTACAGGTCGATGGCACGATGGTCGAAATTGAAAAGGAGCCATCGTCAGGATGGCTCCCGGTTTTCAATGATTCGTCGCTCTTCGTCCGTGCGACTCCGGAAGAGGGCGATTCACTTGCCTCCCTTTTCCATGTTCTCCATGGGAGCCATTTCCTGATCTCGCGCCTGAGATGCAAAGACCATTGGAGAAACAAGCAGACTGAGAATGATGATTATTTTCATGATACTAAATTAGAGAAGGTTAACGAGGAGAGAGATTTGATACACGTTTGCGTCGTCCGAAATTTCGTTAGGGTCAACATGCCCGAGATCGGCTGCAAGTTCCCCCTTGATCTTTGCTACGACACCGCGAAGACCCTTGAGAGCGGTTGAATCCAGGAAGTAAGAGAACGTTCGAGGATGGTGCAGGGTAAGGTAGGGATTCCTGCAGATCAGTTCCAGCCAGTCGTCGGTGGAGAGACAAGGGTCCTTCTGGGCAAACCAAAGGGAAAAGCCACGTTGTCTGAGGTGTCTTCCCCGGTCTTGGCAACTCGCTCCTTTGACGATTTCTCCAGTTCCCGGAAATATTTCCTCAAGTTGCAGGTGCCGGCTTCCTTGCCTTGGACTTCGACGTTCAAGTGCTTGAGAACCACCTCCATGTCTTTCGCCACTTCCAGCAGGAGCTCGAACGAATCGAAAGCCTCGCCTTTGTTGGGAAACCCTTTCGCGAATTGTCCGCACACGGCATCGCACAGCGATTTCCTGCCGTAGCCATCTACACCGATCTCAAGGCACCCCTCGTTCACCTGAAAGGTTCCCGGTTTAATCTCGGTGACCAGTACCTTGTCGCGGAGGTATTTGATGAGGCCTTTCGCTTCGAAGTCCGAACAGCGGAAAAATTCGATCACGTCCTGGTGCGAAAATTTGAGGTTGGCGCTCTGTTTGAGGTAAAAGCGATGCGCTTCGGCCTTCATCTTTTCAAGAATGATCGATCCGAGAGACTCTTCGACGGCTTTCCTGTTTCGATTGCGGGCTTTCTGGAAATTGCCGACGTCCACCGTTCCCGCTTTGATCGTGTCATAGGTCTTGCGAAGGGAAGTCGCAGCCTGATGGCCTGCCTCCCACCACATTTGATACGTGAAGTGATTGAGCACCGGACCGCGTGCCTTGGGCCCGGCGGCGACCAGATAAGAAGCGCAGCGGGCGAAGTCGGACTCAATCTCCTTCCTGATGGAGGCTATCCAAAAGGAGGTGGGAACGGCACCGAGCAAACCGGACTCAGAAAGATGTTTCATGGTGTGCAATACAGGTCGATGAAATTGGTATATTTGCAAGAGGAGGGGATCAGAAAGTGTCCGTCAAAAAACACCTGTCAGAAACTGTGGACAATCCCGACCGCTGGGCCGGCTGGACACCGGAAGCCACTGCCGAAAGCAGATTGCTTCGGCAGCGGCTAGGGACAGGGCAACCGTCGCGACCCCATTCGTTAATCAGAAGCCGCTATCTTTGCTTGGCGGGATCTGGTCCCAGTGCCGGATTCGGCAATGCTCTGGGGGTAACCCGCAACGCCTTCTCGGCCATCTCTCGGCGGAACTGGCGGAGAAACTCTTGCGTGAAGCCTCCATCCAGCGACCTGACCGCCGCCGCGTTGTTCAGTTCGATCACTTCGGGGAAGCTTGCTTGAGTGACCGAGTATCCCGACGCGGTTTGGCTCGCGACCACCCCGGAGAACAGTTTGCTGTCCGTCTCGGACCAAACGGCTTTGCGGGTAGCGATGACATGAAGCTTGTCGCTATTCTGGTCATCCTTGTAGACAATTCCCCGGGCAAGGAACATTGCCGCCGCCACATAGGGATTGCCCGACGCAGCGCCGCCCGCGACCGCGCCACCGGTGACATCGTCACCCCCATCCCCACTTCCTCCCGAAAGCTTGAAGATTTTCTCCAATGCTTCGAGGGCCTTCTCACTAGCATCCCCGCTGTCGGTATGATTACGAAGGGTATCGAGGTAGGCTGCGTAGCGACGGTGGGCTTCCGCCAACTCCGTTTGGTGGGTGGCATCTGCCTTAATTGCCGCAGCCCGGTGATCTTCTGCCATTGTCGCCAATCGCTCGCCGGTCGCCTCCTCGAATGGCTTGAAAATGAAGCTGGTTGCCGCATCCAACAATCGAGGACTCGTGACGTCCCGGAGAAAGATGCGCGACGACATGTGCGACGCGCCAGTCGCCGACTGGTCGATTGAGCTGTTCATCCAAGATTCGACCGTCTTGCGGGTAGAACCCCAGAACAGGAATCCCTTCTTCGTGGATCGCGATTCGGTGACACGGTCGTACAGCTCCTTGGAGACCGCCTCGGCGAATGTGTTGAGATTGTATTCCGCCATCGAGACCTGAAGGTTGCTGAGGGAAATCTCCATATCGGCGTGCACGCTGAAGCGACCGTTGAAGAAGAGCCGAGCCGTACGAATGTCCAAACCTTCCAGGTCAATGGCGATCGTTGAGGTCGACGACAAGGTGGAGCCCGGATTGAAGACCGTGTATCCGCGTACTGATCCGCCACATTCGAGGGTGAGCGCTACCCTTCGCGGTGCTGCAATTTCCATCTGGTAGGCAGCGGCGATCGCATCGGTCGCAGCGTAGAGCTTTGGCAGCGCAGGGTTCTGTTTGACGATCGCTTCGATCTCGGGGACGTCAGCCATGATCAGGGCGCGGTAGAAATAGTCGTCTGCTGGAACGTCGCGCATCGACGGATCGTTGCACATGTGCGCCAGCAGCATCGCCTTGGCCAAGGGACTGATTGAAGGCGGCGACAGCCTGAAGACCACCCGGCCGGAAAGTGGCTCATTGGGCGCAGTCACTGACTCCCTTTTTCCCGCCTCCTTGGACAAATCGGGGAAAAGGTCTCGCTGCGCCAACGTCCGTCCAGAGCCGTCGAAAATCTAGACGGATTCAGGCAAGACCACGAGGGTGGGCAACAGCCACAATTTCGAATGCGGAAGCTTGGGACTGTTCGGAGCGGCGGCGGGTTGATCCACTCGCTCCTCGGCGTAATACTCAAACGGTCCGAGTTTGAAAAGGCCGGCATTCGCCTTCACTGACTCGGGGGACTGAGCATTGATTCCGACAGGGACCAATGCCGCGATGGATAACAGTAGTAACGTGATGTTTGATTTCATAACGGCATCACGTTAGTTTCGGGGTTTGCTCGCGCCAGCCAACCTGCCGGGTCAATTTGCACCCGTTGAAATGTGATGGAGACATCATCGATTCAATCGTCGGCCCCGCCGGCTCGATGATAGCATCAGCCCTTGGTTTTGAAGTTCAGACATCCGCTATTACCCCTGCGCTGGAATCACCCCTCGTCACGCCGACGTAATTCACCGGTCAATAGTCGGCACCCGCGCGATCGCCGAAGAGCAGCAGCTTTTCCAAGCTCAACTTGGGGTTCGACTTTCAAGCGACGAAACCCGGATTTTTGCCTTGGTTTGCAAGACTGGAGCAATCGAGTTGATGGAAGCGAAAGTGCTCTGGCGAAACCAGAGAATGATGTTCGTCGGATCTTGGGTCATCTCGTAGTTCAAGGGCTCGACGATGTATCTGATAACGAAAGCCAGTGGGCCTTGAAGGAGCATTTGAAGGCGTCGCTCCGCGTGCCGACTGACCAAGCTGAACCCGCAACGGTAAACTTGGTCACTGGCGAAACTGACCAAGCTGCTGAGCGGTTGCCACGGCCGGTCTCAGGGGAGAGTGACCAAGCTAGTGTGGTTTTTCCGAGCTTAGTCACTGGAGGGAGTGACCAAGCTCTGTCGCAACATCCAAGGAGGATCCTGCGGGCGCTGACTACTGACCAACGTGAGATTTTACTCTTCTGCGATATTCCGAAACGCCAGGAAGTGATTATGGAGTGCCTTGGTATGACGAATCGCACTCATTTTAGGAACAGACATTTACGTCCGCTTTTGGAAGCTGGCTTGCTGATTCAGACTCACCCAGACAGTCTGACTCATCCTCAGCAAGCTTACGTGGTGGCGCCGTCAGCTTTGGATTTACTGGCGCGACTCGCTGAGACCAGTTCTGCGGAAAATCCATCTGAAGCATCAAGTCCGTAACACAAACCTGCACAATATCCTTGACGGATTTATCGTGCGGATAATGGTTACAAACGAATGGCCTTGTTCGAGGAGGATTCCGAATGGTCGGCGGATTGGACGACTTGATCGCAGAACGCATCATATCTTGGAGATGTCCCGAGCCCTTGGGGGTTGCTGGACGTTTTTCGCCAAAACCGTTCCACAAGACTTGGTTCCAAGGCACGGGATTCATAAGGCTGGGGCGGATTAGCGACACGGTTATGCACGTTGTTCAGTCCCGAGCCGACGAAGTTTTCCGCAAGAAGAAGGAAGTCCGGGGAGGATGCATCTACTCCCCGAACGCACGCTGATCTCTTTAAGAAACACTTACTTCTTTCGACGGGACACATCCAATCGAGAATGATAGCCATAAGGTCATCGGCAATATGAAAACCACCCTAATTGTGCTGTGCATCCTCATTCAAGCTCTCGGCGTTATGAGGGGGACCGCCGATTCAGGTGCCCCCGTTGCAGACGAGATCGATGCCCTGCGAAATCAGATTACCTTGAAAATCGATGAAGATCTGGAGAGGACAGCAATTGCCTTTGCTGATGCGAGGGAGCTCAACAGAGCTCTTTTCTGGTCAGATCTTTTCAGCGCTCCACTTGAGATTTTCACGAACGCAATTTCTGGTTTGATTGCATACAGGGAGGTTACCGGCCTTTTCAAACCATCAAAAGTTCGTAATTGGGCATCGGACGGATTTACCGCCGCCAACTCGGCGCAAGAAGCTCATGCCATACTATTCAGTTTTGAAAGACTTCAACAGGATGGTCAGAATCTTGCTTTGGCAATCGATGGTCCATCTTTCGGAGCTCGAACAGAGGCCATTATTGCGAGGGCTGAAGAGACCGTCACGTTTCTCCATTTTGATAAGCATCTCTACCAGGAATCAATCCGAAATGACCTTTATGGGATTGGTGGTGTAGCAAGTCCGTTGTCTGTATTGCGACGATCCGGCTTGGTCGATCGCAGAGGAGGGAGCGTATTGCCATCGATCTTTGAAGCGCGGCGGACAATTCGCAACGATTTACAGACTCTGAGTAGTCAAATCCGGTCCACAGAAATCGCTGCAACTCGTTCGCAAGAGCTAATTGCGTATGTCAGGACTCTGAAACAGGCCGTTCAACAGTCTCGTGCAGGAACTCACAGGTTTATCTATCAAGCGGTTTTGACAGATGACTTAGGTGTAAAGAATTTAAATGTAGATCTATCAATTGGATACCCACGTTCTTTGGAGAACTGGAGAAGCGCGATGATTAATCAATTCGCGTCAAACACCGCAGTTGAAATCAGGCTTCGCATGATAGAGTTGATCTCCGATTCAGTGGGAATTGTCTCGGGTGATGCAGTTGATGCCGTGAACCTTCGCCTGGATGTGGAAGCTGTCGTTGCAGGCCAGACAGGCGCGAACAAACTTGCCGAAGGTGTAGGCGTGCTGACCATGGGGGTTTTGGCAGATCAGTTTACGGGATCGCTTGATGATGTCCGGTCGTTCGCAAGTAACGCACGAGAGCAAGTCACTTACATTCCTCAACAAATGATGGAGGCTCTCCCGGGAGAGGTTTCGAATCTGATTCTGGTTGCTGACGATGTTTCCCGGAAGGTCAAAACGGGAACGGCAACGGGGCCGAGACCTTCAATCTCGTCGGTTTCTCCTCTCCAACTTCTTGGAAAGCCACTTCCCCAGACCACGACCTTCACGATTACGGGAACGAACTTCAGTTCCGCCTCTCGCCTGGAATTCAAAGATGGCGTCAACCCTTCGTATACGAACAGGGTGCCGACATTCACTCCACCCAACCAACTCACCTACGCCATCGCGGTCGGGATGGAGACAGCAACGTGGACCGTCAAGGTGGTGAATCCTGGAGCGGAACCTTCGCTACCCGCTAAATTCAATGTTATTGGGGGAACCTCGTCGGGAGCGACTTTGACGTCATTCGCCGTCGAAGGATCTGCCTACGTGAATGAGAATTCTTCGAAGCAATTCATTGCAAAAGCCTATTTTAGTGATGGAAGCAGCCAAGAGGTACAAGCCAATGCCACTTGCATTTGGAGCGAGAACTCATCGAAAACCAGCATCAATGCCACCGGTCTGCTGACCGCCGGATCAGTCTCTCTTGGAGAGTTGGTCACCGTATCGGCCACTTACACTCACGGCGGCACATCGTTAACCGCTGACACCACGATCTATCTCAACAACTCGTCCATTGGCGGCGGTCCCAATGAGGTGGAGCTGATTCAGAATGGAGGTTTCGAGGATGAGGAAGCTGACTGGACGGCCACGGGCAGCTTTCATGCCAGCACCAACTTCACGACATCCAGACGCGGATCGGGATACGCCTACCTTTCCCTGACCGACGGCACTGCCGCTAACAATCTCGATGGCACCATTTGGCAGGAAATCCAAATTCCTGCGAACTCTGAGTTGGTTACACTCACCTACTGGATCAACGCTACCACCGCTGAAACCTTATATTCGGCCCGGGACACACTCGATATTGAAGTTCGGAATACTTCAAATCAGGTTATTGCAACCTTAGGCACTTACGATAACGGCCATGCCCTCTCGGATGGAAACACCAAGGGCGTTTATCATCAGGGCCTTCAGTTTCTCACGAATTATGCCGGGCAAACCATCCGGGTTGCCTTTCGAGGAAAGAACAAACGCTTCTCTCCCCACGACCTTTCGCATTGACGATGTCAGCGTGGTGGCGGCGTTGGCACCTACACTCGAACGGATTGAGATCGAAGGGCCAGAATCGGTAAGCGAAGGTGCCCAGGTAACCTATAAGGCGGTCGCTTTTTTCAGCGATGGAACCAGTGACGAAGTCGATGCGGATGATTGGGACGAGAATTCCTCATCCACGACGATCAACAGTTCAGGCAGGCTTACCGCCAGTCAGGTGAGTGGTGACAAATCCGTGACCGTTTCCGCCACTTACACTCTTTATGGAGTAGAGAAAGCGGCTACTAAGCGAATTACAGTTGTGGATACGAACCCTCCACCGACTTTGCAAAGCCTCGCTATCGACGGATCTGGTTGGGTCAACGAGGGATCCTCGAAGAATTACACTGCGCTTGCAATCTACTCGGATGGCTCGACCGCTACGGTGACGCCCAATTGGTCGAGCAGTGGTGCTGGAGGATCCATCAGTTCGACCGGCATACTTTCAGCTCAAGAGGTGGCTGCGGACCAGGTGATCACGATCACCGCAGGTTATTCATCGGGAGGAATCACGCGAGAAGCCACAAAGGAAGTTCTGCTGATTGATGGAGCCTTCGTCCCATCCATTGCTTCGCTGGAAATCTCCGGACCAGTATCTATCAATGAAGGAACGTCAGCATCTTACGAGGCAATCGCTCATCTCAGCGATGGAACTAGTCAAGCCGTCTTGCCGGCATGGACGGAAAACAGCGGAGCAACGAGTATCAGCAGCTATGGGCTTCTGGTGGCCAGCTATGTGAGTGCCAATGCAGCGGTGACGATTTCAGCAAGTCACACGATTTCTGGAGTGTCCCGCAGTGCCAGCCTGAGTGTCTCCGTGATTGATGTTCCGGACACTCATGGTCCCGGACTCGCAATCGAAACTCCGGCAAATGGAGCCGAGTTCAGCACACCTACGGTTCAGCTCACAGGAGTCGCCAGCGATTTCGGATTTGGGAACAACGGCGTCTCATCCGTCACGGTCAATGGGGCGGCCGCAACCGGCGGAAACGCCGCCGGCGGAAGTGTGGCGAGTTGGAGCGCTTCAGTCGTTCTCGCCGCGGGCAGTAATCCCATTGCGGTGATCGCCCGAGATGCTCTTGGCAATTCAGCCACCGCCAGCATCGAGCTAACTCTCGTGGTGCCTGATTTTCCGCCAAACTTCACATGGGCGATTGCTGCCGGCGGTAGTGGCGACGACCGGATTGCACGAATTGCAGTAGATCAGGAAGGCGGCGTGGTTTGCCTCCTTCAATACCGAACGGACCTATCGGTCGGCGGCCGGTCCGTAACGGACGGCAGTGGAGGAACCCAGACAGTGGTTGCAAAATTCGACACCCTCGGTGTTCTACAGTGGCTCGTCCCGCTCCACTCGCCCGAAGTCATCTTTGGCGAAGGGCTCTCCGTGAGTCCTGGAGGACGGATCTTGGTGGGAGGATACTTCGGGACCTCCTGTCAGATCGGCCAATTCGCCTTGCAGGCAAAAGGAAACAGGGACGTCTTCGTCACCAACCTCGATCCCTCAGGCCGGATCATCTGGGCCCGGGGATTTGGCAGCCCTACAGGGTCCAGCAATGACCGAGGCTACCTTTTCGGAGCGAACATCTTGTCCGACGGAAGCTCGGTTCTTGCCGGATACTTTCTAGGAAACATTGGTTTTGGTGCCAGCTCTCTCACCAGCGTCGGGGATCGGGACGCGTTCGTCGCAAAACTCGATCCAAATGGTAATCCTGCATGGGCGGTTTCGGGCGGTGGAGCCGGGGTTGACAGGGCTTTTGAAGTTTCTTCAGAACCAGCAGGTGGTTTCTACGTGGCAGGGGACTTTACGGGCAACATGACGTGGGCTGGAGCAAATGTCGCCAGTAGCGGAAGCACGGACGGCTTTGTTGCCCGCCTAGGGTCGGATGGAAGCCTTTCTTGGCTACGCAGTTTTGGCGGAACCGACGTGGAAAAGGTGACAGGTTTGGAAATTCTGCCTGGTGGCTCCCCATGCGTCGCTGGCGAATTCTCGGGAACCGCCGCTTTCGGTTCCTCCAGCATTACAAGCGCTGGTGCACAGGATGCCTTTCTCGCCCGATTCGAGCCCAACGGATCTGCATCTTGGGCAAAGTCGTTCGGGGGAACCAATTCCGACATTGGTTACGATGTAGCCACAGCCCGTGACGGCACCATCTATCTTAGCGCGACCATGAGCGAGTCGGTCTCCTTCGCTGGCCAAAACCACGTTGCTGTGGGTGACCTTGAACCCGTCGTTGCTGCCTACTCACCCACTGGAAGCGAACTGGGCATGAAGGCGGCCACCGGCATCACTTCTCCTGACGTCGGATTCGGCAGACGTTTGACCACTGACTGGGTCGGAAACATTTACATGAGCGGCCTGATCAATGGGGGCTTAAGATTCGGCACATCGGAGCTCCAAACCGCTCCGAGCCTCGACCAGTATTACGATCTCTTCATCGCAAAATTGGGTAGTCACTCGCTTCTCCGCCCGGATCTGAGAATCGCCCGAAACGGAAGTCAGATTCAGTTGACCTGGCCGTCCGGCTGGAATGACTGGATCCTTGAAACGACGAGCACACTAGACAACCCCGCCTCATGGCAGGAATTGACTACTGCACCGGTGGAACAGGCGGGAAATTTGAACGTCTCGGCGACCGTCCAAGGTCCCAAGAGATTCTACCGGCTTCGCCTGCGGTGACCAGCAGTGGTCAGATTGTTCTCCAAACGTGTTTCCGTAACGCAATCCCACCCAATATCCTTGACGAATTTATCGTGCAATTTCTAGTTACGGACGCATGACAGAACTCGGAACCCGCTTGATCGATTACTTGCAGTCGATGACGGGAGAACCGCCGGATCTTCAGCGCGCGCACCCGGACCGGACTGTCGATTTGTCGTTGCCCCTTTGGCGCTACGACCTCTACACCGTCCGCCTGTTCGGCAAAAAATGCCTGCTCGCCCTTGAAAGTCCGGTTAGGGAGCCGGCCTCACCGGCGGAATATGGTTCTCACGCAAAACTCCTACACGAAACGCTCGGTGAACCCGTCGTCATCGTCATTCCTTCCATCGCTTCCTATGCCCGGAATCGGATGGTTCGTATTTGCGTGCCCTTCATCGTTCCGGGCAGCCAGCTT
>JANPKJ010000114.1:0-1691 GCA_031425955.1 Akkermansiaceae bacterium | reverse complement strand
CGGCGGCGGCTTGGCTTGAGGCGGTGAGCGTGCCGGATATAGCGAGAAGTCCACCGTTGAGATTCACGTCCCCTGCCCCGCCGCTGGTGAATCCATTGTTCAAGGTCAGCGCAGTCGCGGTAATGGTGCCGTTGCTTTGGTTGAAAGTGCTGTTGCCCGCTCCGTCGTTGCCATTGCCGACGACAATCGAGCTGAAACGGCTGAGGGCGCTGCTGTCGTAGTTGAAGATGCCGACGGCTGAACCGCCGAGCGTGAGGGCCGCTCCAGTCGCCGGTGCGATGGAACCGCTGCCGGTGATTACCAGTGTGCCTTGCACGTTCGTCGCGCCGGTTTCCGTGTTGGCTCCAGAAAGGGTTAGCGTTCCGGTTCCGGTTTTTGTCAGCACCACACTGTTTGCGCCGCCGTTGGAAATCGGGCCACTGATCGTGATCGGCCCGGGCGTCGCGACGTTGAGGATTTTCGTTCCCGCGATGCCGCCGCTGCCACCGACGATACCACCCGCGAAACCAAGACTGTTATCGGCATCGCTATTGGTGAGGCTGTAGCTCTGCGCGCTGCCATCGGTGCCGAGAACGAGCGCGGCATTGAATAGTTGGTTCTGACCAATCGTGTTGTTAGCCTGAATCGAACCGCCGTCATTCAACGTCAGCATCTGGCTTCCAACAGCACCCGCGCCGATCGTGTATGCGGCGACGAATGGCGTTTCAAAAAGCAGTGTCGAAATCGTGACGCCTGAGCTGAGATCGATCACATCGACTGGTCCGCCCGCGCCACGGAAACGGGCGGTGCCACCGGTGCCGGGGACGAGTGCGGATGTCCAGTTGCCGGCGGACGCCCAGGTGCCGGTGCCGAGGGCTCCGGTCCAAACGTCGTTTGTTAGTTCGACGGTGAGAACACCGCTGGCAGTGGTGTAAGTCCAGAGGTTGCCGCCATCCACCAGGGTCCAGACGCCGTTCACGCCGATGAAATCGCCGCGGTCACTGGTGACGGAGAAGCTCGGCTCGTAGGTGTCGGTGGCGACATCCACGAGGGTCCAGGTTTTTCCCGCTGCCGGAGCGGCGGTGGCGAGGTCGAGTTGGAAGGTACCTGCGAGAACGGCCTCGCTGCCGCCAGTGAGTTTGTTACTGTTGGCGGGGCCGATCAGGAAGCGCATCCGCGCCCCGGCGGCGAGTTCGACCGTGCCGGCGTTGACCACGGTGTTAGAGATATAACTATTCAGACCTTCGAGGGTGAGCGTGCCGAAGGACTCTTTTACGAGATCCGCGCCGCCATTGATCGAGGCGATGTTGCGCAGCGTGCCGGAATTCAAGGTGACGGTGGGAATCGGGTTCACCGCGCTGCCGATGTCATGGCCCTGCATGTCGAGGACACCGCCGTCGAGGATGATGGATGCGGAAACGGTGCCGACGCCGGTGACGTCGCCTTTGACGATATCGTCGGTCAGCGTGAGCGAGCCACCATAGACTGCTAGAGAGGCGTTCGCCTGGCGACCCGTCGCCGTGCCAGTGAGTTTGGCGAGGGTGATCCGGCCGGAGGTGACAGCGGCGCTGCCGTCGATGTTCACGGAGCCTTTGGCGTATCGCTGAGTCGTGGCGGAAGTATTGTTACCGATGGTGATACCGCCGGTGAAAGTGATGGTGCCGCCTTCGAGATTGATCGCGCCGGTGTTGTGGGCCGCGCCTTCGGCGAAC
>JANPKJ010000113.1:0-125589 GCA_031425955.1 Akkermansiaceae bacterium | reverse complement strand
TGTGAAACGAAGACCGAAGCCGCACCAGCTACTGAATGTTCCCCGACATCAAATGATCGAGATCAGCCATCGCTCCCGCTACAAGAAACCCGCAGATGAAATCGTCCCAAACAACCCTTAAGTTAGCGCCATTCGGGTCAGACCTCGCCTTTCAACAAGCCGAGTGGGGAAGCTGAAAGCTGAAAGCTGAGAGCTGAAAGGGGAAGAGTGAGCAGTGAGCAGTGAGCAGTGGAAGAAGTCAGAGATGTATCAACGGTCATCTCATCTGAAAAATGATTCTGCTGTGAATGATTCTGCTGTGAGTCTGTGGGGGCGATGGAGAGGAGGAGATCACCTTTGCTCCCATGGCGCGAGAAGAGGAATGGAGGTTCTGCCGTGACGGCGATAGACCAGGAAATCGCTGTCAGTGGTCCAGACCCGAGGGTCGGGCAGGATCTCCGTCATGCGGACCAGGCAGGCATCGGCAAAATCCATGGGGGTATCTGAATACTTATCCAGAAGCTTCCAGACCGCCGGAGCCTGTTGTTGGAACTCGAAGGCGGAGCGGATCAAACCATCCCGATGCCATAGGGCGAGGGTTTTACGGGAGGATGGTAGATTCCTGAGCAAGTGCATGGTTTCGGCGAGAACGGCCTCGCAGGTGATGAGCGGCGGGGACAACCGCTTGAAGCATTGCAATGCCCATGGGTGGTGGAGGTCTGACCGATCCAGCAGGGCGACGAGCGAGCCGGTATCGGCCACGAGTGAGGTGCTCATGACTTGGCTCCGAAGTCGTTCAAATACTCTTTGTTGGTGGAGAGATCACTGAGGCCACTGGAACCGATATGGCCAGGCTCCTCGAAGAAGCGCGCGGCCAAGTCATAGCAGGAGGGACGGTCTGCTGGAGAAACGTTCGTGGTGACGGCTTCCAATCCCATTTTCAAGAGGGTGGAAAGCTTCACACCGCGCCGTGCGGCTTCGGCCTTCAATCGGGCTTTTTCCGCCGACGAAACCTTGATGGAGAGAGTTTCCTGCATGGGAGGTAAAGTAATCGCGTTTTGGCAAGAGTCCACTACTTTATCGAAGCCGGAGGACAGGGGGGGTAGCTCAGGTAGCGTGCTTTTTGTAAAAGCGCATGCGGATGAGGTGGGAAAGGGTGGATCAATTGTAGACGGAACACCTAGCTTGAGCACCGCTTTCTCCTCGCATCCGCTCAGCGGCGGGACGCCGCAGCCACGTTTGGGAGCTGCGCGAGGTTCAGCGGCTGCGCATTGGCATCGGCCGACGGATTCCGCCGCTCCTTGGGGAAGGCTTTTGCGACGCGCTGGAAGACTTTTACAATCCGATGGAAAGCTTTTGCAACGCGCTGGAAGGCTTTTGCAATGCGCGGAATGTCTGATAGTCGGGGAAAGATGATTTGAGAAGTGAGACGTTCTTCCCCCACTTTCTGTGTACTCTGTGCAATCTGTGGTTTAGATCTTTGAATCAAGAACTCGGAGTGAGTCGTGACGAAATTGAAATCCGGCGCAGCCACTGACTGGAATGGCCGGAGGCAATCAAGAATCAAGAGAAGAGGCTGAACCACGGAGTGCACGGAATGTGCGGAATATTTGATAGCCGGGGAAAGATGATTTGAGAAGTGAGAAGTTCATTCCCCACTTTCTGTGTACTCTGTGCCATCTGTGGTTTAGATCTTTGAATCAAGAGAGGAAGTGAAGATCTGGGAGGTGCGATAGGCGTTAGTTCATCAGCGCTTCCACCTGCAAAGACAACACGGGCAATTTGTGGGTGACAATGTCCCAGACAATCGCGTCATCCACGTTGTCATAACCATGAATCAGGCGATTGCGAAAACCTACAATCTGCGGTCCACTCTCAATTTTGGAATAGAAGTCGGGAAAACGATCCCGCAGCCGGGTGCATGCCTCTCCGATGATTTCAAATTTTCGTTCTACCGCAGCGCGGCATTTGGCGTCGATTCGATAGGCGGCATAATCCATTCCAGCGGTAAACTCCCGAATTTCCGCAAGGGAGGACTGGATGTCCACGAGCAGTTTCAAAGCTTCAGGCGGCATAAAGAGGCTTACTGGTTGTCTCAACGGTTTGGCGGAAGACGGGGTTTTTCATCGCCTGTTTGGTGACGAGATCCACGGGGCGTTGAAAAATGGATTCCAGACCTTCTGCGAGGGCCATGAAGCGATCAGCGATTCCCGGAGCTTCGGGATCGAAGAATTCGACAAGCACATCGACATCACTTCTTGAAGGATCAAAGCGGTCAGTGACGGCAGAGCCGAAAACGCGGAGTTCGCGCACTGAGAGCCTGGCGCAAAGCCGACATAGCTCATCGCGGCTTTCAGCGAGCAACTGCATGATGGGAGTGTTCATTGTATGGGGGCAGTGAGCAGTGAGCAGTGAGCAGTGAGCAGGGAGCAGGGAGCAGGGAGCAGGGGAAGAAGTCAGAGGTGTATCAACGGTCATCTCATCTGAAAAATGATTCTGATGTTCATGATCCTGCTGTGAATCTGATGGGGGGGCAATGTGGGGACGTTAATGACTCATTACTGGCGGCGAAGACCGAAAGCCGGCGCCCTTTTCATGTGTTTCAGGACTATAATCCGCACATTCGAACCGGACTCCCGGAAGAGAATCACATGAGGAAAAGTTGCCAGCAATCAACGGCGATAGCTCCGTTGTGTTTGATAGTATGGAAAATGTCTCGGCGCACTCCGGATCGCAGTAACCGCCAGTCGAAATTCGGCTTCGAAGCGGTCTGTAACCTCCAGTCCGGCCTCTGACTCGTAAAATGCCAAAATCTCATTGAGATCCTTCTGAACTAGCGGGTGGTAGCGAAGGCTGACAATCACGGCCGCCCGCGACGGTTCGAAATGCCACGCCAGAACTCGGATTCATCGAGGAGGGCGACTTTCCCGGAATCAATTTCTTTTTCGCGGCGGGCTGCTTCATCAAGAAGCTCCCGGGACGAAATTTCCGGGGTAACGCTACGAAGAAGCTCACCGGCCAGCTTGAGACGGGAACGTTGCGGAAGCTTCAATGCCAGATCGTGAATTTTTGCGGCGGAGTTCATGACAGAGGTTTGGTAGTTTTTGGTAAAGGACGCAAGGGGCCTGCATGGGGCAGGCCTCGCCTTTCAACAAGGGGGAAGCGAAGAGGTCGAAGGGTAGATCGAAGATTTTGAATCCAGAAATGGAACCACGGATTACACGGAAAACACGGATGAAGAGTGACTTGGAAGCGAAATTCTATCAGATCTTCGTCAATCTGCGTCATCTGTGCAATCTGTGGTTCAACATCTTCCTTTCCAAGATGATCGCGGAGCCGGGGACGATGCTAGTGGGAGGGGTGCTGGGAAATTTTGAATGCTGAATTTCGAATGGGAGGCGTTTGGGAAGAAGATGAAGTGCCGAGTGATCAGTGAGCAGTGGAAGAAGTCAGAGATCTATCATCGGTCATCTCATCTGAAAAATGATTCTGCTGTGAATGATTCTGTCTACCCTCTGCGGGCTGTGATTCCGAGAGGAAGAGAAGAGGAGGAAGCGTTTCGGCGGATTGCAGTCACTTCTTTCGCGCTTCATCCGCTTTGCGGCCGGACGCCACAGCCACTTTTAAGATGAACCGCTGTGTTTGGACAGACCC
Organism: Akkermansiaceae bacterium; assembly: GCA_031425955.1. Taxonomy (GTDB): domain Bacteria; phylum Verrucomicrobiota; class Verrucomicrobiia; order Verrucomicrobiales; family Akkermansiaceae; genus Luteolibacter. The sequence continues at coordinate 121,956 of JANPKJ010000113.1, read as the reverse complement.
TGTCACTTGATCAGCAAGTCATATTCAGCATGGGTTCCAATCCAAAACCAGACCACGCCCTCGCTCCTGTCTTTTCCCAGCGCCCGATAGCTGATCCCAACGCGAGCAGACCAAAGTGGCCCTACCTTTTTCAGTCTCAGCGAGGGATGACGTGGATTCTCTTTCAGAATCTGGAAATTTTTATCCGCAAGCACCTGAATGGACCGAGGCAGCAATCGGTAATGAAACCAAAAATCCGGAGTGGTGAAGTGCTTCACAGCTCCACGCACTTTCCAGCCAGGAATTCCGCATCCGCTTTATCGAACGATTTGGAGAGTTTACCAGATGCGACATCGGCCTCAAGTTGCGCATCCCACTGGGCTGCGGCATACTCGTCCAGCCATCTCGTGAATGCACAGAACTCGGATGGGCTAAGCTTTTGGACTTCTTGTTCGAGTTCGATCAGGCTCATGACGCAGACTACTAAGGTGAGTTTTCCTGAGATTGCAATCCTGAAGCACCGTCAGAACGATGCCTTGCTACAATGATTGAGAAATGAGCGAGAGGCTTCGAGAATGCGGGAGGTATCCGGCCCTGGCTTGGCCAGCACCTCATGAAACACCGTTTCAGGGATCACCACTAGGTCGGACAAATCTTGGAGCAAAGCCAAGCGGTCAATCTTCGCCAAAGCGATCACCGGCCCAGCGTTGCAAACAAAAGTCATATCGCAGAGAACAGGGAAAACATTTCAAGGTCGCGGAGTATTTCCGCTTCGGCTTCCTCAGGCGGGTAATTGGACACCGAAATCCGGTAGCGACCGCAGGTGTGAAGGAAGTCAATACGGGTCATGCCGACAAGTTCCGCAGCCTTGCCGCTGCTGATTTGCCCCAGTTCGTACATTTTCAGGGCAGCCATGAGCCGCAAGTGGTGGTCGAGTTCTGGACGGGTCAAATGGACCGCCATCTCGAAATTTTCCGGGACGGAAGCAGGGATGCAACCGATTTCTGGACCGTTTGTTGCTTAGTTAAGAGAGTTGATGTTGGCCTCAAATTGGGCCGGGGTTTGGTAGCCGAGCGCGGAGTGCTTCCGCTGGGTGTTATAGTAGGCGTTGATGTAGTCGAAGATCTCGGCGCGCGCGTCGCTGCTGTCGATGAAGCAACCGTCCTGTAGCATCTCGCTTTTGAGGGTGCCCATGAAGGATTCGGTCCAGGCGTTGTGATAGGGATTGGCGCGGGCCGACATGCTTTGGCGCATTCCCGCCTGGCCGAGGATCTGGCGATAGGCCCCGCTGCCGTATTGGCTGCCCCGGTCGCTGTGGAAGATGAGATCCGGGGCGGTGTCGCGCGAACCGAGGGCTTGTTTGAGGGCGTCGCCGACCAGCTCGGCGCGCATGTGGTCGGCCAGGGCCCAGCCGACGATTTTGCGCGAACAAAGGTCGATGATGACGGCTAGATAGATCCAGCCGGCGGCGGTCGGGATGAAGGTGATGTCGCCGGCCCAGACCCGGTTGGGTTTCTCGGGCAGGGGCTGGATGGCTTTGAGGCCGCGTTCCAGCATGATCCTGCGGACCCGGGTGGGAGCGCAGGTGATGCCTTGGTCGGCAAGCTGATCCCTGATTCTGCGGTAGCCGTAGCGGCGGCGGTGACGCTTGAAAACTGCCTCGATTTCCAGGCCGATCTCTTCGTCGGAAGACTGCATGGGAGTGGGCGCGGCGGCGTGATAATAGCTGCTCCGGGGAACGTCGAGGGTGGCGCAGATCCGGCGGATGCCCTGGCCGCTGGCTTGGTGGATTTTGCCGATCATTTCGCGAAGTTGGGCTGGGGTCTGGTGCCGAGGATGTGATCGATGTGGAACGAAAAGCAGGCGTCCTCCTGATGAATGAGGCAATATTCGCAAATTCCGTGCGCCCGCTGGATGACGAGTCTGCGCAGGCGGACTGAAACGGAAGCGCTCACGCGGCGGATGATCGGCTGTGTGCCCGGGCCTTGGCTTTCGCCAAGCTCATGACGTGATCGAGCTGAACGAATAGCTGGAGCTCCTCACGCTCTTTGGCGCTGAGCGAGCCTTCTCTTTGTTTTACCAGCAGTTCCTCGACCCGCTTTTCCGCAGCACTGGAAGGCTTGAACGCGCCCAGCTTCTCCGGCCCGGCGGCGTCGGCGATGAACTTGACGATTTCTTCAAACGGTTTCATGAGGGTGAACGTAGAGGTGGAAGGTTGATTTTGCCAGCATGATGTTCCGTCACGCTCGGGGAGGCAGTCGATATTTCGTAAATTGAGGCTTCGGATTTCAGAATGAAGTTTGAATGTGGAAGTGCCGATGATGCTTGATTCGCGAATCAGGCTGGGAAATTTTGAATGTTGAATGCTGAATTTTGAATGGGAGGCGTTTGGGTAGAAGATGAAGTGCCGAGTGAGCAGTGAGCAGTGAGCAGTGAGCAGTGGGCTGTGGGCTGTGGGCTGTGGGCAGTGAGCAGTGAGCAGTGAGCAGTGGGCTGTGGGCTGTGGGCTGTGGGCAGTGGGCAGTGGGCAGTGGGCAGTGGGCAGTGGGCAGTGGAAGAAGTCAGAGATCTATCATCGGTTATTTCATCTGAAAAATGATTCTGCTGTCCATGATTCTGTCTTAATTCTGAGGGTTGTGATTAGGAGAGGAAGAGTCTGAGGGAAGTGTTCCGGCGAATTTCAGTCCGCCCTTTCGGACTTCATTCGCTTTGTGGCCTGAGGCCACAGCCACGTCACAGATTCGCGGCTCAGTCGCTTTCACGACAGGAGTGTCGTTACTGCTTATTGAAAGCTCAGGTCCTTGAGCATCGCTTCTTCAAATGCCTGCCAGGCGAGATTGGGATCGGAGATGCCGCGGACGGCTCCTTGGATGACACGGGCGTGGGCGGGGCGGAAGCGATCGCGGGCGCTCTTGAGGCGGATCGTGCGGAGGCGGTCGAATTCATCGCCGCCGAGGCCCTTGCGGGCGTCGGCCGTGGAGACCCCGGCGACCCAGATTGCACGGAAGGCGTGGATGGGAGAACCGAGACCGGCGACTCCCCCACCCTCGCGGAAGACGGTGTGGTCGAAGATGAGCGACTCCGTCGCAAATTTTGAATTTTTAATGTTGGATGTTGAATTTGAAGATGAGCTTGGCGCAGTGGCTTGTTCTTGATCTCTCATCCCCAATCCCTGATCCCCGCCCCCTGTCCCCTGCCCCCTGACCACGTAAGCCCGCGGCGGAGCTTTTTCGACGAGTGTCATGCCGATGGAGCCCATGCAGGCTTCTGGCATGTGGCGGAAGGCTTCGAGCACGCTGCCAGTGTCGGTGCCGTCCCACTCGAAAAAGGCGAGGTGAATGCCGGCGGATTCATCGATCCGGGCATGCAGGACTTGGCCGCTGGAACAACGGAGCATGGGCGCGGACTTGGCGTAGATTTCAGGGAGGGAGGTGAGGGTGGAAGAGAGGGAGATTGATGATTGTTGATTGTCGACTGTTGATTGTTGAATGGAAGAGGAGGCAATTGAAGAAGTTGAGGGTTGAGGGTTGATGGTCGATGGTGAAGAAGCGAGGGTGGAAAAGGGGTTCTGCGCGGTAGCTTGCTCGTGATCCCCAATCTCCGATCCCCGATCTCCGATCCCTGACTTCTGCCCCCTGTCCCGCGGGCGATAGACCAGCACCGGCTCGCCGAGGCCGGCGGGGGCGGGATGCATCCACCAGTACGACACGCCTTCGACCACGCCTAGGGCGAGGAGAAGAGCGGCGATGATGAGGAGGGAGCGGCGCATGGGTGGGAGGAGGCAAGACTTCGAGACGCAAGACTCAAGGAAAGAGGGCTGAACCGCCGAGGAGCCAAGGGCGCTAAGGGGAGAGATTGGGATTAAAAGAGCCGGAACGGCTATTTTGAGCCCTCCTTTCTCACCTCATTCGCTCAGCGGCGGGACGCCACAGCCACGTTTAGGAATGAGCATCTCATTCGCGTGAGCTTAGATCAGGAGTGCGCTACCGCTCACCGCTGCAAATGGGCGGCGATGATTTGTTGGATGGTGGTCTCCAGGGAGATGGTGATGTCCCAGGCCGGGTAGTGCCGGCGCATTTTCGAGAGGTCCGAGATGTAGCAGATGTGATCGCCAGCGCGGTTTTCATCGACGTATTGATGGACTTGCTGTTTGCCGGAGAATTCTTCGGTGATCCTGAAGGCCTCCCAGATCGAACAGGAGTTGGCGCGGCCGCCGCCGATGTTATAGACCTCCCCCACGCGCGGGGCTTTGAGGAACTGCTCGATGAAACAAGCAACGTCGTAGGAGTGGATATTGTCGCGGACTTGTTTGCCCTTGTAGCCGAAGACCTTGTATTCGCGGCCCTCAAGGTTGCACTTGACCAGATAGGAGAGGAATCCGTGGAGCTCCACGCCCGAGTGGTTCGGGCCGGTGAGGCAACCGCCGCGCAGGCAGCAGGTGCGCATCCCGAAGTAGCGGCCGTATTCCTGCACCATCACGTCGGCAGCGACCTTGGAAGCGCCGAACAGCGAGTGCTTGGATTGATCGATGGAGAAGTCCTCGGTGATGCCATCCGCATAGGCGGGATCGGCGTAGTCCCAGCGGGTTTCCAACTCGGTGAGGGCGATGGTATTGGGCCGGTCGCCGTAGACCTTGTTGGTGGACATGTGGACGAAGGGCGAGTCCGGGCAGGCCTGGCGCGTGGCTTCGAGCAGGTTGAGCGTGCCGACGGCGTTGGTATCGAAGTCGTCGAAGGGAATAGCGGCGGCGCGGTCGTGCGATGGCTGGGCGGCGGTGTGGACGATGGCGTCCGGTTTCAGGTCGCGGAGCAGGTCGAGCACGCCTTGGCGGTTGCGGATGTCGAGCTCGTGGTGGTGGAATGAGTCGCCGAGGGTGGCGGCGAGGCGGCCTTGATTCCAGCGGGTGTCGCCCTGCGGGCCGAAGAAGACGGCGCGCTGGTTGTTGTCGACGCCGTGGATTTTCCAACCGAGGGCGGCGAAATGGATGCAGACTTCCGAGCCGATGAGACCGGAGGAGCCGGTGACGAGGAGGGATTTCATGGTGAGGGATGGAAGATGAAAGATGGAAGATGAAAGCTGAGAGCTGAAAGTTGTGGGCTGTGGGCTGAGTTCTGCCGACCACTGTCTACCAACCGTTTTCCGGCCTGTGCTCTCGGCCAACCGCCTCGCGCCACGCTGCCGCCCTTGGTCGATTCTCCGGATCGAGGAGAAAACCGGGAGTGGTGGAGTTGAAGTTGGAGTCTAATCGAACAGCCAAGCCGTTGATTCTGACCCACAAGAGGGTCTCAGGAAGACGCTGGAGTTCAAGAAAATTTGAACATTCTGAACAGATAACGAAAGGGGTTGGGGAAATGAAAGGGAAGTGCGGGACGGCAGGTGGCTGTGGCGTTCCGCCGGAGGGTGAATGAAGTGTGAAAGGTGAAACTGAGGGCGGACGGGACGGCTTTCCCAGACACCTCTTTCTCCGCGCATTCGCCCAGCGGCGGGACGCCGCAGCCACGTGCGGAAGAGGTGGCGCTGCCTCGACGCAAAAACGGTGAAGGCTTGTAGCCGTTTTGGACAGGAGTGAACACGACGTGCCCCGAAGGGGTGAGGGGGCGTGTGGCGCACCCGAATCAATCAGCAGTGAATGAGGAGAGAAAGCTTCGATCCAGGGGAGACGGGAAATCTCTCTTGAGCACTTCTTTTGCTTCTCATTCGCGTGCTGCCCCGGCGGTGCAGCGCTACCCTGCTTTCGCTTCCCATTGGTATGCGCTCTCGGCGAAAGCGCGCTACCTTTCTTGTGCTTCGCATTCGCCCAGCGGCGAGACGCCGCAGCCACGTGCGGATCAGGATTTATCTTCGCTGCCGTAGGAGGCGCCGTAGGAGCCGTAGCCGTAGCGGTAGGCTTTGCCAAATTTGTTGGTCTGGTAGTGCCCGTAGGAGTAGTTCTGGCCGATGAGACGGCGTTTCTCGGTGAAGCCGTTGAAGACGAGGCCGCTGGGAGCATTGTTATCCTGCTCGAGCAGGGAAATGGCGCGGCGGACGGCTCCTTTCGGGACATACTCGGCGCGGACGACGAGGCAGAAGTTGTGAACCAACGGTGCGATGATGCGGGTGTCGGGCACGGCGAGCAGCGGCGCGGAGTCGATGACGACGAGATCGTAGGCATCGGTGGCGGTGCGCAGAAAATCCTCGAGGGAGCTGGCATTGAGCAATTCGCCGGGATTGGGAGCGGATCTGCCGGCGAGCATGAGGTGGAGGTGCGGAGCACCGGTGTCGGTGAGGACCGCATCCTTGAAGGAGGCATTTCCGGTGAGAACCTCGGTGACGCCGTAGGCATGGGAATCCCGCTTGAGCCCGAAGATTTTGTGGACAGCGGGCTTCCGGAGGTCGAGGTCGATGAGCAGGGTGCGCTTGCCCTGGTGGGCGGCGGCGAGGGCGAAGTTGCTGGAGACTAGGGTTTTTCCCTCGCCGGGCAGGGCGCTGCTGAAGAGGGTGATGCGGCGCTTTTTCTCGTCCCCGAGCAGGGAGACCGAAGCGCGGAGCACGCGGAACATCTCGGCGTAGGTGGTCGAAGAGTAAGCATCACGGAAGAGTAACTGCTTCTCCCAATTCTTGGTGGCCTCCGGCTCGTCCTTCTTCTTGCCACTGGAAACAAGCGACCTGAGCTGGATGTCCGAGATGGCGGCGAGCACCGGCAGTCCGGTCTCGCGCTCGAGCTGGGACACGGTGTGGAACTTGTTGTCGATGCGGATGAAAATCATCGCCAGGAGAACCCCGAAGCCGAGGCCGCCGACGGTGGCCATGGCGAGCACCTTGGGCACCACGGGTGAAACCGGCATGCCGGGCAACTGGGCGAGGCTGCTGATGTCCATTTCCGACTCGACGGCCTGTTGGTTGATATCCGCCTCCTGGATGCGGGTGAGGATGCTATTGAAAACGCTGGTCTGGCTGTTGATCTCACTCTCGAGCACGTTGCCGCGGGCCAGGAGCAGGCGGCGGGCGGTGGCGAGCTTGGCGATTTCATCACTGGTGGACTGCTTCCACTCGGCGGCGTGGCTGTCCCAGTAATCGCGGTCCGCGGCGGAGTTGATGGCGGCGTCGAACTCGGCGAGGAAGCGCCTTTTTACGGATTCCGCTTCGGCGGCGGCGCCCACCATTTTCGGGTGCTTGGGCAGGTAGCGGCGGGAGAGTTCGGCGGCGAGACCCTCGCGGAGCTCGAGATCCTTGAGGGTGATGAGGGCGCGCTGGTAGTTGGCCATGGCATTCTGTGCGGTTTGCAGGCGCTTGCGGGCGGACTCGGATTCCTCGACAAGGATCTGCAAGGAAGAACTGCGACCGCTGCTGCGCGCGCCGGTGAGTTCAGCCTGGTACTCGATGGCGATGCTGTCGGCGAGGGCCTTGGCGACGGCGGGGTCAGGGTGGCTGACCATTACATCGAGCAGCCGAGTGCCACGGCGCACGGAGATCTTGGTCCAGGAGGAGATGGCTCCGGCAAGCGATGCCGGCGGGGGCACGCCGCCTTTTTCCGCAGGCTGGTCGGAGGACTTGGCAAACCACTTGGCGGCCCAGCCGGGCAACCAGACGACTTCTTCCGGCATCAGACCGGGGAGGGCGCGGATTTCCGGGCGGGAAGCGACTTTCTGGAGCAGCTCGGGGCGGGTGATGCGCTCGGCGATGGTGTTCATGGCTTCCAGCGTGCGGTAGTCCATTTCATCCACGCGGTCGCGGTTGGCCATGACGGAGGAGGTTCCCTGCTTGATGAGAAGAGTCGAGCGGGTCTGGTAAATCTTGGGGGCCTTGGAGAGGAAATAGAAGCCGCCGAGCACGCCGATGATCAGCCCGAGGGCGATCCAGTGCCAACGCCCGAGCAGGTCGGAGGCAAGTTGCTTCATTTTCTCCTGCCCAGCTTGCCGTGACAGGCCCGAGTCGAGCATGTCGTCGTCCTCGAAGTCGTCATTCATGTCATGACTGGGGCGGTAGGAGCGGCGTGAAGGAGGCATTGTGGGTAAAGCTGAAAACTGAAAGCTGAAAGTTGAAAACTGAGGGTCGTGCGGTGGGCAGGTAGCGTGAGGAAAAGCCTGAATGTCTAAAAGTCTGAATGTTTAAAAGTCGAAGGGCTTAGGGTCGGATCGAACATCGAAGGCAAGAAGGTCAGAGGTCAAAAAACAGAGGGCAGAAAATGGAGTTCTGCTTGTGACGGAATGGGCAGAAGCTGCTAAAAGATTCGCTCGGCGACGGTGACGACGTCGTCCGGCTGCAACCAGAATGGCCGGTCCCCTCTCTCGGAAACTTCCTTGAAATTGACCAAGGTGACTTGGCCTTTGCGGTTGATGGTGACTTTTTTCGGGTTGGCGAGTTCGGTGATGCCTCCAGCGAGGGCGATGGCATTGACGAGATCCAGCCTGCCATCGAGTGGGAACAAAACCGGGCCGGGTTTGCCGACTTGGCCGAGCACGGTGATTTTGCGGCCGACGAAGGCGCTCTGGTTGACAATAATGCGGTCTCCCGGGCCGAGTCGGACGCGTCCGGGCTCGCCTTGGATGGAGGCCATGGAGAAGGACGAGGTGGTGCCGGAGGCGCGGACCAACTGGATGTTGTTGGCATTGGCATCCTCGGCGAGGCCGCCCACGGTGGCTAGGGCGGAGGCCAAATCGAGATTGCCGGAGACCGGCATCGGGACTTGCCCGGGGTTTTTGACGGCACCGATCACGGAAATGAACTCGGTGGCGTATTCGTCCACGGTGAGAGTGAGCTTGGGATCGACCAAGTAGTCCTTGGCATACAGGTCGCGGATTTTCTTGGCGGCGTCGGCGACGGTGAGGCCGCCGATTTCAACGGAGCCGATGAGCGGGAAAGACGCCTGTCCGGTCTTGAGGATGCGGACCTGAACGGAGAGATCCGGCTCTTCGTAGACGGCGAGGCGGATCGTGTCATTCGGCCGGAGGGTGTAGGTGGCATCTTCCGTCACCGCCCCCAGTCCTGCAAGCGAGAGGAGGAATACCAGGATGAAACGGAAAAATCCGGCGGGCAAGATCGAGGGTTTCAAGGCAGGAAGATAAGGGGCGTGGTGGAAGGCGACGGAACCGGGCGGATTGGTCAGAAACGGCCGGAAGAGCTCCGAATGTTTCATCGATCCGGCGGATGCGTAAAGTTTTTGAAGATGAGTGACCAGTACAAAAACCGTTGCAGGTGCACGGGGAGGTCAAGGCAGGAAAGCGGGAAGAGGAAAGCTGAAACCTGAAAGCTGAAAAGAAGAGTTGCCGGGGGGCACGTGGCTGTGGCGTCCGGCTGATGGGCGGATGTGGGAATAAAGAGGTAGCGCTGCACCGCCGGGGCAGCCGCGAATGAGAGGAGAAAAAAGCCTGAGTAATCCGTCCCGTCAAATTTCAGGCCACCCTTTATCCCCTCATTCGCCTGCGCTTTTATCAAAAGCGCGCCACCTGCGTGGCTGTGGCGTCCCGCCGGTGGGTGGATGGAGGGTGTAAGAGGTGTCTGGGGGAAGCGTGTCGGCGAATTTCAGCCTGTTCTTCCGCACCGCATTCGCTCAGCGGCGGGACGCCACAGCCACGTTCGAGTGCCTACATTCGCTGTGCGGCGATTTCAGGCACTGGGACGATTGCGGCGCAGCAGGCCGGCACCGATCAAAAGACAGGCCAGGGCCCCGGTAGGCTCCGGCACCACCGAGAACGTGGCGGTGTAGTTGTTGCCACCATTGTTTTGGAAGATGTTGCCAAACGTGTTGGTCCCGTTCGTATATCCCTCCCAGTAGGCTCTGAAGGTGTAATTGCCATTCATCAAGGTCCCCGTTCCATTGTTGTTCAACAAATTCTGGGTCGCGCTTTGGATTTCCCAAAACCGGTCGTTGCCCGACTTGGCAGGTGCCGGAAAAAGCTGGATCTGGTGCTTGGTTGCGAAATTGTCGACCGACCAAAACAGATTCATGTGGGTGATCTGGCTGCTGTTGTCTTCCCAGGTATTCAGCTTGAATCCTTGGATGTTGAAAACGCCGCCTTGAGTGAGAGTGCCGAAGCCGCCCGACAATTGAGGTGTCCCACTGCCGATGGCCACATAGTTCGTATTGTTCGCGACGATGACATGGTCGCCGAAAAATCCGGTGGCACCGAACGCACTGCCAGCGGTGAAACAGGCGCAGCACGCCATTAGCTGATTGATCTTCATCTCTTGTTAGGTTTGATCGGGGGTTTAGGCAGAATTCAGATGCCGGAATTCCGGCAAGATTCCGATGCCGACATGGCATAGGGGAGGAAATCTGAACACACTGTCTACCGTGGGAAATGTCCCGAAGCGGCAGGCAGTTTAAAAAATTTCAAGCCGCCCTTTTAGAACTTGCGGCTGACGCTGAAGCCGGATTGCACGACGTCCCAGGTCTCCGTGGGGCTGCCGCTCTGGTCGTTATATTGGAGAAAGACACTGGCGAAGCAGGTATTCGAGAACACGGGCATGCCGAGCGAACCGTCGATATTAACGAAGTTGCGGTCCTCGTAGGCCGCGGCAGCGGAGTTTCCGGACGTTTGATAGGAATTGAGCTCGTAGGAAAGTCCGAGATTGAGGGTGGCCCGGCGGATTTTGCGGGTGTATCCGAGCCGCACCGAGCTGACATTGGTGAAGACGTCTGCGGAGGACGCATCCGCCTGGGATCCCCGGTAGAGCGCGAGGTTCATGCTCCAGAGTCTCGAGGGGTTGTAGTTGAGCCCGAGAGAGCCGGTAAGGGAGGGATCGGCGGTGCCCCCGCTTTCATAGCTGGAAAATTCCATACCAACGCGGGAATTCAGGCTCACCTTGGTAGCGAGCTGGTAATTCACCAGCAGCTCGGGACCGATCGAGGAGCGACTGTCGCGGTTACCGCCGGAGAGGAAGGTGTAGCGGATGCCGGGACCGAATTCCGTGAGTTTCGAGTATTTCCAGAGCGCGGCCATGCCGAGATTGAAGGACTCGGTGTCGTTGAAGGAATTCTCGCTGGTGGTGGACAGACTCTGGCCGATGTTTCCTTGGAGGGACGTCTTGGTGCTGAGGCGGTAGCGGAGGTTCAGGCCGAGATTGTAAGAAATCTGCTGCACGAACTCCGAGGAATAGTAACGGTTGTTTCCTTGGGTGTAACTGACGCCGCCGGTGACGGAGGCGCTGAGCTTGGTGCCGTCATAATTCCCGACGAGGCCTAAGGATTGATCGTAACCGGTGTATTCCGTGAGCTCCAGATATTGGTTGTATTTACCGGTGTATGAACCGCCGAAGGTCCAGTCCGTGGCCTTCGACAAATAGCTGATGGATCCGCCGAGGCCGAAGATGAAGTCGTCTTGGATCGGCGCGATGGGTTCGCCCGGGCTGCGCGTGGCGTTGGAAGTGTAAGTGCCCGAAAAGGTGGCGGCGATGGAGAAGCCGTCGAAGATCCCCTCCCCTGCGGTGACGCCACCCATCGGGAAACCGGGGTTGGCGGAAGTGAAGCCCGAGGGAGCAAAAGGCAGCCCGCCACCCGCGGCTCCCGAGACCGGATTCGAATACCCGCCGGTAGCGGCGACCCATGGAGCCGAGCGGTTGTCCGCCGGAGGCAGAACTTCCGCGGCAGAGTCGCCGGATTCCGGGTTTTCAGCTTCGTCGAGGGATCCCGACACCGGAAGCGAGAAGGGAGTGGCGGTCCCGGCGGCGAGGTCATCCGGAGCGGTGGAAATCGGGCTCATCTCGGCCGGGATCATTCCATCCGGCGGCGGTATGGCAGGAGCCGTCTCCTCGGTGGCCTGCGGAGCCGGATCTCCCTGAGAATCCTCCGCCGGCGGTGTCTCAGGCGCGGGAGTGGACTCGGCAGCGTCTGAAGTCTCCTGATCCGGTAGCATCGCCTCCGGGGCGAAATCCGCTACCGGAGACAACTCCGTTTCCGGTCCGGACGGCGGCGCGGGGAGCTCGGGAGGCTCTGGATTTTCCTCACGGAGCTCAGGCGCAGTGGGCTCCGCGGCGGATCCCTGTGTCCCCCACCCTGCGGTAACAAGCCATGAAACACTCAAACCCGCGGCCAAAAGGATCATGGAATTGCGGGGCTTCATCACTGCGGCGACGCTAATGAGCTGGGAAAATCACGTAAAGTGAATTAAGTGGCAGAGGGGGTGGGATGAGTTTCCATTCACCTACGCCGACAACCAACCCCGAAATTCCCGCCAGCAGGGAACAAGTTCTCCCGGGAAATCGACGTGAGGACATTTCGCTCGCAAGAGGTCACAAGACTCTGGGCCCACAACGGCCGATTCCTCGCGCCGAGCCAAACTGTCCTGATTGGCATCATGGATTGCTTGCAAATTCGGATTTTCCGATTAAGTCCACTTTCTGTGGATATTTACTCTGCCCAATTCTCGTTCCGTTTGCCACTCGCAGGACTCATTTGTTGGGCCGCTTTTTTGGCAACTGGCCAGGCTCAAACACCGGCGACGGTGACGTTGAGTAATCTGGTGCAAACCTACACAGGGACTCCAAAAAACCCGACAGTCACTACGACCCCCGCAAACCTTCCAACGCAGGTTACCTATCGCGATCTGAGTCCGACAGCTCCAGCGCCGGTCAGCGAGGTTGTTTACAACGACAGTCCGGATCCGCTTGAGCTCTCCTACAGCAGCGCAGGCTTCGCGGCAGGCCAGCTATCCGCTCTTGGGAATCTGGTGCAAATCGCCGGAACCGCGCGCAAGTTGGAATCCTGCGAGGTGATTTTGGTCACTTGGGCAAAAGCTGCAAATTATACGACTTGGATCGCCGCCAATCCATCGCTGGCCACCTCTGAAGGCTGGTTTCACCCGATCACGATCAGCCTTTTTGAGATCAACTCCGCGAACCAACCCGTTTTCCTCACGGGTGAAACCCAAAATATCCTGATTCCCTGGCGGCCCCTGACGAAGCCCGATGGCAGTCCTTATCCGTTCAACGGCTATGCATTCCGCGCAACCATTCCGTTTCCGGATGGAGCCACCTTGCCGGAGCGGGTGATGGTCGTGGTGAGTTTTAGAACCCAGTCCTATGGTTTCGATCCAAATACGTTCCAGCCATCGTCGATTGGTATCCCCGGCCCGTATAATGAGCTCAACGTCGCTTATCAGACCTCCCTCAATGTTGCCGCGGTAGGAAACGATGTGGATCCAAACATCGGCCTACTCGTGAAGGCTGGAGCTTGGCAATATCCAGCTACGATTCCCAACCCCGCGGTCCGATATCCCATGGTCCGGATCAGGGCGCTTTCAACCGCAACCATCACCGCGCCCGTGAATGTGGGATCTTGGCAGGCCTCAGCCAGGGTAACCAATCCTAGTTTTCCGGGTTCAGCTTCCAACACGCTCACCATCCAACCCGCAACCGCCACGATCCAACTGGACAATCTGACACAGATCTTCGATGGCAGCCCGAAGCCTGTCACGATCGTCACCGATCCACCTAACCTTGCGACGAGTGTCACCTATAACTTGTCATCCACACCGCCGAGTGCCTTGGGCACTTACACGGTACAAGTCCAGACCATCGACCCAAACTGCCTGTTCACTACCGCCAGCGGTGAACTATCACTGATCGGTCATTCCCTGGCCTCCTGGCTTAACCCTTGGGTGCTTAACAACCAGATCCCAGCCAGTGCTACTGGCGATGATGAGGATCCGGATCAAGACGCCATCCCGAATCTCGTGGAATACGCTCTCGGGCTGGACCCCTCGACGGCGAATCATGGGTTGCCCAATCAAGGAACCCCTCAACCCCAATACTCTCCCGGCCAAATCTCACTGGTTTACCGAAAGAATCTTTCAGCCACCGATCTGAATTTCCAGGTGGAATTGGCAAGCGAGCTTGGGGGAATTGAAAGCTGGTTACCCGCCATCGCCACGGAAGAGGTGTTGACGACCGTGGGTCCGGTGCAAACCATCCGCGCCTCAATGACCCTTGCCCCAAATGATTCAAGGCGTTTCATGCGACTTAAGATCGTGCGTCAGACTTCCCCTTGAGGCCCGGTTTCTTCTTTTGCTCTTCGGAAGTGTCCACAGACGGAGCATCGCTTACAGGAAGGGTTCCGAAACAAAGTGGTGAAAACCCCGGGTAGGGTGATTGCCAGATCGCACCCTCACGAGGCCTATGTTGTCCCTTAGGCCAAATCTCGGAAACAGATGAGTTTTCCAATTGGAGCGGGCAATTGATTCCAATGTCTTTAAGGATTGGGAAGAATGACCGGATCTCCTACACCAACGGTGTTCCGGCCTTCAGCCCAAGGTTGCCGGTGAGGGCTACCTTGGGAACCGGATATCCGACCTCCCGAACTCCAACGGAGTTCCGGCCGGGAAGGGACTTTCCAACTTTGGCGGCCCATCCGCCGAGGCCGGAACCACGTTGAGGTTCGATTCCATGCACTCAAATTCCCCAAGGTAGGCGTTCTCACGCCAACCCTGGGCTGAAGGGCGAAACACCGTTGGTGTTAAAAGCGATAAACCAATCCTTAAAGGCATTGGAACTGATTTCGCTCGAAATCTCTATCATACATCGCGCGGATTAAAATTTCGCGCTCCTGTTCATCCACCTGTAACCGTCACTTTTTCTACAGAGTTGGCCTTCCAGAATTGGACCCGATATGGATGATGATTGTCTGTTCCCCCGCCTGCGGTCGTGAGTGGGATCCATAGCTGATCATCCACTGACATGACTTCAAGCCGCTGACATCCACCATCCCGTTTCATAAAAAAAGAGAGCACTTTTTGTGCTCCCTTTTTCGTAGAATTTTGACAGATCCAGGAGATCTCAGCGGCGGCGGCGCAATGCGAAGAATGCGGGAAGCACGGAAATCAGCATTACGGAACTAGGCTCAGGAACGACGCTGAGGTATCCATTTCCCCAATCAGGTCCGACCTTATCTGTAGTAATGGTAAGGGAAGAAAAATTCCCACTAAATTCCGCTCCGGAGTCACTGAACGGCAACGTGAAGGCACCGTCAAAGCTGGTGATCGTCCCGTTAAGAGTACCCGCGCCAAACACAGCTGACAATTGGTAGAGGCCGCCCTCAAAAATTGCACCGGAGTTGACTCCATTCACAAAAGTATCCCAGTTGGAATTAGTTGTATTGTAGGCCAAGTCGATCGATATCAGGTTTCCTGCGGTACCTGCGAGATCGATGGAGTAAGCCTCCCTACCGCCAGCAAGAGTCGGAGCATCGATTTGAAAGAACCAATCACTCAGGGTAGCTCCGGCGACACCAACGGTGGCGGTGTTACTGGATATCGAGAAACTGGAAGGGACACTTGAGTAATCGTCTACCAAGGCACCCACACCCACTCCCCGATATCCGCCGATGTCGGTATAAAAGCCGAGTAAGTCCGACTTCGGGTTTTGACTGACCGACCAATTTCCATTCAGAACTCCAAACGCTTCTTCTCCGGGAACAGGACTCGGGACAGTAAACGGATCAGGATTCGGCTGTCCGGGGAAAGCAAGCGAGGAAGCGGCATGCGATGCGCAGGTGAGAGTAGAAAATATTGCCAGGCCAAGGAATGTTTGAAATTTCATACGTAACGGTAAAATAGGAATTTTATCAGGACTCGCGGGTAAAATGAAACTTACCAGGGTCAAGGAGGGCTCACGGCAGGTTGGGAAGTTGCCGGGCCGGTGGGCGCCACGAAGGTAGTGCGCCGGGCCGCGTCTGCCGGTGTGACAAACAACAAAGAAACGGTGCAGAGCACCACGAAGGCTGTTAATTTATGGAATTTTCTCATGACGAATGCGATGAAATGCCAAACAGGTCCGTGGATCAAGCCTTTTTTTGACGAAATACCTCACAACTCCCAAAGCTCCTAAGTTACTGAAATTAAGTTTAATATATCATAAAGCACACTACCTTGCCTCGGAAGCAGGAAACTTCCAAAAAATGGCTCTGAAAGCCCTTCTGGATCACGGAGGGGACATCAAAGTCAAAAAATCAGTCGCCGGAGCGATCTCTCCATAGCTGCTCCAAAACCGTTTTACCGCGCACCTGTTCGCGAATCCGCTCGCGGGTTCGCGCCTCGGACCAAAGGCTCCCAGGGTGGTGGTGATCCATCCAGCGGGCACGCCGGATCGCCTCGGCCCACAAATTGGCGGTTTCTTCGACATCCGTGGTCGACCATAAAAGAGCCTGTTGCAACGGCGCCTGCACCCAGGTCGGGTCCAGAAGTCGTTCAATTTGGAATGATTTCCGAACCATCTGCTGCTTATCGTCAAAATGGAGCGCTAGAAACCCACGGTTTCGGCGGATCCCCCAATCCAGCGGGGCTAATCTCTCAGCCTGATCCAAGGATGCCAAAGCTGTTTCGACAAGATCCACACCGGGTGCGGAGGAGTGGATTTCTCCCGACGTCTCCGAGAGGCCTTCTTCTTTCAACGCTTGATCTTGCAGGTAAAGTCGCCGCACCTCCGCCATGGAGGACTTCGCGACAGTCAGAGCGGGAGGGGTCCCGTCCCACCACTGGGCACGAACCAGGAAAACGGACGCCGCAAGTATGATGAGCCCGGCCACCCGAAAGGGCCAAGCATCAGGCTTGCGACACAACTGCTCCGTCGCCGAGGTGGCTCGCATTGAAAGGGAAAACAAGAGCAACGCGCCCAATGCCAGAGTGATCCGGTGCCCAGGGACGTCGAAAATCCCGTGGATTGGAACCAACATCGCAGCAACGAGACAGGCACCGCGCAGGGCACGGTCCCGACCTTGAAGAATTGATCTCAGGGATTTCCAAAGTGCCGCCGTCACCAAAGCCAACAATGCCAGGGTCGCTGGAACCCCGACTTCCGCCGCCATCATCAACCAGTCGCTTTCCGGATGATAACTCCTCGAATCATTCGCAGCTGCGGTGAGCTTCCGATATTGTGGAAATATGGGTTCGAACTGTCCTGCTCCAACACCGGTCCAGTTAAAATCGCGGATCAACTCCAAGGTATCCAGTGCGGTGGGAATGCGGAAATCCAGATCCTGGAGGGAAGAGTTGTCCGATTTCCCCTCCCCCACGCCCAATCCATCCGCTGGGACCATTATCGAACCGGCTTTTTCTGCTGTTTTGGAGATCCGCTGTTTCACGCCGCTATCCGCAATCAGGAACATTCCCCCGGCGGCGAGGGTTACTAAACCAATCGCCCACAAACCGTGCCGGCCGAGGTAGCGCCTGCCGAGCATCGAAAGCCAGAGGATGGCACCGACGGCCACAAGAGCCACCCCAGCACGGCTGATCGACCACGCAGCGACCGCCCACAGACAGATCCCAGTGGCGAGGATGGCCACTGCAAGGGCTGGGAATCGTTTTTCCCTCAAGGCCTGCAAGACACACCCCAGTCCGCAGATCGAGCCCATGGCCAGGTAGGTGGCGGAATGGTTGCGGTTCGGGAAAAACCCGAAATGTGTATCGGCACCGGGCAGCGCGTTCTGCTGCACGACCCTCGCCACGACCGCATAGACCGCCACTCCGATGGTGAAAGTCAAAGACCACATCCGCAGCTGTGACGAGGACGGACGGTGACCGGCAAGCCAGAGCCCGACAAACAACGTGATGCCAAACAACGCAAGCGCCTCGGCGGCCTGTCTGGCCTGGATCACGATCATTGAGCCGGTGGCAATCCCGGCCTCTTCAAACAGCTTGCGCCAACCCGGCTGTTCGATCCAGGAAGCGGGAAGGAACGAGGAGGCTCCAGCGACCATGAAAGCGGCGGCGAGCAGCCACCAGGAACGTGGCATGGCCACGACCGGTGGTCGCAACGCCACCAACAGCCCCACACAACCCAGCAACGCCCCGTGAAATCCCGCCCATGGTCCGGCAACCAGAAAGGTAAAAACGAACGATATTGCCCAGAAGGCCCCAAAAACAAAACGCGAGTCACCTGGCTGTGGGACCGAATCCGATTCCTTGTATCGTCGGGACTCTCCCTCTCCGGATTTTTGCGGCATGGAGGAAATTCAGTTGGAATGAGTCCGGATGTCAATTTCTCCCAGTAGTTTTACCGGCGATAACGACCGATTTCAGGGCTGCGATGTCCGCTTCGCGGAGAGAACAGGCAGGAATGCCTGTGTCACGGCGGCCTGGAGCCAGCCCGCATGCTGACCACGCTCAGCTGTCGTCCACCTCATTGAAGCTCCCGCCGTAACCCGGCCGGTAGAGCAGGAGGCCGGAGTGTTTGGCGATTTCCTGGAAATGGGCGTCGATGGCATAGAGGCGGGTCCCGTCGTGGATGGCGATGGCGGCGATGAGGACATCGAGCCAGGGGACGGTGAGGCCTTTGCCGCGGATCCGCCAGGCGAGGGCGACGGCGCGGTCCCAATCGTCCTCGCGGCACGGGCGGTAGGGAATGACCGAAAAGCGCTTTCCGAGCAGCGCACGTTCCTCCAATCGGGCGCCGCCGAGGACTTCGAGGCGGACCGGCGAGCACCACTGGGCTTCATACGCTTCCAGCAGGCCTTCCACGGCGAGTTTCACCCTCATATCGCCATTCCGGCGGAGGCTCTCGATCCAGGCGGATGAATCCACGAGTACCATGGCGGCTCAGTCCGGGTAAAGGGGTGGGACCGGATTGGCCGGATCAAAACCCGCGGCATCCGCCGCCGGAGCCGGATAGTCAAAAACCCCCTCCCGGATCATCCGGCCGAATTCCCGCGCCTGTTTGCGGCGCACAAACTCGGTGACCGCCCGCGCCACCGCCGGACTCTTGTTCTTGTCCCCGGTGATCTTCATCAACTCGGCCAGGACGTCATCTTCAATGTCCACTGTGATTCTCATGCCACATCCTAGCCTCACATTTCATCAAATCAATTTCAATTCTGCATCATTTTGATGCTTGCTTTTGATATAAGTCAACCTGAAGGTGGCAAAGCGAGTGATGCGCCTGATCGAGGAAAGTGTTCCGGCTGTCTCAGCCGGGAGACATTAACCTAAATTCGGAGATAGGAACCACCGATTGCACAGAATACACAGAGAATGAATGGAATATGAAGAATGAAGGTGTCACTTTTGGAATGAGATGCCCGCGACTTCCAACTCCATAAAAATCAGTGTATTCCGTGGTTCATCATTTTCCTTTCAAGGATTAACCGAAAATCATCTCCTCGAGGCGTTTCTCGGACACTTTTCCTGATAACGGGATATCCGGGGCGAAGAGGGAAATGCGGTATTCTTCGAGCGCCCAGCCGTGCGGCCAAGAGCGCGGGTCTTCCGGCTTGGCGGTCCAGCGCTGGAACCACGGCTGCCAGAGGCGGCGGAGGCGCTGCATTTTCTCCAGATCCTTAACGATGGGCAGCGAGGAAACCCGGCCTAAGCGCGAGCGGATGGCGCGCAGACGGCGAGGGTAATCGCGCAGGCCGGCGAAGCCGGCATGCCAGGCGAAATTCTTGCGGAAGAGCCAGGTTAGTTGCTCGTCGAGATCTTCTGCGATCTCGCCGAGGTTGCGGTCCTCGCGGTTGGCGGAGATCCAGCGCTGGATGTCTGGCAGGATTTCGAAGATTTCATCGAATGCTTTGCCGATAACGGCGGCGGCTTCATACCAGCGTCCCCTCGCCTGCTCCCTGAGCGCGGCAAAATCGTCGGGCGAGCGCGGGAAAACGCCTTTCGCGGCTCCTTCCGCGGCGAGCAGGATGAGCGTGTCGAGCGAGGTGCCGCCGGGACCGAGGCGGGGCAGCTCGACCTTCGCCATCAAGCCGAGCGGGAATTTCTTCTTCAAATAGGCGACTTGGTCGGCGTGGGCCAGCCACAGGAGGCGCGCGCCGCCCGCGCGGTGGGATTCCGCGGCGAGCGCGGCGCAGGTGAAGGCGCGGACGCCGACGGATTTGCCCTCGTCCACCAGCGCCGGATAGGCCCCGCCGCCGGGCGTCATCACCAGCTCCGGCAGGCTTTCGCCATCCCACGAGCTGATGCCCCGGCGCTCGACATCGGCATTCGCTGCAGCCTCGAAACGGACACGCATGCGGTCCGCGAGTTGCAGTTTGATTACGGCCACGTCGTCGCCCATCGCGAGTTCCTCGGCGTCGTCGTCACAGACCCAGATCTTCGTGACGAGCTCGGGCGGAAGCTTGCTGACGTCGAATTCGCCGACGGGGACGTAAACTCCGTTGCGGTCCTTCATGTGCTCGGAGAGAGCCTGATAGATCGAGCGATCTTTGGGCGCGAAACTCCACAGTTCTGCAAAACTATCCGCCGCGGGACCGATGGGCTGGCAGATGCGGCGGTAATCCTTGGGCAGCGAGCGTAGCAGGATTTCCGCGCGCTCGCGGAGGTTTCCATCGGCACCCCAGGCGGGCAGCCATTCGGGGAGTTTCGGCAGTTGATCGACGTGCACGCCGAGTGTCACGCCGTCATCGCGCTCGCCCTGCGCGGTGTGGTAGAAGAGTGAGTATTCCTGGCCGCCGTGGGTGATGCTGTCCGGGAAACCCGCGAGGCCGAGGTATTCGAGATCCTCGTCCACCACATCACCGACGCCTAACATCAGGACGTCTTCGTTTTTCTCCAGCCACTTGTGAAATGCGGCGGCGGTGTTGATGTCTGCGGGGATTCGGTCTTCGTAAAACCGCAGCAGCGCCTCGTCGCTCCACAGCCCGCCGGGGCGGCGGAGTTTCTGTTCGATGGCCTCGATTTCCGCACGCATTTCCAGCACGTGGTCGAGGAACTCGCAGCGCTTGCGCAGACCGTTGCCGATGACGCCTTCCCGCAGGAAGATCCCGCGCGCCGCCTTGGGATCGACGCGGCCGTAGTGGATCCGCCGCCCGGCGACGACCGGCAGGCCTCCGCAGATCACGGTTTCCTTGCCATAGACCGCGCCTTGATTTTCGTCCCAATGCGCCTCGCCGTATTTGCTCTTGCACAGGTGCGGCGCGACGTGCTCAACCCACGCGGGGTCGATTCTAGCAACCCGTCGCGCCCACAGGCGCGAGGTTTCGACGAGCTCCATGCCCATCACCCACTCGAAGCGCTTGGGCAGTGCGAACAGCCCGGAGCCGGGAAAAACCGCGAAGAAACCACCGTTCGCACTGCGATAGGATTTCGAATCGCGATCCCACACGCCGAACTGCCGCGGCACGCCGGAGAGAAGCGCCTTGTGGAGCGTGGTGTAGTTCGCCGCGCCGGATAGATCGTCGCCGATTCCGCCGATTTTGATCTTCCACTCGCGCTCCAGCAAGTCGGCGAGTTCGTCGCGGACGTTCGCCCACTCCATCACTCGGCGGGCGTTGAGGAACGCGGGACCGCAGAATTTCCGCAGGGCGTTGCGCTGCCAGCGGCCGCGGTTGTCGCGGAATCTCGCGAGGTCATTCCACAGGCGGAGGAGTGAGATGAAATCGCTCTCGCCGTCCTTCCAGCGGGCGTGCGCGGCATCGGCCTCGCGGGTTTTTTCGGCAGGGCGCTCGCGCGGATCGCTGGATTCCAACGCGGCGACGATGGGCAGAACTTCTGCGAGGCAATGTTCCTTGCGGGCCTCGATGAGCATGCGGCCTAACCGCGGATCGACCGGCAGCCGCGCGATCTGGCGGCCGTAGTCGGTGAGGTTTTTTTCCCGATCAAGCGCGCCGACCTCGCGCAGCGTGCGGTAGCCTTCGGAAATGGCTTGGGGCGACGGTGGATCGAGGAACGGGAACTCGTCGATCTCCGGCAGGTTGAGCGCTTTCATCCGCAGGATCACACCTGCCAGGGAACTGCGGCGAATTTCCGGATCGGTGAATTCCGGGCGCTCGGTGAGTTCCATTTCCTCGTAGAGCCGGACGCAGACGCCGTCCCTAACACGGCCGCAGCGGCCTTTCCGCTGGCGGGCGCTGGCCTGGCTGACCGGCTCGATTTGCAAGCGCTGCACGCCTTTTCCCGGACTCCAGCGGCTGACGCGGGCGATGCCGGAATCGATGACGCAGGCGATGCGCGGGATGGTGAGAGAAGTCTCCGCGACGTTGGTGGCGAGGATGAGGCGGCGCTTGTTGCCGGGGTTGAAAACACGCTGCTGGTCGCCGAGGCCGAGCCGGGCGAACAATGGCAGCACTTCGGTGCCGCGGTATTGGCGACCGTCGAGAACGTCGGCGCACTCACGGATTTCGCGCTCGCCGGGGAGGAAGATGAGCACATCTCCATTAGGCTCAACATCGCCGAGGTAATCCACGGCGCGGGCGACGTGCTGCGGGAGGTCCTCATCGTCGAAGGGTGGCAGGAAAAATTCCGCGACGGGGAACATCCGGCCGGGCGCCTCGATGACCGGCGCGGGCACACCGTTGAACGAGAAGAATTCCGCGAACGACCCGGCGTCCAGAGTGGCGGAGGAGATGACGAGTTTCAGGTCCTTGCGCCGCTCTAGCAGGCGCTTCACGTAGCCGAGCAGGAAATCGATGTTGAGCGAGCGTTCGTGCGCTTCGTCGAGGATGAGCGCTTCGTATTGTTTCAGGTCGCGGTCGCCCTGGGTCTCCGCCAGCAGGATGCCGTCGGTCATGAATTTGATGCACGTCTCCCGCGAGGTGCGGTCCTCGAAGCGGACTTGATAGCCGACATAATCGCCGAGCGGGACTTTCAGTTCCTCCGCCACGCGCTTTGAGACGCTGGCTGCCGCGAGGCGCCGGGGCTGGGTGCAGCCGATGCGCCCGCCATCGTCGCCGAGTGCTTCGGCGACCATTTTCGGGAGCTGGGTGGTTTTTCCCGAGCCGGTCTCGCTGACGACGACGACGACCGGATTCGCCCGGATGGCGGCGAGGATTTCCTCCCGGTGTTCGACGACAGGCAGTTCCTTTGGATAATTCCAATTTCCCGAGAAGATGCTCATTTAAAAATCCGATGCCTTCGCTCCGCACTGCATGAGCCGAGACACCTTTACTTGTCGAGCTCCGTAAGAACTCCGCAAACGTTTCCGTCCCGATTTGGCAAACCCGCGGTGGACGCTCCAGCCAATCTCCGCTTAAATCGCCCCAACGATGCATTCGCTCATTCATCTTCTGGACAAAAACAAGGTCTGGGCCAACTCGATTCACGCGAACGATCCGGAATTTTTTCGGACCCTCGCGAACCAGCAGCACCCTGAGTATTTGTGGATCGGCTGCTCGGACAGTCGCGTACCCGCCAACCAGATCACCGGCCTCGCCCCCGGGGAAATTTTCGTCCACCGCAATGTGGCGAATGTCGTGGCGGAGACGGATTTCAACGTGCTTGCCGTCATCCAGTACGCCGTGGATGTCCTGAAGGTGAAGCACATCATCGTCTGCGGCCACTACGGCTGCGGCGGGGTGCAGGCCGCTTTAGAGAATTTCCGGCACGGGATGATCGACAACTGGCTGGCGGGCATCCGCTCGCTCAGCCGTGTCCATCGGCAGGAACTCGATGCCCTGGAACCGGAAGCGGCGGTGGACCGGCTGTGTGAGCTCAATGTGCTCGCGCAGGCCCACCACGTCGCGAGAACGACGATTTTGGAGGACGCCTGGGAGCGCGGGCAGCAAATCTCGATCCACAGTTGGATTTACCGCTTGAACAACGGGATCATCACCCCGCTGCGACCCCATATCAGGGAACCGTTGCACCTTTCCGCCGCCGACGGGCAGTTCACGGTGGATGAAATTCCAAATTCTCATTGATCCCGCTGCGATCCGGTGCATGTTCCCGCTGTCACAAGTGACGGGGGCGTTCTGGTTTCGACGGGATGTTTGACGCGCTGGTTGCACGTAGAGGTTGATCGGTTGGCCTCTTAAAAAAGCCGCTCAAAACAAACAAATGCAGACTCTAACGAGCTCGCACTGGCCGCTTAATTGACGACCACGTCAGAACCCCGACACCTGCTGAGGGGGATGGCGAACACTTAGCAGGCTGGGATCAGCGTCGGGGAACCGGGCGCTTCTCCGAGACTAAACAGGTTTCTAGGAAGGACATCGCCGCATGCGGGCCCAGTTTTTCCGAAGCTCCAGACCGCATGCTAAACGTGTAGATGCCAGTGTAGACGGCGTTTCGGACAGGGGTTCGACTCCCCTCGCCTCCACCATTTCAAAATGACCCGTAACGAGCCCACCGGGTGTCGTTACGGGTTTATTTTCTCGCCTGGCGGTAGGCCTCTTTCCTCCAGATCCTGCCATTGCCATCCAATTCCGTCCATTTTCCTCCAATTCCCGAAGGCCGTCGAGGGGGTATCTTTTCGCACAGCCTGTTTGACAAGTCCGGCGCGGAACCCCTAATTTCCCCGTCCCGGCATTGAAGCCGGGCCCATTTAATATGAACATTGTCGTCGAGAAGCAGCCAAAATGCGTCGCCACCCTGCGCGTGGAAATCCCCGCGGATAAAGTTAACGGTGAGCGCGATCAAATCGTCAAAGGCTATGCCAGCAAGGCTCGCGTCCCCGGATTCCGCCCCGGCAAGGCCCCGCGCGCGGTCGTCGAAAAGCGGTTCCAAAAGGAAATTTCCGAGCAGCTGAATGAGGCGCTCATCACCGAGGCCTACGACGAGGCGCTCAAGCAGGAGTCGCTCCACGTGCTGGATTTCGGCGTGCCGGAGGACGTCACCACCCATGAGAACGGCACCATCACTTTCGTTTCGAAGCTGACTCTTGCACCGGAAGTAACGCTTCCGGAATACAAGGGCGTCACGGTGAACGTGCCAACAAGCGCGGTGCCCGAAGAAGAAATCGAAGCCCAGCTCACCGCACTGCAAGAGCGGTTTGCCGACTTCAACGCCATCGAAGGCCGCCCCGCCGCAATGGGTGATTTCGCGGTGATCGATTACAGCTCCACGGTCGAGGGCAAGCCGACCGAGGAGTTTCTCGGCAAACCCGCCGGCTACCTCTCCGCCCGTGAGGGATTCTGGGTCCGCTTGGATGAAAAGGCGTTCCTTCCCGGATTCGCCGCGCAATTGGTCGGCATGAATGTCGATGAAACGCGTGAAATCGCGGTCATTCTTCCCGAGGATTTTCCGGTCGAAGATCTCCGCAACAAGGAGCTGGTTTTCCAAACCACGGTCAAGGAGCTCAAGGAAGCGATTCTTCCCGCGCTTGACGACGAAATGGCCGCCCGCCTCGCTCCCGGCAAAACGATGGAAGAGATCAAGGACATCATCCGCCAGAACATGGCTGGCGAGCGCGAGCGCAAGATTTCGGACATGAAGGTGAACCAGATCGTCGCCCACTTCAACGCACAGGTGAATTTCGATCTACCAGAAGAACTCGTTTTCCAGGAAACCCAGAGCCAAGCGGATGCCATGGTGAAACAAGGCGTGAAATCCGGCATGACCGAAGGCGAGATCGAATCCCAACAGACCGAAATTTTCGCCAGCGCCGGCGAGCAGGCGGTCTCGAACCTGCGCACGAATTTCATCCTGCAGGAAATCGCCCGCATCGAGAAAATCACGGTGACCGACAACGAACTGATCAACCACCTCGCGCAAATCGCGCAATCCCGCAAGATCGCGCCGAAGAAGTTCATCAAGGACATGCAGCGCGCCGGCCGCATCCAGAACATCCGCAGCTCGATGGCCATCGGCAAGACGATTGACTTCCTCGTCGAGCACGCGAACGTAGTTGAGTCAACCGAAACACCACTCGATGCTTAATTTCCAATCCCCTTCCATGAGTTCCCCGAACACTCCTAAAAATTATTACGTCCCCGTCGTCGTCGAATCCGACGGCCGCGGTGAGCGTTCCTTCGACATCTACTCGCGCCTGCTGAAGGATCGGATCATCTTCATCGGCGTGCCGATTGATGATTTCGTGGCCAACTCGGTGATCGCCCAGCTGCTCTTCCTGCAAATGCAGGATCCGAAGAAGGACATCCACATTTACATCAACTCCCCCGGCGGCTCCGTCACCGCGGGCCTCGCGATGTATGACACGATGCAGTTTCTCACCTGCGACGTGAACACCTACTGCATCGGCATCGCCGCTTCGATGGGCTCGGTACTGCTCACCGCCGGGACCAAGGGGAAGCGCTTCTGCCTGCCGAACTCCCACGTGATGATCCACCAGGTATCCGGTGGTGCCCAAGGCACCGCTTCCGATGTCGAGCGGACCATCGGCTTCATGTTCAACCTCAAGAAACGCCTCAATGGAATCCTTGCCCACCACACCGGCAAATCCATCGAGCAGGTTGAAAACGACTCGGACCGCGACAACTACATGACCGCCGAGGAAGCCGTCAAATACGGCCTCGTGGACAAGGTCCTTGAAAACCGCAAGCAACTGCCCGAACCGATTGTCGCCGCCATCGAAGAGAAAAAGCCAGACGCTTGATCTCGCCAAATCCCAGGATTCAATTTAAAACCACCCCATGGCCCGCGCTTCCAATCTGACGATGTGTTCATTCTGCGGAAAGAGCCACTCGGAGGTTAAAAAACTCATCGCCGGTCCGGGGGTGTATATCTGCAACGAGTGCATCGAGGTTTGCTCGAACATTCTCGAAAAGGAACTCGGTGGGACGACCAGCAAGGGCAAGACCCCGGCGGACAAGGCAGGATTCAAGATCCCCTCGCCCGCCTCCATCCTGGCCAAGCTCAACGAGCACGTCATCGGCCAGGAAAATGCGAAAAAGGTGCTCTCCGTCGCCGTTTACAACCACTATCAGCGCCTCCGCCAGGACCAGGCCAAGGTCAGCGAGGAGTTCAAAGATGTGGAGATTGAAAAATCGAACATCATGCTGCTAGGTCCGACGGGATCCGGAAAAACCCTGCTCGCCCGCACGCTTGCCCGTGTGCTCGACGTGCCGTTCTGCATCGTCGACGCCACCACACTCACGGAAGCCGGCTACGTCGGCGAGGACGTGGAAAACATCATCCTGCGCTTGCTGCAAGCGTCCGATTTCGACGTCGCCCGCGCCGAGCGTGGAATCATCTACGTCGATGAAATCGACAAGATCGGCCGCAAGACCGAGAACGTCTCAATCACCCGCGACGTCTCCGGCGAAGGGGTCCAGCAGGCGCTGCTCAAAATCCTCGAAGGCACGATCTGCAACGTCCCGCCGCAAGGTGGCCGCAAGCACCCGCAGCAGGAATACATCCAGGTCAATACCGAGAAAATCCTCTTCATCGTCGGCGGCGCATTCGTCGGCCTCGAGGAAATGGTCCGCCGCCGCCTCGGCAGCAACACCCTCGGATTCCACGCGGATTCTTCGAAGGAAAACCTCGACGATCCGTCGGTGAACGTCTTGGAAAAAGTCCAACCGGAGGACCTCCTCCACTTCGGGCTCATCCCGGAATTCATCGGCCGCATCCCGGTGATTTCCTCGCTCCGGAAACTCACCGAAACCGAGCTCATCTCCATCCTCACCGAGCCGAAAAACGCGCTCGTGAAACAATACGGCAAGCAGCTTGCCATGAACGACGTGAAACTCCGCGTCACCCGCGACGCGCTCCAGGCTTTGGCCGAAGAAGCCGTCCGCCGTGGTACCGGCGCCCGCGCGCTGCGCTCGATTTTCGAAAAAATGATGCTCGAAGTCATGTTCGACATCCCGTCCCGCGACGACATCGACACGGTGACGATCAACCGCCAAGTGGTACTCGGCGAGCGCCCGCCGAACATCCGCCGCAAGCGCGCGGATCAGGACGCGGCTTGATATTCGGGAAAAGGACATCGTTCCACATCCGTGCTTGTTTTCCTTTGGTAACCAGCCATAGCCTCGCCGCCCGACGCGACAGAAGAACTGACGAGGCGGAATTTTGACTTCAATTTGCTCATGGATACGCCTCCTTTTTCCGAACTCGGGTTGCCCGATACTCTGCTCGCCGCCATCGAAACTCTCGGCTACGAGCGCCCGTCGCCGATTCAGGCGATGAGCATTCCCCCTGCCCTACTGGGCAAAGACCTGGTCGGGCTTTCCGCCACCGGATCGGGAAAAACCGCTGCTTTCACGCTTCCCGCCCTCGCGAAACTCGACGTCAAACTCGCTTACCCGCAAGTCCTGATCCTCTGCCCGACCCGCGAGCTCGCGGTGCAGGTGTGTGAGGAAGTCCATCGCCTCGGCGCAAAAATGCAGGGTCTTCAAGCCACACCGGTTTACGGCGGCGCACCGATCGACCGCCAGCTCCGCGCGCTTCGCAATGGCGCACAGCTCGTCGTCGGCACCCCCGGGCGTCTGCTCGACCACCTTCGCCGCGGCAGTTTCGATGCCTCCCGCATCAAGATGGCCATCCTCGACGAGGCCGACCGCATGCTCGACATGGGATTCAAGGATGAGATGGACGAACTGCTTGCCGCCCTTCCCGCCGATCGCCAGACGCTTTTCTTCTCCGCGACGATGAACCCGGGCGTTTCCCGACTCATCCAGAAATTCGGCAACGGGCCGGAAATCATCGAGATCCAACAGAAAGCTCGCACCGTTTCCACCGTCGAGCAGTCGTATTTCGAAGTCCGCCAGCGCTCCAAGGTCGAGGTGCTTTCCCGCATCCTCGACATGAATCCACCGCGCCTCGGTATCGTTTTCTGCAACACGAAGCGCTCGGTCGATGAATGCACGGAAGACCTCGTCAACCGTGGCTACGCCGCCGACCGCCTGCATGGCGACATCACCCAGCAAATGCGTGAGCGCGTGCTCAAGCGCTTCCGCGATGGTGCGGTGGAAATCCTCGTCGCCACCGACGTCGCCGCCCGCGGCCTCGACATCGATGAGATCGACATCGTCTTCAACTACGACCTGCCGACCGACCCGGAAGACTATGTGCACCGCATCGGCCGCACCGGCCGCGCCGGGCGCTCGGGACGGGCGGTTAGCTTCGTCTATGGCCGTGAAATCTATCGCCTGCAATCGATCGAGCGCTACACCCGCAGCGTGATCAAGCGAGAGCGCATCCCGTCCGTCGAGCAAGTCGAAGGACGCCGCGCCGACTTGATTTTCGACGACTTGAAGGAACGTCTCGAGTCCGGAAAATTCGAGAACTATCAGGACAACATCGACCGCCTGCTCGAACAAGGCCACACGCCCACCGACATCGCCGGCGCACTCGTGACCATGATCCGCGAAGCGAGCGGCCGCGAAGGCGGTGCCATCGAAGAGGATCGCGAACCGGATCGCCCGGCCCGCCGCGAAAACGTCCGCCCGCAACGCGACGACCACGGCAGCCACCAGCGCGACGACCGAGGTCCGCGCCAAGAGCGATTCGAACGCGCACCCCGTGGAGAAAGCCAAGGCACCGAAGCCGGCATGACCCGCCTTTTTCTCTCGCTCGGCAAAACCCACGGCGTCATGGCCAAGGAAATCGTCGGAATGCTCTATCGCGAAGTTGGATTGCCCGACGGTTGCCTCGGCCGCATCTCGCTATTCCCGAAACACTCGCTGGTCGATGTGCCCGAGCAATTCGTCAGCCAGGTGATGGACCGCACCCGCAACGCCCGCCTCCGCGGCCGCCCGTTCCGCATGGACGTGGACCGCGGACCCGGCGACAGGGGGTGAGTGTATGCAGCTGTCCGAGCGGAAACCGAGGGCCGGACGGAAGTCGAATAATTCGGTTGCTCGACCTGGTCCACTTGGCTAAGTTATGGGCCCATGCAATTCACCATCCATGAGGCCAAAACCCAGCTATCCAAGCTGATCGCGGCTGCGGAGCGCGGAGAGGAAGTGATCATCGCCCGTCGCGACAAACCGGTCGTGCGGATTGTCGCGGAGAGGCCGGAAAGGCCACGGCGGGTTTTGGGATTCCTAGCCAGCCACGAAGTGAAACTCGACGGATTCTTCGATCCCTTACTCGATGAGCAAATCGCGGAGGATTTTCCACGTTTCGCGGCGGCGGACCCGCCGCATCCGGATCACCTGACGAATGACGATCATGATCAAGGGGCGTAGTTTTCTGCTGGATACAATGGCGATCCTCTGGTTCGCCTTCCTCCCGAAACGGCTGCCTAGAGCTGCACGGGAAGCGATTCTCGATGAAGAGACGCATTTGGCTTTTTCGACAGTGAGCCTCTGGGAGATCGGACTGAAAATGAGCGTGGGGGGCTATCGTGACTTCAAGTTGCCGGACGACTGGGAGCACTGCATTCCAGAAGGATTGAAGCAGCAGGCAATCATTCCGCTCGGAATTGAGGCCGTTCATTGCCGACGGATTCAGGATCTGCCATTCCATCACAGGGATCCTTTCGACCGGATGCTGATCGCCCAATGTCAGACTGAGGGAATGCCGATCATCAGTTCGGATGCGATTTTCGACACCTATGCAATCAAGAGAGTCTGGTAATCCACGCGCATGACCGACCTATCAGGAAACCCGCGGCGGTTCGTTCTCTTCACGGTCTTCTACAACGCCCGGGCTTACTATCCGGTTCTAGCGATCCTGTTTCTCGATCTCGGTCTGACACTCGATCAATTCGTCCTGCTCAACCTGATCTGGGCGGCGACCATTTTTCTGTTTGAGGTTCCATCCGGAGCGCTGGCCGACACGGTCGGCAGGAAAAAACTGCTGGTCACCGCGGCTTTGCTGATGGTGGTGGAAATGTCCTGCCTGCTGTTAGCTCCACGAAACGGCGGAGCCCTGCTTCTCACCCTGTGCGTCGTGAACCGGATCTGCTCCGGTCTGTCCGAAGCCTGTGCCAGTGGTGCGGACGAGGCGCTGGCTTACGATTCCCTGCCGGAAGACGACCGGGCCGGCGCTTGGGACAAGCTGCTCGCCACGGCGATGCGCTGGCGATCTCTCGGATTTGTCATCGCGATGGTGCTCGGCGGATTGATCTACGATCCGGTTCCAATCAACCGGCTGCTGCCCGCGAATCTCCATCTATCCGCGGACATCGCGCACCGGCTGCCCGTCGCTGTCGTGTTTTGCCAGGCTCTGGTATGCCTCGTCGTCAGCCTGCGGATGGTCGAGCCGCCACGCCATGCGAGCCATGCCGTGGGCAGCACTTTCAGAAGTGCCTTCAGGCTCACCTTGGAAACCGCGCGCTGGGTCTTCACGAATCCGAAAACCTTGGTGGTCGTGGTGGTCGGTCTTGCCATTGATGCGGTGGTCCGGAACTTCGCGACCCTGACCAGCAGTTACTACCGGCTGATCGAGTTGCCGGAATGGACCTACGGTTTCATCGGCGCTTCGCTGGGACTGCTAGGATGGTTCGTCCCTGCGATCGCGGCAAGGTTGAACAGCCGCTTCAACACTTTGACCAACCTCGGCATCGCCGCCGGAATCGCGCTGCTAGGGTTGGCGGCCCTAGCCCCCGCGTGGCCGATTTATGGAATTCTGCCCGCGATGTTGCTGATGACGATGATGGGATTTCTAGGCTTCACTGTCAGCCGGGCGCTCCATGCGGAAGCGGATTCCGCGAAACGGGCGACCGTGCTTTCGGTCAAAGGTCTGGCTTTCAACCTGGGCTACGGGCTCTTCAGTTTCGGATTTTCCCGGCTTCTCTCGCATTTTCCGGATCATCCCGCAGGATCGGCGCTGCGGTGCGCGCTCTTCTGGCAGGTTCCTGCCTTCACATTGGCGGTCATGCTGCTGCTGGTGTGGGGATTCCACACGGCAAGGACCCACAGATAGATTCACTCCTCGGCCGCAAGGCTCGCGTTCCGCAGGTATTCACAGATCACCGGGATCCGGTCGCCTACCGACTCCATCTCCAACAGCCGCTGCCGGATATCCGCCTCGTGGATGAACTGTTGGCTGATGATGTCCGTCATTAGGCCCGGATCATCCGCCCGGTCCAACAGCGCGAAAACACCGTTCTGCACCTCTTCCGGCAGGTGGCGCATCGCGTCCTCGACGCCGCCACGCAGTGTTTTCATGGCTGCCTGGGACTGGTTTTTCGGTGAGAATTCAGAGATCACCGGCTCGATGCTGGCGTACGGATAGTCGCGCTCGTCGAGCCACTCGGTGAATCGCACGCGCATCACGCCGTGGATGAGCAGCTGCGAGGTGCCGTCATTCTGCTCCCGCGATGCCCTCACCAGGCCGATGGTGCCCACCGGTGCCACATAATCCGCCGGATCCCCGTCCTCCTCGCCGATCAGTCGGGCGACCGCGAAAAAACAGTCCCCTTCCAGCGCCTCTTCGAGCATTTTCCGGTAGCGCGGCTCGAAAATGTAGAGCGGCAGGCCGCCGTGGGGAAACAACGTGCAGTCGGGGAGCAGCATCACGCCGCAGTGTTCGGGTAGGTGAATACTGGCCATGTTTTGCTGAGGGTTACACCGGCAATGGCAGCGTGCAATACAGATAGATCCGGTGACAAGCGGATATTCTCTTGAAAAATTCCAAAAAACCGTCTTTTCAAAACAACATCTGCGGGCGGCGACGCTCTCCGCGGGATTCCCAGAGACCTATCCCATTTATCCCATGATTGAAGTCGAAAACCTGACCAAGCAATTCGGCACCAAGCGTGCCGTGGACAACCTGACCTTCACCGTCAACCAAGGCGAAGTCCTCGGATTCCTCGGACCCAACGGCGCTGGAAAATCCACCACCATGCGCATGATCACCGGGTTCATCCCGCCCTCATCCGGCGACGCCAGGGTCTGCGGCATCTCGATTTCCGACGACCCGACCGCCGCCAAAACCAAAATCGGCTACCTGCCAGAGTCTGCGCCGCTCTACAATGACATGACGGTCGTTGGATTCCTGAAATTCTGCGCCGCCATCCGAGGCCTCACGGGCACCGCGAAAAACGATGCCGTCGAGCGCGCGATCGACACCTGTTTCCTCGGCAGCGTCGCCAAACAGTCCATCGACACGCTCTCAAAAGGCTACCGCCACCGGACCTGCCTTGCCCAGGCGCTGCTCCACGACCCGGAAGTCCTGATCCTCGACGAGCCGACCGACGGACTCGACCCGAACCAGAAATTCGAAGTCCGCCAGCTCATCAAACGGCTCGGCCAGACCAAGGCGATCTTGTTCTCGACCCACATTCTGGAGGAAGTCGAGGCCGCCTGCACCCGCGCCGTGATCGTGGACCGGGGAAAAATCGTCGCCGACGGCACGCCCGCCGAGCTGCTCGCGCAGTCCGAGACCGGCTCGCTCACCGACCTGTTCCGCAAGGTCACCTCGCGCGACACTGAGGCAGCCGCCTGAGCGGACCGAATCTCAAATTTGAAGTCTCAAATCTCAAATTCACCAATCCATGTCTTCCTTCACCATCTACAAACGAGAGTTATCGAGCTACTTCTCGCAGCCGACCGCCTACGCAATCATCGTGATCTTCCTGTTATTCTCGACGGGCTTCACCTTCACCTTCGGTGAGTTCATGCGCCTCGGCGACTCCTCGCTCGAGTGGACGTTCTTCTTCTGGCACCCGTGGATTTACATGCTGCTCGCACCGGCCGTCGGCATGAAACTCTGGGCCGACGAACAACGCACCGGCACCATCGAACTGCTAGGCACCTTCCCGATTTCCACGTGGAGCGCCATTGTCGGAAAATTCCTCGCGGCCGCCACCGTCTGGTTGATCGCCCTGTCCCTCACCTTCCCGCTTGTCATCACCGTGAACTACCTCGGAAACCCCGACAACGGCGCGATCCTCGCCGGCTACATCGGCAGTTTCCTCGTCTGTTGCACGTTCCTCGCCATCACCATGCTGGTTTCCGCCTGCACCCGCGACCAGGTCGTCTGCCTCATCGTCTCGGTCGCCGTCTGCGTGCTCATCGTGCTCTGCGGTTATGATCCGGTGACCCGCGAACTGGCGAAAATCGCCCCGCCCGGCGTGCTCGAAGGCATCGTTTCCTTCGGGATCTGGGACCATTTCCGATCCCTCAACAGCGGGCTGTTCCGCTTGAAGGACTTCATCTGGTTTGGCGCAATCATCTTCGTTTGCCTGCTAGGCACCAGCGCGATCCTTTCCTCGAAACGCGCCTGATCGATTTGAGATCTTCAATTTCAAATCCACTCCTAACTCTACTGACCATGTCCGTTAAAACCACCCACCCGGTCACTCGCGCCGCCTTCGGCGTTGCCGCGCTTGTCGCCATTGCCGTGCTCGCCAACTGGCTCGTCTCCCTCACTCCGCTTGGCAACCGTGGCGCCGACTTCACCGAGAACAAGGTCCACACATTGTCACCCGGCACCCGCTCCATCCTCACCGAGCTCGATACGCCGGTCGTCATCCGCTATTACGCCTCGCGAAACACGGACTATATGCCGGAGGAATTGAAACTCCACATGCGCCGTGTTGACGACCTGCTCAAGGAGTATTCCTCCATTTCCAAAGGCAAGCTCCGCATCCAAAGCCTCGACCCCGAGCCCGACACCGACGCCGAGGACTCCGCCAACCTTGACGGCATCAACGGCCAGCGCATGGACGACCAGAACCTCTACTTCGGCCTCGCCATCTCTTGCCTCGACAAGACCAGCGTCATCCCCTTCATCGATCCCCGCGGTGAGACGATGCTGGAGTATCAGATTTCCAAGGCCATCGCGGAAGTCAGCACGCCCACCAAACCGAGGATCGGCATCATGTCCGCCCTCGACCTGAAGGGCGCCCCCGCGATGATGCCCGGCCAGCCGCCGACTCCGGGCTGGGTGATCTATCAACAGCTCAAGCAGTCGTTCGACGTGGTGGACGTGCCGATGGAGTCCACCACCATCGACCCTAAGGAAATCAAGGCGCTGCTCCTGTTCCACCCGGCCGGGATCACTCCGGAAACCGAATTCGCCATCGACCAATACGTGCTCAACGGCGGCACCGTCGTCGCCGCGCTCGATCCGTTCTCCGTGGCCGCGCAAATGACCGCACCGCAGCCGAATCCGATGATGGGCCAGCAACCGCCGCCACCCACGACCTCCACCCTCCCTACCCTGCTCTCAACTTGGGGCGTCACGTTTGAATCCGGCCAAGTGCTCGCCGATCCCACGCTCGCCACCAAGCTCGGCGGCAACCGCCTCGGCCTCGCCGTCCTAACTCTCGGCAAGGACTCCATGCCGCAGAAAGACGACGTCATTACCAAGGACCTCGGTTCCGTCACCTTCTTCCTGCCCGGCGCCTTCACCAAGACCGGTAGCGGCGGTGTCACCGCCACCACGCTGATCAAGTCTACCACCGAAGCCGGGTTCGTGGATGCCATGAGGGCCTCGCAGCTCGACCCGGCGCTCGCCCGCACCCTCAAGTCGAATGGCACCGCCTACGATCTCGTGACCCATCTATCCGGCACTTTCAAGACCGCTTTCCCTGATGGAAAACCGAAAGCCACCAGCGAAGAACCCAAGGCTCCCGATGCCAAGGATGCTCCCAAGGAAGAGCCCAAACCCGACTCGCTCAAGGACGGTGTCGCACCCGGAAACGTTTTCCTCATCGCCGATGTCGATGCGTTCTACGACCGCTTCGCCTACAACATCCAGAACTTCGGAGGCCAGCAAATGGCCACCCTTTCTAACGGCAACGCCACCCTGCTCTTCAACATCCTCGACCAGGCCGTCGGCTCGAAGCACCTGATCGGTTCCCGCTCGCGTGCCGCTGTTAGCCGCCCCTTCACCGTGGTCCAGAAAATGGAAGCCGACTTCAACAAGACCGTCGGAGCAAAGATCGAGGAGTTCCAGACGAAGCAAAAAGCCGCCCAACAGAAACTCAGCGAACTCCAGGCTCAGAAGAGCAGCGG
Organism: Akkermansiaceae bacterium; assembly: GCA_031425955.1. Lineage (GTDB taxonomy): Bacteria > Verrucomicrobiota > Verrucomicrobiia > Verrucomicrobiales > Akkermansiaceae > Luteolibacter. The sequence continues at coordinate 86,537 of JANPKJ010000113.1, read as the reverse complement.
TTCCGACCTCACGCTCTCACCCGCCCAGGAGGCGGAAATCAAAAAGCTGCGCCAGGAGCAGGTCGAGTATTCCAAGCTCATCCGCGAACAGGAAAAGGACCTCCGACGGCAGAAGGACAAACTCGCCGGAAACATCACGCTGCTTAATGTCGCCGCCATGCCCGTGCTGGTCGTCGTGATCGGAGTGGGATTCTTCCTCCAACGCCGCCGCTTGACACGCGCAAGATAAGAAAGTTGATAGTGGATGGTTGATAGTTGATAGCGAATAAACGCAGACTCCAATCCTCCACCTCTTCCTCTTTCCATCAACCATCAACTCTCAACCATCAACTTCTTCAAACCATGAACAAACGCCAGGTTACCATCCTCTGGGTCATCGCCATCGCACTCGGCGCGGCCGTGGCCACTGTGAAACTCAGCCAGAACAAGTCCACCCGCAGCGCCACCCAGCGCGCCGCCGGGCAGAACCTGTTCGAATCGTTCCCGGCCACCGAGGCCTCCACCATCGACATCCAAGGCGCGACAGGCACCGTCACGCTTACGAAAAAGGACGCCAAGTGGGCCATCGTCCAGCGCGACAACTATCCGGCGAACACCACCTTCGTCAACGACTTCATCCGTTCCCTCAGCGAGCTGAAAATCACCCTCGGCATGGAAGCCGGTCCGTCCTTCGCGCCGCGATTCGGTATGGATGAAGCCGCCTCCAGGCCCGAGGACCGCGGTCTAACCGCCACTTTCAAGGATGCGTCGGGCAAGGAAATCGCCAAGGTTTCGCTCGGCAAGAACATCGAGAGCGGTGCCGCACCGTCGCCGATGGGCGGCACCAGTTCCGTGGGCCGCTACGTGCGCAACCACGCCGACGAATCCGGGTTCTACGCGGTGAGCGAAATGTTCCCCTCCGTGAGCGACGAAGCCAAGCGCTGGCTCAACTCCGGATTCATCAACCCGGAGAAAATCAAATCCATCAGCCTCAGCCAAGTTGGCAAGACCGACGCGGCATGGAAGCTCACCCGCGACGACGAACAGGCGGAATACAAACTCGAAGGCGCGACCGGCACCGAGGTGCTGGACACCACCGCCACCAGCCCGCTCAAGACATTGTTTTCCTACGCCAGTTTCGAGGACGTCGTCCCCGCCGCCACCGTGGCCGAGCGATCGGACGCTGCTGGCAAGCGCACCGCCACCATCGAGACCTTGGAGGGCTTCACTTACACCGTGAACATCACGCCCACGAAGCCGGCTTCCGAAAGTCTGTTGGTGACCGTTGACGTCACCGCCACCCTGCCCAAGGAGCGCAAAAAGGAAGAAGCCGAAAAACCCGAAGACGCCAAGACCAAGGACACCGCCTTCACCGATCGCCTCAAGGCGCTCAACGAAAAGCTCGTCAAGGAAAAGGCCTTCACCGGCGTCACCTTCGAGGTCGCCAAGAGCACCGTCGAGCCACTCTTGAAAGAGCGCGACGCCCTCATCACCAAGGCCACCCCGCCGACCGCCGAAGCACCGGCTCCGGGCGCCGCGATCGAAAACCATCCCGGCGGCATGATCGCCCGTCCACGCGCCACCGCCACCACGCCACCGATCGAAGCCGTCACCCCGCCGATCTCCGTACCGCCTGCGGACGAGGCTCCGGCGAAGGAGAAATAAGTCCATGACCTGACGGCAGCCTACTGCGGCACGGATGAAAATGATGGAGACACAAGTTGGACAAAAACCCTAGCGCCAACTCGATTGGTCCTCACCAATCCCGGAACTGGCAGTCAATGCCTGTGATTCCGGACTACCCCCGAAACAAGAAACGCCGCGCAAATGCCAAAGAAACTCCCCAACTGGAGCGCGGATCTTCAGTCCGCCCACGAAGCGAAAAGCCCGGGAAATGCTCATGAAACGCCCAATCTCCCGGATCCATCGAGCCACAGAAAACTCAAAACGCTCCATATGGCCCACAGGCTGAGCGAGATCCGGATTGCATAGATGCCAGAGCCGTCAGAGCTATGGCAAAAATGTGAAAGGCGCTCTGTTGAGCGCTTTGCAAACAAATTGCTGCAATGAGTTACCGGTGTCCCGATTCAAGGACCTCGACGGAACGACTGGCCGCCTCCGTGGGCGATGATGTCATTCATGTGGATCGGTGTAATCTCATCCCATTCAATCTAACCCCATTCATAAATTGCCTTTCCCAGCTTGTTTTGAGGCGCTCATTTCATGGAGCCGTCACATTCAGCCGCAGGTAGAAATTCTGGTTGGTGACGACGGGGACGCTAAAAACATGCTGGGGAGACACGCCGGTATCTGGAATCGGATTCCAGCCGCCTGGCAGTAGTGTCGCGCTCCACTCCGCACCATAGGTGATGCCGCTGACGCCGGCAGGCCGAATGAAACTGATGACCGCATTGTTTCCGAGATGCTGCAGCAAAGGAAGCTGCCCGGCGCTGCTTTTCGTCGGATTGAACCCGAAGGCGAACTCAACGAGATTGGTGAGCCCGTCCTTGTCGAAGTCTCCCAGATTGGCTCCGGCACCGCTGTCTTCCGGGCTGCCGAAGTAAGTTTCGCGCCAACTTTCAAGGGACGTTCCGGAGCTATCAACGGAGAAGCTGACTCTAGCGAGTCGATCAATCCCGAAGGGGGTCTGGGTGAGAATTTCCATCGTCCAGAGACCATCCGAATTAAAGATAGAACCATAGTTGCTTGTTTTGAAATTGCGGCTGACAGGGACAGGACTGTTGATTGCAAAACCGCTGCCTGGGAGGATCGTGCTCGTGGCCCCGGATTGCGGGCTGCCTTTGTAAACGTGGGCCCAGGTGAATGAACTTGGATAGAGGTCATTCAAGGTTAGGGTGATTTCAGGCACGGTCGTGCCGATGATCTGACCTTGGGTAAGTCCCGTGATCATGGCGTCGGCCACCGGCCAGATTTGGATGAACTTCGAATCTAGAATTGACTCCGGAATTTGATAGTCTTCCCGTGTGATTGCGGAGAATCGTTCCTCACCGCGCGCTTTCGCGCGGTCGGTCGCCGGAATGGAGTTGAGGGTGATGGTCCAAGTCCGGGTGCCATTGGTCGTGATGGAGTCCTGGGAGATGACAGAGGCCAGGTTGCGGTCCAGTCCACCTCCTGTTCCAGTCGGACCGTAAGACTGGGCATGACGGATCAGCGTGACACCTTTCGAGATTTCCGGATCGTCCTGTCCGGCGAAAATTCCCTGGGCGGTGACATCGACAAAAAACGGCCGGTCCGCACGGGTTCTCGGCAAGGCGAAATAGGGGTCCTCGGAACGGATAGTCACCCGCGCGGTCGGCGCATATGGAGATACGACCGTTGAGGCCAACAGGTGGGACATGGACGTCGATGTTTGAATGGTCCACAATTCAAATCTGGACCCTACGGTCCCCAGAGGAAGTGGAGATAGGTCATCACCTTCGATGTCCACGAGCGTGTCGTAGGTGACCAAATCAGGCATTTGCACCTGCCTGATGAAATGAACGTAATCTCCGGTGCTCGCGGTGTCCGGGAGCGTGATCGACCATACCTGCCGGACACGCGGCGCGGTCGTCACAATCGTCGGATAGGCGGAAAGATTACCCACGGGGACCGCCGGGTTCGGAGGCTGGCCATAAGTGGCAACACCCAGGCAAAGGGAGGCCAGCATCACAGCGACCATCCGGGGAATAACGTTCAGCATCGAATGGGCAATGTTCCAAGGCTCGGCGCATGAGAGGGCTCGCGCACCCCGAAGGAATCGCCAGACAGTTCCAAAAACCGGCACGCTGCCTCGTGACTTCTCACACCGCCTGATTTCCCACTTAATCATACTTCCTCGCCGTGGCACTTCCCATCTATGGGATACCGGCACCGATGTTGCAAGCTCCGATCTACCAACTCACCAATCCGCCTTTGTGTCTGCCAGCCCTTCCGCGATCCCATCCGGCCTCGAAGCCCCCCGGCCACCCACCCCCCCTATAAAACGGGTCAGTGCCTGATAGCACCCTCTCTAAATCATATCCCGGTTGGTTTGATCTTTCATCCACTTCAATTCAGTTGCTGTTCCAGTTCGCTGCTCCCGCATAACAGGTTCCGGTCTCGGCGACCAACGGAAATCAAACGCCTTGGGGTTCCAGGCATCCCATCGCCGATCCTTCTGTAAGCCAGTTTTTGGAGATCCGGGGTTTCCCCGAGACAGCCGAACCGGTGTTGCTCGACGAGCACTCCCCTCATCCCTACCCGTCGCGCGGGCCGGAACCCTGTTGGAGTTCGGAAGATCGGGAATCCGGTTCCGAAGGCAGCCGTCACCAGGAACCTTGGGCTGGAGGGCGGAAATTCTTTAGCGTTTCTTGGGCAGTTCCTGGACGTCTCGCTTCGCGGGCGGATTGAAATTTGCCTGAGGGCCGTCCGGTCAGGGCTACGCCGGATTTTCTGACCTGCTACCGCAGGCTCTGGATTGCGCTCCGTGGGGAGGTGCTTTGGCTTTTCCCAAGCGTTTCGCTTCGCTGTTCATTCGCGGTTTCCAGAGTCAACGATTCGCAAGATTTGCCTGATCCGGCGCCTGGTAACAAAGATCTCACTTCGAAAGCGCGTCGATCGCCGGCTGGTTTTTATACTGCTTAGCCAGATCCAGCGCAGTGACGCCCTGCTTGGAGATCACGGCGGGATCCACCTTGTGATCGAGAAACAAGCGGATGATTTCCGCGCCGCCGCTGGCCGCGGCTTCGTGCAGCGGGGTGCCTCCGAGGTTGCTGAGGGTCATGGGATCGGCTCCACCTGCCAGAATTGCCTTGGCGGTTTCCACCTGGTTTTTCGCGGCGGCGTGGTGCAGCGGCGTCCAGCCGTCGTTGTCGCGCGGGTTTGGCTTTGCACCCGCCTTGAGCAGGGCGGCGGCGGCGACCGGGTTGTTGCGGTCCACTGCGAGGTGCAGTGGCGTGCGTTGCGAGGCGTTTACGGTGTTGGGATCCGCGCCGGCCTCCAGCAGATAGAGGGCGATATCCGTCTTGTTGCGGATCACCGCCTGTTCGAGCGGCGGGCGCGAGGTGGGGCGGCCGCCCTGGGTGAGGTTTTTCGGGTCCGCGGCGATGTGGAGCCGCACGTCGGAGAGGTCGCCCTTGGCGATGGCCTCGTCGATGGTCTGATAGGCGGGTGTGGCGGCGACCTTGCCGGTGACACCAGTTTCCGGAACTTCGACCCCGGCGGTCCAGACGATGGCGTTGAGCACGAGCCGGCGGTAGTCCGGATTCGCCCAGTGCTGATGGAAATGGCCGCCGGTGAAGCCGAAACCGCGGGATTTGTTAGCGTTTTCCGCCGCCCAAGCCAGCGTCTGCGGTACTTGGTCGGCCAGAGCCTTGCGCACGGCGGGATTTCCGGACCGCGGACCGTCCGCCCCGAGCGATCCGGCGGGTGGCAGCGCCTGCAACACTGGCGTGACATCCTCTCTCAGCCGGAGGTGATAGTAAAATTCCTCCTCCACTTCGAACGGCCCGACCCCGCAGGTGACGGGATGCTTGCCAAAGATCGGCGCGGTCATTTTCCAGATCGGATTCACCGACCAATCCACCTCGAAACGGCCGCCGATGGCATCGTCGAGCAGTGCGGCCATTTCCTTGCCGTCCGGTTCGAGGGCGAAATGCAGGACCACCAGCCCCTTGCCGGCTTCGTAGCGCTTCCGGAGTTCCGCCACGTGTCCGGCGGCGACATGCCCGGCGAGGCCGTCGCTGTAAATCACCAGCGTGTCGGCGGCGGCAACCTTGGCCGGATCTTGCGGCCAGCCTTGGCTGACTTCCACGGTGAGGGGCAGGCCACTCGCCTGCAGGTGCTTGGCAAGCAGCTCGCAACCGGCCGGATGTTCGTGAGCGCCGGGTGCGTGACTTTTCGGGCCGGCGACGAGCAGGACATCGGCGGCGCCGACGGGAGAAACGATGAGTAGGCAGGCGAGGAGGTGTTTTTTCATCACATTGGTTATTGGATAATGGTTTTTAGTCCGATAAATTTCCATTTTCACGAAAATTCCACGCTCCGCTGACAGGCAAGCTGAATGTCAGTGGTAATAAACGCCTAGTTATCAGCTCTCCAATCTCCATTCCAACCCAGATGCAACCCACCATGAATCGCCGCTCATTTCTCGGAAACTCCACTCTCGCCGGCATCGGACTGGCCGCCAGCTCCGCATTCGCCATTGAAACCCCTGCGGGTGCCAAAAAAATCAAAGTCGGCCTCATCGGCTGCGGCGGTCGTGGTAATGGAGCACTCGCGGATTTCCTCGCTGCCTGCAAGATCCTCGGTATCGAGGCGGAGGTGACCGCCACCGGCGACGCCTTCAAGGACAAGGCGGAAAGCGTCGGTAAAAAACACGGCCTCGCGCCGGAAAAATGCTTCGGCGGCTACGACAACTACCAGAAAGTCATCGCCACCGATTGCGATTACGTGCTGATGGCCACTCCACCGGCCTTCCGCCCCATCCATTTCGCGGCGGCGGTTGAGGCGGGCAAACATTGCTTTATCGAAAAACCGGTGGCCGTGGATCCCGTGGGAGCCCGCTCGGTGATCGCCACCGGAGAGAAGGCCAAAGCGAAAGGACTCGCGGTCGTGGCCGGCACCCAGCGCCGCCACATGGCCGACTACCTGCGGAACAAAGCGCTCATCGACGCCGGAGCGATCGGCCAGATCAAGGGTGGCGTGGTGCAGTGGAACGGCACCGTGCCGTGGACCAAACGCCGCAATCCGGGTGAGTCGGACGCCTCATACATGACCCGCAATTGGCTGAATTTCAACGAACTTTCCGGAGACCACATCGTCGAGCAGCACGTTCACAACCTGGACGTCGCGGTCTGGTATCTCGGCCGCCTGCCCATTACCGCCGTCGGCTTTGGCGGACGCGCGCGGCGGGAAACGGGCAACATGTTCGACTTCTTCAGCGTGGATTTCGATTTCGGCGATGACGTGCACATCCACAGCCAGTGCCGCCAGATCACGGGCACTTACGGCCGGGTGGGCGAGCTTTTCACCGGCACCGAGGGTGTCTGCTACGGTGGCGGCAAGCTCAAGGGCAAGACCGTGGAGGTGCCCGAGTTCAAGATGGATTCCGACAACGGTATGGTCCAAGAGCACGTGGACTTGATCCGCGGCGTGATGACCGGCAAGCCGCTCAACGACGCGAAGAGCATCGCCGAATCTACCGTAGTCGCCATCATGGGCCGGATGTCCGCCTACACCGGCGAACTGGTGCGTTGGAACGACCTGATGGAAAAGGAAGACTCGCCGCTTTACAATTTCGCCTGCACGCCGTCCGCCTCGGATTTCGAAAAAGGTGATATCAAGCTGCCGGAGGAAGTGCCGCCGGTGCCGGGAAAAAACTCCAACAAGGCGGGATAAACTCCGACCCGGTGCTCAAGGATCGCCGAGTTTATCGAGCATCTGCTTGAGATCTGCGATTCGGCGCTCGGTGTTCACCTTCATGGATCCCGAGTGTAAAAGCGGAGCTGCGCTGCCGCCGCGCATGAGATCGGCTTCGAGATCGGCCTGGGCGTCGCGGAAGGCGACCCAGGTCCGCTGCGCGGCGCGGAGTTTGGCTTTGCCTTCGGCATCGAGTGTCGCGAGGACCTGGGCGTAGATTTTATTCAGGTTCGCATCGGCCTTTTCGAACCGGGCGTATTCTTCCCGGTTCATCTGCGACTGGGATTGGGCGCTGGCCACTTTAAGCGGGAGGACGGAGAGAAGCAGCAGCGGGAGCAAACGGGGCGTTTTCATGCGATGAGGTGGTTTAAACGGAAATCATCATTGAAAAAGCAATATTGCGGCCAGTCTGCAATGCATTTCATGCGCAAGGCACCCGCTTGACCACGAAAGCAGTGCACACTATTTTCGGGGCATGAAAAACATCACGCTGAGCGCCGATGAACATCTCATCGAGTTGGCCCGGGAAGAAGCCCGCGCCCGCAAGACCACGCTCAACGCGTTGTTCCGCGAGTGGTTGGCGGAAATTTCGCGCAGCGACGAGCGGCGCAAAAAAGCCGAGGAGGTCATCCAGCGCATGTCGCAATACGATTCCGGCGGCCCATTCACCCGCGACGAACTGAATGAGCGCTGAATATTTCCTCGATACGAACATCCTCGTTTACGCCTTCGATCAAAAGGCGGAGGAGAAGCGGGCGACGGCGCTCAATCTGAGCCGGACCGATGAACCGTGGTTGATCAGCTGGCAGGTGGTGCAGGAGTTCTGCTCGGTGGCGCGGCATCGTTTCGCAATCCCCCTGGACATGGAATTTCTCACCGACTACCTGAATCTGTTTCTGTTACCGCATTGCAAGATCATGTCCTCGGGGCCGGTTTACCAAAAAGCCCTGCAAATCCAGCGTGAGACCCAATACCGTTTCCACGACAGCCTCATCGTCGCCGCCGCGCTTGAATCCGGCGCATCCATCCTCTACAGCGAGGATCTCCAACATGGACGCAGCATCGGCCATCTGCGCATTTTGAATCCTTTTCTTCCAACTCCATGACCCGATTCCGCCCGTGCATCGACCTCCACCAAGGCAAGGTGAAACAAATCGTCGGCGGCAGCCTGCGCGACGAGGGCGCGGGGCCGACGGAGAATTTCGTGTCGGACCGGCCGGCGGGTTGGTTCGCGGAGTGTTTCCGCGACGACGGGCTAACGGGCGGGCACGTGATCAAGCTTGGACCGGGAAATGACCAGGCGGCACGCGAGGCGCTGGCGGCTTATCCCGGCGGACTACAAATCGGCGGCGGGATCGATGAGGGAAATGCCTTGGAGTGGCTGGAGGCCGGGGCGAGCCATGTGATCGTGACTTCGGCGTTATTTGATGCGGAGGGGAAATTTCTCGATGAGGTTTTGCATTCGCTGGTGGGAAAAATCGGCCGGGAAAAGCTGGTGATCGATCTATCCTGCCGCCGGACGACAGTCGGCTGGACGGTGGCGATGAACCGGTGGCAAACCCTCACCGAAATGACGGTGGATCAAGCGACACTGGACCGGCTCGCACCGTTTTGTGATGAGTTCCTGATCCATGCGGCGGATGTGGAAGGGTTGTGCCGGGGAATCGATGCCGAGTTGGTCGAACTGCTGGGGAACTGGGGGAAATGCCCGGTGACCTACGCCGGTGGCGCGGCGACGATGGCGGATCTGTTACTCGTCGAGCAGGCCGGCCGCGGAGCGGTGGATGTGACGGTGGGCAGCGCGCTGGATCTTTTCGGCGGCAAAGGACTCGTTTACAGTGACTTGGTGGCCTGGAACCGGCGCGAAGCATGACTTTTCCGGAAAGCGGTTGCAGGTTCCGCACGCACTGTCTTAACCTCCGCCCGTGCCGAATTCGGATATGCAATCTTTCGCCGGCGAGGCGGTGATGAACCGCGATTTTCTGCGCTCTGTCTTCCAATCGATGCTCCGGGCGAGGATCTTGGAAAACAAGCTTTCGAGCCTCTACAAGGCGGGTAAAATCGTCGGCGGAGTCTATCTCGGACGCGGTCAGGAAGCGGTGAGCGCCACGCTCGGAACCGCCTTGATCCAAGGCACGGATTTCTTCGCCCCGTTGATCCGCGACCAGGCCGGTCGCACGGCCTTCGGCGAGCCGATGATCGACTGCACGCGGACCTACCTCGGCTCGGTCGAGGGACCGATGCGTGGGCGCGACGGCAACATCCACCGAGGGCGGCCGAAAATGGGCATGCCGGCGATGATCTCCCATCTCGGCGCGCAGGTGCCGGTGATCGCGGGAATGCTTTTTGCAAAGCGGCTGCAAGGCACACTCGCCGGACGTGTCGGGGCGACCTGCATCGGCGACGGTGCGACATCGACCGGCGCTTTTCACGAAGGTCTGAATCTAGCGGCAGTCGAACAACTCCCGATGGTGGTGGTCGTCGGAAACAACCAGTTCGCCTACTCGACGCCGAATCACCGGCAGTTTGCCTGCGGCGATCTGGCAGAAAAAGCGCGCGGCTACGGCGTCGGCGGATTCTCGGTGGATGGCACGGATTTGTTAGCGTGTGCTACGGTGATCTGCGAGGCCGTGCGGCGGGCGCGCGACGGGTGTGGTCCGCAGCTGGTGGTTGCCAGGCTTCTGCGGCTTTCCGGTCACGGCGAACATGACGACGGTGCCTACGTGCCGATGGAACTGCGCGCCGGTCACTACGGGCGCGACTGCATCGAGGTAGCGATGCGCCAGTTGGTGGAAAACGACCTCGCCACGGTGGACGAGATTCTCGCGTGGCAGGACCAGTTTTCCGAGGAGGTCCAGCGCGCCGTGGCCCAGGCCCAACAGGAAGCCGTGCCCGATCCCTATCGCGAGGACTGGACCGCGCTTTCCACCCGCTTTCCCCTTTCCTGCCCCCTTTCCCCGTCCAACGCCCAGTGAGTGTGACCTACATCGACGCCATCCGCGAGGCTCAGGAAAAACTCCTGCGCGAAGACGACCGCGTGTTCCTCTACGGCCAGGACATCGCCACCTTCGGCGGTGCCTTCAAGGCGACGAAGGGGCTTGCCGAGCAGTTTCCCAACCGGGTCTTCGACGCGCCGATCTCGGAAGACGCGATGATCGGCATGGCGGTCGGCGCGGCCATCGAAGGCATGCGGCCGATCGTGGAAATGCAGTTCGCGGATTTCTCGTCGGTGGCGTTCAACCAGATCGTGAACCAAGCGGCGACGCACTTCTATCGGACCGGCGTGCCGATTCCGATCACCGTGCGCCTGCCCTCCGGCGGCACTCCCGGCTCTGGACCGTTCCACAGCCAGAGCATGGAGGGGATCTACGCGCAGTATCCCGGGCTCGTCGTGCTGACTCCGGCGACGGTTTCAGACGCCTATCACATGCTCATCGACGGCGTGGCGCTGGATGATCCTGTGATTTTCTGCGAGCACAAATTTCTCTATCGATGGCTCAAGGCGAAGTCGATCAACGGCGACCATCTGCCCATCGGCCAGGCGCGGATCATCCGCCCCGGCAAGCACGCGACGGTCGTGGCCTACAGCGCGATGGTCCACGAGGCAGTGCGTGCCGCCGACCGACTCCAACAGGACGGCTGGGAAATCGAAGTGGTCGATCTCCGTTCGGTGAAGCCGCTGGATGTGGACACGATTCTGGCCTCCGTGGCACGCACCGGACGATTGTTAGCTGTGGGCGAGGCCTTCCCGTGGGGCGGCGTGACGGCGGAAGTGATTTCGCGCGTGACCGAGGAGGGATTCCACCTGCTGGACGCTCCGCCGCAGCGGTTGAACGCGCGCGACACGCCGGTCCCCTATCATCCGAAACTCTGGGCCGCCCACCGCCCGACGCCGGAATCCATTTGCGAAGGTCTGCGCAAACTGCTTACTTTCTAATCCCAGCATTTCAGAATTTCAGGTTTTCAGCTTCTATCCAAATGCCAACCGTCCCCATTCTCATGCCACAACTCGGCGAGTCGATCGCCGAAGCTACCGTCGTCCGACTCGGAATCGCGGTGGGGGATTTCGTCTGCACCGACCAGGAAATCATCGAGGTGGAAACCAACAAGGCGGTGATGGGCGTGACGACCTTGTGCGACGGAGTGGTGTCGGACCTGCGGGCGCAGGAAGGCATTTCCTACTCGGTCGGGACGTTGCTCGGTTTGCTGGACGTCACCGAAGAAGAAGTCGCCCGAACCGGCGTGGAATCTCTCGAATCCATCGAGGCGAAACGCACCGCCTCCAGCCAGTCGAATAGCCCGGCCCAAGCCGAGGCGAACCTGCATTTCGCGCTCGACGACGACGCCTACGAGGAAGCTCCCGCCGTGGTTCCCAGCGTGAAAGGCCTGCCCGTGCCAACCGGAGTGCTCGGTGCCCACTACATTTCCCCCCGCATGCGCGCCCGGATGGACGACCTCGGAATCCGGGAAGCGGACATCTCAGCCATCGTCGGAACCGGTGCCGGCGGCCGCGTAACCGTGGAAGATCTCGAACGATTTCTCGACTATCTCGATGCCTGGCCTAGCTCCGCCGCCTCGACGATGCGACTGGCCGTGGCCGATGCCATGCGCCGGAGCTGGACCCGTCCGTTGGCGACCGTGGGGCTGCCGGTCGTGCTGGACCACGTGCTCGATCATCGCCGCAGCCAGTCGCCGAAACCGGGACTGACGCTCTATCTCCTGCGCGCCTTCGCGCTCGCCCTCACGGAAACGCCCACCACCGCGGGCTATCTCATCGGCGACAAGGTCGTCCACCCGCGGTCGTTCGACATCGGCGTGGCGGTGCAGGTGGAGGATGGCGTGGTGGTCCCCGTTGTCCGGAAAGTGGACCAGAAATCGCTGCGGGAACTCGTTTCGGAATACGATGATCTGGTGGACCGCGCCCGCCGCCGTCGGCTGACCGAGCAGGATTGCAGCGGAGGCATCGCTACGGTGACGAACTTCGGCACTTTTGGCCTCACCACCGGCACGCCGATCCCTCTTCCCAATGAAACCCTGATTCTCGGCATCGGCGCCGGGGTGAAAAAGCCCGTCTGGAGCGCCCAGGTCGAAGCATTTCTTCCCGCGACCATTGCCGACCTGTTTCTCACCTTCGACCACCGAGTCGTCGATGGAGGCGGTGCCGGATTCCTGCTCAACCGGGTCTCAGCGCTGCTTCAGAATCCCGAAAACCTGTAATTCCAACCTTTCCCAGCCGTGGACCTTTCCGAAAAGCCCGACAAGGTCGATATCCCGAAAAAGGCGATCTACCGGCTCTCGATCTATTACCGCTGCCTTCAGAAACTGATCGCCAACGGTGTGGCCACCGTGAGTTCCACCACGCTCGCCCGGGCCGCCGGAGTGAAGCCCGCACAGCTCCGCAAGGACCTTGCTTACTTCGGGCAGTTCGGTACCCGCGGGCTGGGTTACCCGGTCGATGTGCTTTCCACGATGATCCGCGAAACGCTCGGCCGAGAGCACCTGCAGCCGGTCATCCTTGTTGGCGCGGGAAACCTGGGCTCTGCGCTGCTGCGCTACCAGGGATTCGAAAAAGAGGGCTTCGAGGTCGTGGCCGCCTTCGACGCGAACCCAGAATCCACCCGCTCCCGCGGCATCACCATCCCGGTCCACCCGGTCTCGGAGGTGGAAACCTTCATCGCCGCCCACAGGGTGAAGCTGGCGATTCTCTGCGTGCCCGTCGAGTTCGCCCAAGCGGTCGTGAACCGGCTCGTCGCCGCTGGCATCCAAGGCGTGCTCAATTTCTCCCCGATCATGCTGGAGGTCACTCCCGATGTCACCGTGAACAACGTCGATCTGGCACTCGAACTCGAGCATCTCAGCTACTTCATTCGCTGAAATTTCCGGCATTCGTGAAATTTTCCTAATATTCCGGAGCCCCCGCCCGTTGCCCCAGAGATTTCCGTGCCTTCACCGATCCAACCGCCACTCCCGACCACGCGGGAGGAGTTCATCGAGCAGGCCATGGAGAATTACCAATCCGCACTCATCGGCTATGCTGCGACGCTCCTCAACGACACCGATCTCGCCCGCGACGTGGTGCAGGACACTTTCACCCGGCTCTGCCAGCAGGACCTCGAAAAAGTTCGGGACAACCTCAAGTCCTGGCTGTTCACCGTCTGCCGGAACCGCGCCTTCGACGTCCTCCGCAAGGACAAACGAAGGCAGCCTCTCGATGAAATCCAGTGGCAGAAGCTCGCCGGGCCAGAGCGCCCGCCCGACGAGGAATCCGCCAGACAGGACCGTATGCACGAGGTCGCCGCGTGCCTCGACCGCCTCAGCTCCAATCAACGCGAAGTCATCATCCTCAAATTCCAACAAGACCTTAGCTATCGCGAAATCCAATCCATCACCGGACTCACCACCGGCAACATCGGGTTTCTGATCCACACCGGCCTCAAACGCCTAAGGGAAATCCTCCCTGCCGACCTTCGTTCCTGATATCCTCATATTCCCATGCAGCCTCATTCTGAAGATCCCCGCATTACCGCCTATGTCCTAGGCGAACTCGCCCCGGAAGACGCCGCCGCCGTCGAGCGCGCCGCCGCCGCGGATCCTGCGATCCAGGAGAAAATCCGCGAAATCGAGGAAATCCAACGATTTCTGAAGGAACGACTTACCACTCCGACCGCCCAGCTACTCCCCCGCCAGCGCGAAAACATCCGCCGCATCGCCCGCGAGGGGAATGTCGCAGCGATTTCATGGAAATCCCGCCAGTCCTGGGTGATGGCCACCGCCGCGGCCGCCGTTCTGGCCTTGGCGACTTTCATTTTGCTCCGCACGCCGTCTCCTCCACCACAGCAAGTCGCCGGACCCGCATCGCCGACTCCCGCCGCGCCCTCCGCTCCTTCCGTTCCTCCCACACCGCCCGCTCCCACAGTGGCCCCACCACCGCCCAGCCCGGTCACCGCCCGGAATGTGAGGATCCCCGCCGCCGACGCTCCGACCTTCGAACTGCCGATTCTACCTGGAAAACCAAACATCGCCGAGATCACCCAGTCCATCGTAGAGGATGGCAAACTCCCACTCCACGAGACAGTCTGGCTCGCGGAAATCCTCAACAGCTTCCCGCTCCGCCTCGACGGCACCGCCGCCATCGCCCGCGGTGGAAATGCCCCGTGGCATCCGGACAATCGCGACAGCGGCATCCGCGCGCATGTCGCCACGCTCTCCACCGAGACAATCGCCTGCCCGTGGAAACCCTCCGCCACCCTGCTCCTCATTTCCGTCCGTTCCAACGGGCAACAGGACAGCGATGTCAAAATCGCCTTCCGCCCGAATCCTGAAAACGTCGCCCGCTACCGGCTTCTCGGGTTCCCACCCCAAGCCGACACCCCTGCGGGAACCGTCCCCACCCGGCTGCCTGCCGGTTCCTTCACCACACTCGCCATCGAAATCGAGTCCACCAAGCCCGGCACCGACCTTGGCTCGCTCGAATGGTCCGCCGATGACAAGCCGGCACCGTCCATTTCCCTCCAGCATAAGTCCGCTGCCGAGCCGTCCGACGACGCCCGCTTCGCCACCCTCGTCTGCACCTGGTCCCAATGGCTCGCCGGCGAACAAACAGACAGCATTGACCGCGAAATCATTTCCGCCCTCGCCCGCGAGAACACATCCGCCACCCTCCCCGCCGACCGCGCGGAGTTACTGAAACTGATCGAAAAGTCCCTGCAACTGTAACCGCCGGACCGCGAGTCTCCAGTCTCGCAGCGAATGAGATGCCAAAGAATCACGCCTCGCCCATCTCTGGCTTGGCCCTGCTTTCGCCATACCGAAACTTCCCCCAACGCTTTGCGTTTGCATGCACCAGGCGAGCCGTCCATTCTCAGCCGCAATGGATAGACGATTGCCGAAAATCCTTCGGTTCACCTGCCGGGTGCTTCGCGACTTTTTCCTGAAGAACCACGGCCTGCTTCTCACCGCCGCCGTGGCGTTCAACATGATGCTCTCGCTGATTCCCCTTTCAGCCGTGCTCATCGTCATAGTCTCCCATTTCTTCGACCAGACGCTTCTGTTGGAGACGCTCACCTCGGAGATCGCCCTCATCGCTCCCGGCTTCACGCCGATTCTCAAGGAAGTTCTCGGTGAATTCCTCCGCACCCGGGATTTGATCACCTGGGTCGGGCTCGGGTCGCTTCTGGTCTTCAGTTCCTTCGCATTCCGCGTCCTCGAGGATGCCATGTCCATCATCTTCCACACGCCGCTTCCCACTCTGAAGCGCAAGTTCTGGGTCTCCGCCCTGATGCCCTATCTGTTCATCCTCATCGTCGCCGGCGGCCTCATCATCGTCACCACCGTCAATGCCGTCATCGACGTGCAAAGCCAGAACAGCCACTTCATTTTCGGCTATCAGGTGTCCTTCCAACAGCAGATCAACCACCTCGTTTACCTCACCGGCCTGCTCGGACTGGTCCTGCTCTTCACTCTTTTCTACCAGATCATGCCGATCGCGAAAATCCCCTTCCGCCTCGCCCTCGCCGGCGGCCTCACCGCCACCATCTTGTGGGAACTCGTCCGCCATCTCCTCGTCTCATACTATTCCAGCATTTCCATGGTGAACGTCGTCTACGGCTCCATGGCCACCATCATCATCGTGCTGCTCACCTTGGAGGCCGTCGCCTTGATCCTGCTGCTAGGAGCCCAGGTCATCGCCGACCTCCACCGCTCGGCCAAGGCCGGGATCCGCTGGTACGAGGACCCGGACCAGCGGCCCGAGTCGGACATCGTCGGCTAAGCGGCGCTTTTCAGTTGATGTCCCCAGCGGATTCCAAAATCGACAACTTATTCAGACTCTTGCAACATCGTGTCACGTTAAATTCAGATTGTTGAATAGAGTGATTTGAGTTTGAGACCAGACCAGCCCTTGCCTTCTCCGGAGATTATGGCTCAAACGGAGTTGAATCTCATCAAGTGTCGTCGCTGGTTACGGCACCTTCACCACCTTGAGGCGACCAAACTTCTTAAGAGGGCCGGGGACGGGAGCGAGATCGCAGATGATCGGTGAGCTCAGTTCAGCGGGGCCGTGCGTTATGGCGGGCGACCATGAGTTGGCCTCAAGGGTCTCGGAGGTTTCAATGATGTAGGTGAGATCGTTGCCGAAGGGAGAGCCGCGCTTGGTGAAAGTGAGGGTGGTGCCGCTGAACACGCCGCGCTCGCCACCGTTAGTGAGGGCGTATTCGATGAGGTTTTGCACGCCATCCTTGTCATCGTCGCCGTTTTCACCGCCGGTCACGGGTGGCGACTGGCTGCCGGCCCAGGACGTGTAGTTGTTAGGTGTGCCGACTTGCAAGATTCCATTGCCGAGGAAATCGGCGCTCTTGTTGGCAGCGGTGGAAGTCAAGGAGCCGTAGGTTCCGATGGGCTTTGAGACGCCACCGATGAATAAGGCTCCGACCGTGTCCGTGCTTGCGAAGTCCAGGTGGAGGACCGCGCCGGAATCGATGCGGATGGTGGAGGAATCATTGAGCCGGGCGTTTCCGCTGAGCAGCAGCGTTCCGGTGACCACGCGGGTTTCTCCGCTGTAAGTGTTGGTGCCGCTGAGCCTGACACTGAAGCCTCCGCTGTTGGCGGTACCGTTCACGGTGATGCCGCCGGTGCCTAACTGAATTGGCCCGCTGACGGTGATGCCGGGTTGGTTGGTGGTGAGCGTGGTGAGGGTCAGGTTGCGATCGGTGCCTGTGATTGGCCCGCTGACAGTGGTGGCGTTGAAGTTTTTGGAAATGGTCGCATCGGCGGCGAGAGTGATCGCTCCGGTCGCGGTGGCGTTACGCGAGAGGTTCAAGGCTCCCAAGCCACCGGTGCCCGCGCCGCTGAGGGTGAGGTTGTTGTCCAGATTGGACGCGGTGAAGCTCTGGCTGAAGTTAAAGGTCGCTCCGGAGGCCACCGTGATGGGGCCGTTCATGTTGGCGAGAGATTGGAAAGCAGGGCTGGGGGTGATGTTGTCGATGGCAAGCGTGCCCTCATTGACGGTGATGCCACCTGCCAGCGTGTTGTTTGCAGCGCCACCTGAGATGTTCAGGGTGCCGGCGCCGGTTTTTATCAGGCTGCCGCTACCGGTGAGTGCCCCGCCGAGCGTCGTGGCATTGCCATTGGTATTGAGCGTTCCGGTGACGCCGGTGGCGATACTGATCGCGTTGGCGACGGTGGCTGCTACGTTCGCCTGAAGGGTTGCGTTTGCCGTGATTGAGAGGGCACCGCTGCCAAGCGCGGAGGCGTGGCCGAAGTTCAAGGTGCCGGCGGAAAGGGTGGTGCCTCCACTGTAGGTGCTGCCTGCCGCGAGGATCAGCGTGCCACTGCCCAGTTTCGTGAGCGTGCCTCCCACGCTGGCGAGGTTGGTGCTGAAAGTCGCCTCCCGGCCTGAAGTGAGGTTGATCCGATACTGCTGGTTGGCCGCCGTGCTGAACCGTGCGGAGAAGTCACTGCCGGGGTTCACATTGTATTGAAGGGTGCCGCCACCAAAAGAGATCGTGCCGCCGATGGGATTCGCGGCGGCGGTGGCGGAAACTAAGGTGCCGGTGTTGATCGCCAAGGTCGTTACATTGGAGAGTGACGTGTTGTTAAGCTGGATGGTGCCATTGGAAATCACGACCGGGCCGCTGACGCCGTTGCTGGCGCTGTCGAGCAAGAGGTTTCCGGCGCCCGTCTTGGTGAAGCCACTAAAGCCGTCGAGGCGGGCACTGATGCTGGCGAGTTTACCAGTCCCTAGTGCGTTGACGGTGATGGTCGGTGAGGCTCCGGCGAGGAGCAGCGATCCTCCGGAGCCGGTGTTAAGCGCCCAGCCAGCGGCAGAACCGGTGGTTGTATCGCCAAAAACGAGGTTCCCGATCGCGCGTGCGCCGTCGAGGGTGACGGTGGTATCGGCGATTACGTTGAGCATGCTGAAGTCGGCGGTGTTGCCTGCCCCGCCAGCGATGACGCCTCCTGTCCAATTGCCGCTGGTGGCCCATGAGCCGCCGGCCGCATTGGCCCAAGCGCCGTTGGCGGGGAGTGGGCCGCCGGTGTTTACCACGGTCACCAAGGCAGTGGCCGTGATTGCGCCGTTCAGGGCTGTCACCACGAATGGTCCGCCGAGGCTCTGTGCTTCAAACACGCCGTTGCTGCCAATCACGCCGCCGCCGGTCACGCTCCACGTTGGATTAAAAACGACCGGATTGCCGGAGCCATCGAAAGCCATCGCGGTGAACTGTGCCGCGAAGCCCAGCGGCAGCTCGATTTGATAGGGCGTGACCATGGCGACGGTCACACCGCCGCCCGTCCAGGGTTCGTTCGCGGTGAAGTCGATGCCAAAGGCGTTGATCGCGGTGAGTGGCACCGGATTCGTAAACTGTGCGGTGAAGCTCAGATTGTCCTTCAACGCCGTGACGGCGACGTTGCCCAGGGGAACGCCCGCCAATACGTAGGTGCCGTCGGCCTCTGTCCACGCATCCACGCCGCCGCCGCGGAGGTAGGCGTTTGCGACCGGTCGGCCTGCATGAGTGACGCGCCCACGGATCAGGCCGACGTTCGTTGGCGTTCCAACTCGGATTACCGCTGAGGCTGTCGTTTTTCCGCCTTTTCTATCCGAGACCTCCACCCGCGCCACGTAGTAGCCGGCGGTGGTCCAGCTCTTGGTCCGGGTCGCTTGGTTCAACTGGGTGGACTGGACGGTGTTGTCGTCCATGTCCCAGTGGTAGGCCAGAATGTCGCCATTGGGGTCGGTCGCGGTCACCGCGAAATTCACCGTTAGCCCGGTGCCGGGAGCGGCATTGCTCACGGTGAAGCTCTGGATCTGCGGCGGTGCATTGGTGCTTTGGGTGCCGATGTTCACCACCACGTCAAGGTATTCGTTCGGGTTTGCGCCGCCCTTGGCGATCGGGGTGAAATGGATGTCCGCGCCGGTGTCGCTGAAGGTTCGCCCGACGAGCAGCACGGCGTCTTCCTTGTCGTTGTTGTCGCCGTCAGGACCCGGGTTGCTGCCGTAGGGTCCGGTGTCCCGGGAATACGGAGTAATATCTAACTGCACCGCGCGAAACTGAACTGGTCCCGCATCGCGCCGCCAATCGACTTGCAGGCCGTGGGGCAGCCAGTCTTCCGCGATGCCATTGGTCGGCAGCATCCGGTAGTTCAGCCAGTATTTGTAGGGATTGGTAAAGCCGGTCGGGTCGGTCGCGGGCAGGTTGATCTTGATCGCGCGGGCGACGCCGTTGGTCATGGTGCCGAAGTCGGCGCTCCGCACATCGTGGCGATAGAGTCGGTAGGTGTTGCTGGTGGTCGTGGTGACGATGTCGCCCGCTGCGGCCGCGAGCCAGTCGAGCCGGTTCTTGTCGCTGGCCGCATAGTGCAAGCGACCACTATCCGAATCTCCCGAGCCGTTTTGCCCGTTCATCACCGCGAATCGGTGGCCGTATTCGATGCGTTCGCCATCTGCCTCATCCACCGCGTAGCCGCCGGGTTTTGAGTCCTCGCCGATGGGCGATGGCGAATCGGTCATCCAGTATTCGGAGTGGTTGAGGCCGAGGTTGTGGCCGTATTCGTGCGATGCCGTTCGCACCGAAATAAAGTTGCGCAGCAGATGGGACGCTTTGCCGCCGAGTTGTGCGATTCCCGTATAGGCGAAGCCGTTGCCCTGGGCGTTGGTCGCGTAGTTCGTGACGACGGTGTAGAAGCTGAAGTTGGCGTGGTTCCATGCAGGGTTTGCGGCGAGGGCCGCCGCGCGCGCATCGGTGTGCAAGGTGTTGAAGTCGGTTACGTAGGCGCTGCCATTTTTGGGTAGCGTCACTACGCTGGTGTAGGTGGTGCTGAGCGTGGATTTGCCATAGGAGTTTTCCTGCCAGAACGCCTCCGCTTCGCCCTGCCGCGCTTGTGCGTTGCTCAATGTCACCGGCTCGTAGGTGGGCAATTCATCGGCGAAGCGTGCGCGGATATACAACATCGTCTTGGCACCTTCCGTCCATGGCGAGAACCCCACCGGCGGCAGATCATCGTTCGCTTCACTGCTGCCACCCAGCATCGCCAGCGGAAACAAGCCTTCCATCTGGCCCAGCGCCAGTTCGCGGTAAGCAGGCAGTGCCATGGGGCCAAGCGTCTCTTCCGTCTGCCGCAGCTTTTGCCGTGCGGCCTCCAATGCAGCCTCTGATTCCACGTTGAAAAGCCGATTGCCTAACTGCGCCACTGTTCCCGTAAATCCCCGTTCCGCCGCCTCTTCTGCGGACAGCTCCCGCAGCGGGTCATCCCGCATCGCCATCACTTCATCAACGGCAATGCCGTGCACGGATAGTTTGTTCTTTGTCATAACCTCGGCGCGCTCGCCATAGGTGAAGACCTGCAACCGCTGCTCGCCCACACTCAGCCAATTCTGCCGGAATGAGCTACCTCCGGGACCACCGCAGGCTTGCTCTACGACGAGGTCCGCCGTTGTGCTCACTGGAGTCTCTAGCAACTTGACGATCGGCTCTGGCAATTGCCGGCGTATGGAATACGGCACCCCCCTTGCGAGTGCCGCCTGCGGATCGATCTGGATGAGTTCTTTCAATGCCACCCGCCGTGCTTGCGCCAATTCCACCCCACGAGCTAACAACTCCGGGTAGCATCCATCTGCCAGCCATGCGTCAAAGTCGTCCAGTGCCGCAGTCTCGCCGGCCTGGGGACTCGAAACCGCCGTGGTATCCTGTCGTGCCACCGTCGGGCGAGGATCCGCTGTGGGCGATCGCCAGAGAATGGCGAACAGTCCGAGCAGGAGCATTAACGGAAGCGCCCAGCGGAAGGAGGAAAGTAAACGAGGTTTCATAATCTTCTGCTAGGGGTTCATTTCACAATTTTCCAGCAGAATGGGTTCGGCTGGCTTGGCGGAATTTTCAGGGGCTGCAGGCAGGATGTTTCCCTTGATGGTCAGACCCGATGTCGAAGTCACGTGAATGAGTGGCCACGCGCAGTCTTCAATGCGGTTGTTGATGATCGAAATGTTGCGCAACGCACCGGCGGGCAGCGGCTTGCGGTTGCCACCGATGGCTTGAATCCGGATCGGCGCTTCTTGGCTGCCCTTGATGAGGTTGTCTTTGACCATCACATTAGAAGAGCATCCGGCCTCCATCCACCAGAACTCGGGGGAAATCAGCACGGCAGCCATGCGGCTGTTGATGATCTTGTTGCCCCTGACTTCACCCTTGCTGGCCTTGATGAGGATTCCCCGCGAGCGATTGTGGCCGAAATCGCAGTCTTTCACGGCAAATCCGCTGCCAATTCGCAGCGGACAGCACACTGCAGAACCGGGCGGCAACGCAACTTCGCGATCCAACGTAAGTGTATAGAATTGTGCTTTTTCTCCAAGAAGACCCGCCTTGACCCTTGCGTCCAAGCCGAGTTTGCGGATGAGTGCCTTTTCATTCTCCGTGGCCGGCGTGGGATCGAGTTGCATCTTCAAGACCACCGCATCCGGCGGGCGAGGTCCGGAATAGGGCAAGAACTCCACCGGATCGCCCACTCGGATTTTAGGACTTTTATCAAGCACCGCGATGCGCAGCAGTCGGCCCTGACTACCGCTCACGTAATGGTATTTGCCGTTGATGTTCACACAGTCGTCGCCTTGGAAGCGAGCGGTGCACTCGATGATGGCAGGGCCTTGAAGCGCATCCTTGCTGTGAAACGCGTCGGCATTGAGCGAACGCATGCGGGGAAGACCCCGTTTGATCGGATCATCCGCCGGATCGCGACGATCCACGATGCAGCGGAGATAATTTGAGCCATCGCAATCGTACTCGAGGAAGCCGAAACAAGGCGACGCATACACGGTCACGTCTTCGAGCTGCATGCCCTTGCAAGCCCGCAACTCGATGGCGTGGGGTGAGCCCGGTTTGCCGAAAGTATGGTTCGTCACTAGGATATCGCCAACCTGTTCCTTGTCGCGAGCGGGGTCAAAGCGATATTTCCCCTCTTTTTCGGCCCGAAAGCGGCGCTTGCCGAGCGCTTTGATTTCCTCATTCCATTGAGCATCTCCCCGGCGGAGTCCGCCCGTTGCCGGGTCGTAGATCTGAATGCGCTCATCCAAATTTTTTTCGGGATAACCTTGTGCCACCTCGAACTCTAACCAGCTCTTGTCATCCGCCATGGCGATGATTTTGCCTTGAGTGAATGGCAGAGGATCGTAGTCCACCGTCAGTCCGCGTAGGGTGACGTTAGAACATCCTTCGAGCATGACCGCCCGGACGGTGGAGGTGCAAACCAGTTCGACGTTTTCGGCGATGATCTCGATGTCCGAGAGATTTTCGAAAACGAGATGATTCCCGCGTTGAGCCTGCACCCGATAGCGGCCTGGAGGAATGACGATGCGCTTCTTGCCGGCGGCAAGCTCCGTGGCGATGAGTGCGCGCAGGTCATCGGAGCGCTCGGCCAGCACGAACTTCTCTGGCGGCGTTACCGCAGGTGGATTCCCCTTGCTCTCGCGACACCCTAGCAGAACTACGGCCATCATGGCGGCGACCCATCCAATGGGGCGGAGAAGCGGGGGGTGATGGACTTTTCGCATGGTGGCTAAGGTGGCAGGAGGGTTCAATTCACGGAAGGGGTGGGGGGCACTTGATCCAGTGGGGCTGGCTCGGCATCGGTGGGGCTAACCCAGCCGGTTTTCAGTTTTTCGCCTTTGAGATAACGCTCATACAGTCCCCTCTCCGCGCCTGCGTACGGGTAGCGGTCGAACACCTCGCCATTGCCGGCTAGGCGTGGATCGCCCTCTTGCTTGAGCTGGGTAAACATCTGTGCTTCGAGTGCGGCGCGGCGTGTCTGATGCTCGGGCGCAGCGGCGAGGTTGTGCACGCAGTCGGGATCGCTTTTCAAATCAAACAACTCTTCTGCGGGGCGCTTGCCGAAGCACAGCTGCCAGTGTGGATCGTTGGGCGTGGCGCGGTTGGCGGTTAGGATTTCCGTTTTGGTCGGGCTGCCATCGGTATTGAGGTATCCGGTCTCGGGGTTGCAAGCCGGCCAGCGGTCCGGGGTGAAATTTCGCGAGTAAAGCCAGCCGTCCTTGATGATGCTGCGGATCGGGTAGCCCTGGTCGTGCGGGCGTCCCACGTCGTGCCGTTCTTGTCCGAGAATGATGTGGTCGCGCCCCGGTTGGATAGCGTCGGTTTTGCCGGAATTGAAAACATCGCTGAGACTGATGCCGGAGGTGGGAGCCATGCCGGACTCGGCCCACGGAATCCCGGCGACATCGAGGAAGGTCGGGGCAAGATCGACAAAGCTCACATAATCCCTAACCACGCGGCCGGGGGATTTGATGCCGTTTTTCCACATAACGCCGAAGGGTAGGTGATTGGCGGCTTCGTAGAGGTTGCCCTTTTCGCGGGGGAAAGGGCGTCCGTTGTCTGAGGTGACGACGATGAGCGTGTTGTCGAGCTGGCCGAGTTTTTCCAATTCATCGAGGACGCGGCCGAAGTGGCGGTCGAAGTGTTCGACTTCGAGCGCGTAGTCGAGAAGGTCATTGCGAACGGTGGCGTTGTCCGGCCAATAGGAGGGGATGCGTTCGATATCGCCGATTTTTTTTCCGCCCTTGGCTGCGCCGCTGCCGGCTTCGAAGTCGCGGTGAGGTTCGCTCACGCCCATCCAGAAACACCATGGACCGGCCTTGGGCACGGCATCGAGGAAGTCCTTGAAATTGGCGGTGTAGTCATTGGCGCTGATCCCGGTGGTCGGGCGAGGTGCGGTACGTCCTTCGAAGGTCCGTCCGGTGAGTGGCCGCGGTTTGCCGGCGGCATCGAGAGCGGTGCCTGGCGCCCAACCTTTTCCTGTCATACCTACAAAGTAACCCTGCTTGGCGAGGACCTCGGGGTAGGTGTTGAATTCCAAGGGGAAAAATCCACCGTGGTTGCCGGCTTCCTTGAGCTGCCAGGAATTGCGTCCGGTGAGAATGCTCGCCCGCGACGGGGCGCACTTGGAGTTGGGGGTGTAGGCATTGTCAAAGCGGAGTCCGTCCTTCACCAAGCGGTCGAAGGCGGGTGTCTGAATCCAAGTGCGTCCGTAAGCACCGGCGTCTCCCCAGCCCCAATCGTCGGCAATGACGAAGAGGATGTTAGGGCGACTCGAGGCCCCGGAGGTTGAAGGGGAACAAGTGATGGCAACCGTGACAGCAGCAAGAAGGATAGGATTCAAGGTGTTAGCGTTTGGTTGGGGTTTGGGATTCCGGAGAACCTTTTTTGGGCGGGTTTTTAGGTGCCTTGTCGCTCCAGAGTGGCTCTACATTTTTCTGGTTCCAATCATCCCAGAGCTTTTGCAGTTCCTGGACCTTTTGCGGGTGCTGAGTCGCGAGGTCGTTTTGCTCGCCCGCATCTTTTGTGATCTGATACAAGCCGGTCTTCCCCGTTGGGGGGCGCACATTTCTATCGATTGCTTTGATGAGTTTCCAATCCCCCGCACGTACCGCCATTTGTGGACCGTAGCGCCAGAACAGAGCCTCATGCGGAGGTTTTTGAGTTTTCCCGGTTAGGAAAGGTAGGAGATCGGCTCCATCAAGCGCGCTATCTTCCGGCACATCGACGCGGGCCGCCGCGAGCGCGGTTCGCAGCAGGTCAAGCGTGATGACTGGCGCATCAATGACCTGCCCGGCAGGGATCGTGTTTTTCCACTGCATGACAAACGGGACGCGTATTCCGCCTTCCCAAGTTGACCCCTTGGTTCCGCGCAAGGGAGTGTTGCGCGAGCCGTTTGATGGAGGTCCGCCATTGTCGCTGTGGAAGACGACTATCGTGCGATCTTCCTGCCCGGAGTCGCGCAGTGCCTTCAGAATACGACCGACGCTGTCATCCATCAACGAAATCATGGTCGCACATTTGCGGCGTGCGGGATCGGTGATGTGGCTGAACTTCGCCTCAACCTCAGCAGGAGTGTCGAGGGGTTCATGAGGTGAGAGAAAGGCCACGTAAAGAAACCACGGTTGACTGGCGTGCCGATGGATAAATGAGTCGGCCTCGCGGGCCATCGCTTCATCCACGTAGCGATCGCTCGCCTTTTCAGGTTTGCCGTTTCGATGGAGAGACAGCGGAGGGAGCTTTGCTTGGCCGGGGAACCAGACCGATTCGTCGAAGCCTCGCGCGGTCGGGGTGAAATCTGGCAGCTTGGGACTACCGAGGTGCCATTTTCCGATATGGCCTGTGGTATAGTTCGCCTGCTTCATCCAGTTAGCAGCGGTTTTCTGATCAACCGGCAATCCCACCGGGGACTTGTCCGCGAGTGGATGGTTCAGTTCATGGCCGAAACGCGTCTGATAGCGTCCAGTGATGAGTCCAGCCCGGCAGGGGCTGCAAACCGGTGCGCTCACATAGCCATTGGTAAAACGCACTCCGTTTTTTGCGATGGAATCCAGGTTCGGAGTTGGGATATCCGTACACCCTTGCACCCCCAGATCGGCATACCCCATGTCGTCGGCCACCATGATCAGGATATTGGGCCGCACCTCCTCGCGAGCGGCTTGGGCGTTCGGGAAAAAACAGACGAAGCAGGAAAGACCTGCTGCGAGTGTTGAGGTGAATGGTCTGCTATTCAAGGTTGCGGTAGGTGTAAATCAGTCAAGGTGCATCATCTGCTGAAGGCTTTACGCGAGAGGTTGATCTGAAATCGTTCCGCCAGATACGCGGCTTGCAGTTCGGTCATTGCGTCGGTGAGTTCCTGGTTGGTAAGCGGGCGTTCCCAGATAAGCAAACGGGCGATCTCGCCGTCGAAGGATTCGTGGCCGGGATGCTGGATGGCGTCGCGCTCCTGGCCTACGGTCATTTTCGAGGCGTTTGCATCGGGCTCCACCGGAATCTCCGCGGTGGCGACTGGCTTCGCGCCGTTCGCGAAGAGTTCGAGTTTCACGGTGCCGGAACCTGCGGCCATGCGTCCGCCGATCAGGTGGAATTTCCCGGTCTCCAGAACGGGGCCGAGGAGTTGCGGATTGTTCTTGTCGAAGCGACCGAAGCTGAGGCCGTTGCGGGCGCCATACCAGAGGGTGTTGTCGTCATTCACACAGCCCCAAACGCCCTCGTATTTCCCGCCGTTGCGGAGATTTCCGAAAAAGGAGTTCACGTCCTTCAGTCCGTCCTGCTGCGGGAGGACGGCGATCACGGCGAGCCAGGTGTGGCCTTTGCCGGTGGTAAGACCGTCGAAGGTGTTCTCGTCCATGCAGACGAGTTCCTGCCTGCGGAATACGAGAGCGGGCTTGCCGTTGAGTTCGGGAATCGCTGCGCGCAGAGTGGGGCGTCCGCTGCCTTTCTCCTTCCGCCCCTCGTCCTGCTTCACGAAAAGCTTCGCCTTCGCTGCGGGTGCCTGGTTTTCCCAAGCCGCCACTTTACCGCCATGCTCCAGCGTGAGGCCTTTCGAGGCGTCGAGGTCGAGCATGAGGCCTTGCTCGGGAAGTGCATGGCAAAGCTGGGCGGATGTGAAGAGGAAGAGGAAGGGTTTCATGGTGATTCGGCGGCGGCGGGACATCCGTCTGGATCGTGCGTTTTTTCTCTTCAGAACAAGGCTACTGTCAGCTTCTCGCCCGCGGCAATCTCCACCGGATTCGCGACGGTGATGAGGACGCGTTTGCCCGTGCGTTTCATCGTTGCGGGCAGGATGGTTTCTCCCAATTTCACGCTCACTTGCCCGTCTCTATCATGTTCGAGCGCGATGGTGGATAGCGCAAGCTTGCCGTGGCGGACATGGATCGCGGCGCTTACTTTGCCGTTTTGGATGCGTTGGCTGAAGCTGCCCCAGCCCTCGGCAGCGGTGAAGGCGGCCTTGAAGTTTTCCGGCGTGATTCTCGGCGCGAAGCCGATGTGGCCCGCTGGGCCATCGTGATCAAATCCGCCCAGGGCAAGGAAAACGGCATAGGAGGCCATGGCGCGGGAGTAGTGGTTGCCGGCCTCGGGTTCGTTGAAGGGGTTTCCCATTTTCGGACTGTCGGGCTGATGCCGGTCATGGATGGCACGCTCGACTGTGAGGCCCTCGGCGATCATGCCCTCGTATATGAGGTGCGAGGCGAAAGCATGCTCAAACC
Source organism: Akkermansiaceae bacterium (assembly GCA_031425955.1). GTDB lineage: Bacteria > Verrucomicrobiota > Verrucomicrobiia > Verrucomicrobiales > Akkermansiaceae > Luteolibacter. Next base: position 59,140 of record JANPKJ010000113.1, on the reverse strand, counting down.
CGCTCATGGTCTCGTTGTAGAAGCCTTGATGGAAAATGTTGCCGGCGTTCCATTCATGGCCCGGCATTTTCCCATCGGGTCGATAAGAACCCTCGGGCCAGGTTGCCATCAGCGTTCCAGCATTACCGGCCACGGAGAAGGGTCGGCTTGGTTTGTTCTCGGGCCGGGAGTAATACGGGCCGAGATCCTCGAAGTAATTGTTTCGGAAAACCGAGGCCAGCGCCGCCTTGGTCTCCTTCTCGGGCAGGATCCGCCCAAGGCCGGTGCGCCACGCCCACTGCTGGCCAAGCACTTGGTCGATGTGGCTACCATCGTAGGACCCGGGCCGCCATTTTTCGGAGGCGGGGGCGAGGTGGACGAACCGATCACCATTCCAAAGCTTGGCGACAAAGTTTTTTTGTCCCTCCGCCGCGCGCTTGTGGCATTCTCTAGCGAAGTCCTCGTCTCTGGCGATCACTGCCATTTTCTCCGAAGCGGACGCTGCTGCGAGCCAAAGGCTGGAGATCCACGGGCTGGGTCCGGCAATATCCTCATCGAGCGTGTGGTGGGTCACACGGTCGGGGAGGTTGTCGCCATCACTGTCCTGCGCAAAAAGCCATTGGGTGGCGTGCTTGATCTGCGGCCAATATTTTTTGACGAAGTCTGAATTGGAAGAAGTGAGGTGGTTTCGATACGCGCGGAGGATGATGCCGCACTGGCCGTCGATGGATGCCCAATGTTGATAGCCGGGGCCGAAAAGGATGGGTTGCTTGGGCAGGGGATCCAGCGATCCCAATTGACCATCGATGCGCATGGGAATGCTGCCATCCGACTTGATGCCGACGCCGGGAAGAAAGTCAGCTTGAGTGCGTAGGGACATTTCAAGTTCCGGGAAAAGGCGCCCAGCTCCTTCATCGTAGTGCCAGACATGATTGCAGGTTCCGATGAAGGCATGCACTCCTTCGAATCCGTAAAACCGCCCGTCCTGGAAGCGGTAGCAGGTATTGGTGGCCAAGGTGGAGAGGTTGGCGATCGTGCGGTCGAGCACCCAGCGCGGCAGCGTCGAGTCATACCATGTCTTCCTCCACAAATCAGTGAGTCTAACTATCTCCAATCCGTCCTCGGAAAGCTTGTCCGCCACCGCAGCAGCGGAGGGAAACTGCGACGCATACCAACGCCCGCTTCCCTGGAGTTTCCCCCAATCGACCAGTTCGAGATTCGGAAAATGCCAGGCGACGGCGAAGGTAAAGGTGCGCGATTCGCCGGGCTTCAGCGCGAACGGCGAGGTGATCATGCCGATTTGGGACTCCCCAAGTGGCACCTCGGCTGGAGCTGGTGGTGCGCCAGCCGCCGGGTTGCCGCTCACCGAGGGTTGTGCCACGGCATCTGTCGCAGGGTCGAGAAGTAGAAATGCCATCGTCCCAAAATCCGGCCGATCCTTCAGTGGTCCCAGCTGGTTGCCATCGCTCAGTTCGACCTGATCTAGCAGGATTCCCGCCGTGGCGCTTTGATCGGTCACCACGAGGCGTCCGGATTTCCCTTTTAGGTCGCGCACATTCCATTGGATGCTTTTGAAGTTCTCCCCTCCGTGGCCGGTCGCCTTTCGGACGGCCTTTCCATCAACCATGAGCTCCACTTTGATCTGCTCGCCATCACGACCCAAGGCGGTCTTAAAACGAAGGATGTCGCGATTGATCGAAAACTCGGGGGACTCCAACACGCCGGTGGCCTCCGGGCCTCTTTGCGAGGAACTAGCACAAGCGCTGCCGGTCGCGTCCCGGGGCGGAGTCTTGAGCGCGGAAAAGGCCGTCGGACTGGATCCGAAAGCCGTGCCCGTCGATTTCCAGCCCATGTAGTCGGTGGTTTCAAAATCGGCCAAGAGAACTGGCGGCTCGATCATGATCGGGGAAACCTGCACGTTGGATGCTGGGATGGCAGCGAAGTCGATCACCAGCGCACCGGGCAAACGGCGCACTGCGGCCGTGCGAACCCCGTCATCAGAGCGACCCGAGTGGATGGCAACCCCGTTTTCGAGCCAGCCGAGGAGGTCGCCCTTCAGTTCCCCGGTTCCTTTGTTTTTGAGGGTGAGTCGCAGGAAGGCGGCTGGAATTCCGGATGCTGCCGCGTCAAGCGGCACGAAGGGGGCGATGCCCTCAAGCGTGATCTCGAGCGGAAGTTTTCCGTCCGCCTGATAGCTCACGATGCCTGCCGGGTACTCTGCCGTGAACGTGGTCTCCGAAAAGTCCCTCAAGGTTAGCGGAAAACTTTTTGCTGCACCCGCTTCGTCACGCACCCTCACCGCGAAGCCTTGTTGGAGCATCCGGGCGGGGTTCGGAAACTTTCGCAGCAGCGGGTAATCGCCGAACGAGCGCACATTCATGACATCCCATAGGCCCAGGCCGCCATCGCCATGAAAGTAGAGCTGGCCGGCGGTGATCCCGCCGACCGGCATGGCAATCTTCGACAGGGCCTCGCCGCTGTATTGCCTTGGTTCGTCGGCGGGTTCGGCCAAGCCTAAAGCAGTTAGAGACAGGAAACCGGCGCCCACCATGAGTTGGGTTGCCAGCGTGCATGGAATTCGCGTTGTCACTGTTATGATAGCTTGAAGGATAGTTTCATGGATTGCCCGGCACCTCAAGGTAGGATGGAATGCAGGAGGGTTTTCATGGAGTTAAAACGCAGTTTCGACAAGATGCGCTTGGTGGTGGATGGATGCGAGTTGCTTTTTTAAAATGGGTGGATGCCTTATCATTTTGAGAGGATGGAGATTTCCGCCTCCCATTTCAGCAAGCGCTTGGATGTCATTCTTGATCCATTTTTTTGATGTCTTTGGAGCGGGGGCTCTTCGGGCCTCGTGGCTCGCCGTTCCACCGGATGTCTTCCCAGCGCGGCGGCTGCATGGTGGCGTTCCATTTGTCAAAGAGGGCCGTTAGTTCGGCCTTCTTGGCCGGTTCAGTGGCACTCAAGTCGATTTCCTCGCCTGGGTCGGTCGCGAGATTCACCAGCATCGGGGTCATTTTCTCCGTCGCCTTGACCAGCTTCCAATCGCCCTGGCGGACGGCATGCTGGACGCCGAAGCGGAAATAGAGTTCGCGTGGGGACACCTTGTCGGCCTCGCCCTTGAGGAGCGGGAGGAGGTTCACGCCATCGATCTCGACATCAGGTTTTTGCGCGCCGGCGGCGGCGAGAGCGGTGGGCAGCACATCGAGCTGGATCACGGGCTCGGGCGAAACCCGGTTGGGCGGAATCACGCCTTTCCATTGCGCGATCCAAGAGACGCGGATGCCGCCTTCCCAAACGAACCACTTGGAACCACGAAGACCGAGTTGTTCCGCACATGACGCGTCACCGCCATTGTCGCTGATGCAAAAAACCAAGGTGTTTGTCTCCAAGTCCAGCTCGCGCAGCTTGGTCATCACCGTGCCGATGGCCTCATCCGCCTCGGCAATCAGCGCGGCATAGTTTTGTTTGAATTTCGTTAGGTCCTTGAACTTTTCCAACCACTTCGTAGAGGCGGCGTGAGGCGTATGAACCGCGTTGAAAGACAGGTAGAGGAAGAAGGGCTTTTCTTGGTTCGCATCCACAAAACCGCAGGCTTCCTTGGCGTAAATGGGCGAGGTGATGGGTCCTCCTTCAATGTCAGTCAACTTCTCATCACCGCGATAGTATTTCAAAACACCTTCGTTGGTGTTGCCAAGCGAACCCATGGCGAAATCAAATCCGCGAGACGCCGGCATGAATTCGGGAGTGGTGTCGCCGAGGTGCCATTTGCCGACGATGCCAGTGGTGTAGCCGGAGCGTTTGAGGTATTGCGCGATGGTCGTTTCGCTGAGCAGAAGTTCCCTGCCGGGCTTGGTCGGCTGCGCATCATGTCCGGTGCGGGCCTGATAGCGCCCCGTCATCAGTCCGACCCGGGCCGGTGAACAGACGCAGGCGCTGGAGTAACCATTGCTGAAACGCACCCCGTTTTGGGCCAGCGAATCCATGTGGGGAGTGGGTGCCAGCTTGCCGCCATAAACGCCGGGCTGCGCCCACCCCATGTCATCCAGGTAAAAGATGACGATGTTAGGCTGGCGCGCCGCCAACGAGGCGAGTGATGACAAGGCCGCCAGGGCTGCAGCCAGTGCCGTTGGGATGATACGATTGGATTTCATGAAATTGGTCACTTTTTGCCGTTCATTCGGTTTTTTCATTTCTTGGCTGCTTCGGCCTCGGCCTCGGGATCCTTGAACACAGTCCACAGAGCTTTCGGCAAGGTGGCCGCCCACTCATCATAGGCCTTTTGCAGGCGGTCCTGCGCTTCGGGCAGTTTGCCACCAAGATTCTTGGATTCGCCGATGTCTGAGGATAGGTCGAAGAGACCAAGCTTGCCGAATTGTTCGACAAGTTTTTGGTCGCCATGGCGCACGGCCCAGATATCGCGCTTGGTCATCCGCCAGAAGAGCATCTCGTGGGGGTCGCCGCTTTTTTTGCCGGTGAGATAGGGCACCAGATCCACACCATCGAGTGGGAGTCCACCGAGTGGGAGTCCACCGAGGCCGGGGCTACCGGCAGCGGAGAGGGCGGTAGGCAGGATGTCGAGGCTGCTGACGGCGCGATCGTAGGTTTTCCCTGCGGGTAGCACCCCTTTCCACTGGGCGATAAAGGGAACCCGAATTCCACCTTCCCACATCTGTCCCTTGCGTCCGCGCAATGGGGTATTGGAACTCGTGTTGTCTTCCGTCGTTCCGCCGTTGTCGCTGAGAAAGAAGATGAAGGTGCGCTCCTCGAGGCCGTCCTCGCGGAGTTGCTTGAGGATCGTGCCCACGGCGTCGTCCAGGCCGACGACCATGGCGGCATACGTGCGGCGGGATTCATCTGCGATATGCTTCACGCGCTCGAGCAATTCCTGAGTGGCTTGGTTAGGGGTGTGTGGCGCGTTGAAAGCGGTGTAGAGCAACCATGGATTTTCCTTGTTGCGGTGGATGAACGAAGCGGCCTCGTCGCCCAGCACAGCAGTGAGGTAACCTGGAGTGATGGGCTTCGACACGCCATTGCGTTCGAGTGGGAAGTTATAATAATTCTGCGGTGGCGTATTTCGATATGCCTCGCAGAAATAGTTATGCCCGCCGCCGATGAAGCCGAAGAATTCATCGAAGCCGCGGCGGTTCGGGTGATAGGGAGGAGCTTCGCCAAGGTGCCATTTGCCGACGACGCCGGTGTGGTAGCCTGCGGCCTTGAGATGATCAGCTAGGGGTTTTTCCGTCGGCGGTAGCCCGCGCGGATCATTGGGATCCGCAGGCCAGTCAGGCTCCCAGTTGATCTCATGGCCGAAGCGCGACTGCGAGCGGCCGGTGAGCAGGCCGGCGCGGCTCGGCGAGCACATCGGGGAGGAAACATAGCCTTCGGTGCAGCGCACGCCATGGTGGGCGAGGCTGTCGATGTGTGGCGTGGGGATGTCCTTCGAACCTTGCACACCCAGATCGGCATAACCGAGGTCGTCGGCCAGGATGACGAGGATGTTAGACCGTGCCGCCTCAGGCGCAGCCTTGACCGGTGAGGCAAACAACGCAGAGCAGGAAGCCCATGTGAAGGCAAGGACGGCGAAGGGTTTTCTCATGATGATGCGGAACAACTGGCTACAGCAGTCCGGCCATTCAATTTGCGGAAGTCGCGGCGGGCTGCGTGGCGGAAAGGGTCGCCGGATCCTCCAACTTGATGTTGTCGGAATCGGTGATCTGGAACATTTTCCACTCACCTCCTTCGGGTGCCGGATAGGCCTTGGTTCTCTCCAGCCGATTGCCGACAAAAGTCAGGCCATCCACCGAGTAGAGCGACAGCAGGGGCAGTTTGCTGAAGGCGCGGAAGAGGTTGTTTTCGATGCGGATGTTCCTGTTATAGCGGGAGGTGCTTTTGAATTCATCCGTGATGCCGGAGCCGACCTGGATGGTGCCGGTGCCCCAGATGCCGTAGTTGCAGTTGTCAAAGGTGTTGCCGCGGATGACGACATCCCGCACACCGGCTTGCTCGAACCAGAAGCGGGAATCGCCTTCAAACAGGATCGCCGCGCCGGGGATGCTGAAGGTGTTGCCTTCGATGACCATGGGGCCGCGTGAGCCGAGCAGAATGCCACGGGCGCGGTTGCCGCGCAGCACGCAGCCACGCATCAGGACTTCTGCGGTATTGGCATCGGCATCGGCCACGGAATCGCCGAGGGTGACGCTCTCCGGCAAGTTGCCCTCGATTTCGACGATGGTGCGGTGCTTGTTGATGCGCTCCACGGATTTGACCGTTGCGAAACCCTCCTCCTTCAGGCTGGGGCCGTCGTTCAGCTCCAAGCGGGTGCCGGCTTTGATGAAATCCACCCCGGCTTGCTGCGGGTGGATCAGGGTAACTTCGAAGCGGTTAGGGGAGAGAATGTTTGTGATTTTCGCATAAAGGCCATGGATGTTCGTGGCGTCGTCCTTCTGCTGCTCGAACAGGCAGTCCACCAGTTCGATTTTGCCTTTGCAGTTCACAAAGTGAGTGGCGTCTGCCGTGAGACTCACAATCCGCTGCCCGCCGGGAGGTGGAGTCACCTGAAGTTTTTTCACAAACAAATCCTCGCTCCTCTGGGCAATCACTCCCATGCCACCGCAATGGTGAAGGGTGATGTCCGTGACATGGATGTCTGAGCTATCAGAGATGACAATGCCAGGAACCTCGCGGCCTTTGGGGCTGAAAACCAGCACATCGCCTACCTTCGCGGAGATGTCGGGAATCTTGATCCGCACGCGGTTGGGGCCGAGTTTATCGGCGGCGATTCCTTCGCCCACTTTGTAGCGGTCCTTGGCCATGAACGCGGTTTCGCGTTTGACAGGGTCGAATGCAAGCAGGCTACCGTAGGGGTAGAGAATCTCTCCACTGCTCACCGTCGTTGCGGGGCCGCTTACCTTCTGGCCGTTGGTGAAAACGAGCACGCCATTGCGGATTTCGTGGGGAAATTCATCCGAAAACTCCAAATCGACGTGGTCGGGCGTGATGGCCAGAACTTTTCCCTCCGAGTGAAACGGACGGCTGAAATCCACCGAAAAATTCCTCAGAGTGATGCTGTTCGACTTATCGATTAGAAAAGGCACGGTGTAGCCGTGGAAGACAAACGTCGAACCGCCGCCATCGATTTCCACTCCCTCCAGGCCCGTTAGGGGAAACGCGATGCGCTTGAGTCCCTCGTCATTATTGCTGACAAACAGGTATTCCTCGGAAGCGCGCTCGGGATGGAAATCATAACGCCCGGGTGGGAACATCAGCTTCGTTGCCTTGCCGCTGCGGACCTTTTCCAGTGCCGCCCGCACGCTGGGAGTCGTATCGCTGCCGTCAGCTTTCGCGCCGAAGGCCGCCATGTCGAGCGCGGCCACGTCACGCGCGACACTCATACCGCCTGAAACAATCGACACCATGAAAATCGTGGCAGTCATGCGGTGAGGGGTCTGTTTGTTGGTTTTCATAATCTTGATAGTGGCTGCTTGTTCGTGAAAGGTTGAGAGTGAGTGATGCGGAACATGGCAATTAATTAGTCTTGAAGACGCGAACGCGAAGGAATCCGGATGAATTGTCGGCGGGACCAGGAGAGCGCCACGACTCGGTGGTGGAGCCGTCCGGGTTCGTGATCGAGTTGACAAGCACGGCACTCGGTTGCCATGCTACTAGGTCGGCGGAGAACTCTACGTTGAAAACCATATCTGTGGCTGCCACGCGGCGTCGGCAAGTCAAGGTGAGGTAGTCTTTGGTATGACCTTCCACATTAAGAGGAAGGAAATTCACAGAAGTCCCGCTCCCGGTCGTGCTGGCCTCGGATACTAATGCATACTCCAGGAGGTTTCTCAGACCGTCGCGATCATCGTCGGCAATGGGGTCCTGACTGGCTCCGCTAGTGATTCTCCAATTTTCATAAGTATAGTCTTGAAAGGCGGGAGTCCAGACTTGGCCTGAACCGGGAGCGGCTGTGTTCTGTTTGACGGACTCCGTGGGACTGGTGGTTTGCACGGTGGCTGACAGACCGTTCAGCTTGTTGACGATCGCGATGGACGAAGTGCCAATCGGACTGAGAGTCCAGCGCTGTCCGTCACCGGTCCCGTCGGTTTCCAGAACTAAAGGAGCGCCCCCCATCGAAGAACTATTCACGCCGAGAACGAGATTGTTTGCTGCAGAGATGATCTTGGCATATCCGTTCCCATCCGGCTGTAGGATCCAGCGACCTGAGGCATTGCAGGGGGGGAATTGTTGGGCGGAAGCTCCGACTGTGTTGTTGAAGGGACTTGCTAGCAACAATCCGCTGAGTGAGTTGGTGAATGCGTAGGGGCGACCGGAGAAGAGCAGGCCATTGTTGGTGCCGGTGACTCCGCTGACGGTGGCAGTCGTTCCGAGCGTGGCCTTGGCGCCGACTGCGGTGTCGACGAGGTTGTTGGCGAAGGTGACGTTTTGAGTATTTTTGAGGGAAATCGCTTCCTTGACCAGCGGGGCAGCGAAGGAGTTATCACTCAGGGTAGCCCCATTCGTGTCATCAATTGCGACAGCGTGGCCGTCCGCCATCGTCCCGATGACGTTCTTGGTAATGACGAGATTCTGGTTACCGATGGCGCCGTCGCCGACGATATTGATACCTGTCCGGCAGGAGGTAATATTATTTCCGGTAATGGTTACATTCCAGCAGTAGTCGGATTCGTTCCAGTAGTATTCGGGGCCGATATTGATGGCGATACCGGCTTGGGTGATGGTATTGCCGGAGATGAGGCCGTTGTCGGCCTTGGTGATAACGGCGCGGGAGCGGGTGTTGCCGAGCGCACAGTCTAGGATCTGGAATCCTGCACCGTTGTATTTGGGGTTGCTCGCATAAGCACCCGCAGTGAGGCCGGTGAGCGCTTGGTCGAGGGTGATCATATAAGTCCCGTCTGTTTGCTTGGTTACGGCGGTGCAGGTCGCTTGGCCAAAGAACCCGGAGGACGAGGAAAAACGCACCGGGTCGCCGACCGTGATTTTCCGCAATTCGTCGCAGACCACGATGTTGCCAGAGACGCTGATGACGTCTGAGAATGTGCCGTGGATGGCGATGCAGTCGTCGAGGAGGACGCCGGTGAATGAGCAATTTCGGATGTCGATGCCGGGGAAACTTTCCTTGGAATGCAACCCGTCTGCGGCACAACTGACGACCGGTGTTTCGCCGCCACCGACGGGCGCGTCGGGGGAGCACTCGACACGGTAGTCTATTACGTGATTACCGCCGCCGCCGATTTCAAAAATGGAGGCGAATCCGCCGCCTTGGCTGGTGATGGACTGGAGGGTGCAGTTGGAGGAATTTAGGAGATAAACCGCATGATCTTGTTGAGCATCATCTGGCAGGCGGGAAACCAGCCAGTCACCTTCTGAGAAAGCAAGCGAAGTCGTGCTGCTGGCAAAGCTGATTTTCCAGATGTTGGAGCCTTGGTCGGCGACGGTGGAGTTGTAGTAATCACCGGATACGAGGTCGATAGTACGGGTGTTCTGGTTGACGGCGTTGAACCAGTTGCGGGGTGAGAAGGTGGTCGGATAGCCGTCGGAGATTTTCCAGAAGGCGTAAACCCTGCCGTCCGGGTTGACGCCTTTGCTAAGCACTCGACCCTGGGTGAATGACTGGTAACGCGCGCGGATGGTGCAGCCTGTGACGGTTACATTGTTACAACCGGAGAGGAGAAAGGTCCGCTGTTTGCCGACGATGAAGGTTACGCTACTGGCGTTGACGGTGAAATTGGACCAACCCGAGAGATCGAACGAGGCCTGGCGGAATTCCTTATCGGGCAACTGGTAGATGCCTGGGTTGATGGTGGCGCCGGAGAAGCCTGCGAGTTTGACTGCCTCGATCTGGTGGGGGAGCAAGCCGGGCCGAGCAGGATCGCCGACCACGTTTGATGTCACTGCGGCAACCTTTATCACGCCTGAGGAAAGCAGGCTGTCGCAATCCCAGATTAGACCGGGAGAAAGTGTGGGTAGACTAAAGGCGACTTGGCCAAGGGTGAAACTGCCGCTGATGTCGAAGAGCTTAAAGCTATCCCCATCTTGTAGAGCGGCACCACTATGGGTTACGGAAAGGCTGCCTGAAAGGGTGAGGGATGGAGCGGTGATGAGGTCGGCATTTTGAGAATTTGACCGATCAATGCGGAAGCTGAGTCTGCCAGCCGCGCTTAGCAGAGAAGTCAGGGTGAGGCTGCCGATGCCGCTGGATGGACCGGGTGCGAGCGTGCCATCTGAGGACACGGTGATTGGGCTGCTGTGCGTACCACTGAGGCGCAAGGTGCCGGCGAAGACTGCAGTGGTGCCCGTGTAAGTTTGGTTACCGGTCAAAATCACAGTGCCGCCATCGGTATCATTGACCACCAGACCATGGGTGCCGGTGAGAGCCGAAGTAACGTTCAATGTGCCGCCGCCGCCGCCGAGCCGGTAAAAGCCGCCACCGGGAGTGATGATGCCGCCGAGCGAGGTATTGACCAAGGTTCCGACGCTCAAGGATGGATGTGCGGTCAGATCGAGGTTGGCAGAAGAGGACGAGAAACTACCGCCGAAAGCAATGGCCCCGGAGGAGTTTGTGGTCACGCGGGTAAGCAAGTCGGCGAGTGTGGTTCCATTAAGTGCAGCCACGCCGTCGGATTTGATGGTGATGTTGGTGCTGCCCATGGCGGCGGCTTGGCTGAAATAGACGGAACCTGTTTCGACCACCAAGGCTCCCCAAGTATTGGTGCCGCCCAGTGAGAGCGAGTTGACTCCGGTTTTGGTTAGGACGCCGGCCCCCAGGCTTATGTTACCGTTTACCACGAATGCAGGCTGTCCCGCAACTGTGCTGGCTAGAGTGAGGTTTCGATTGGTCCCCGTGATCGAACTCTGGATAGTCGCATTATTAAAATCGTGGGAGATCGTGGCATCCGCTGCCAAAGTGATGACTCCAGTCGCCACGGCATTGCCGAACAAATTGAGCACCCCGTAGGTGCCATCGCCTGTACCGCTGAGAGTGAGCGCGTTGGTGAGGTTATTTCCGGCGATGTAGTTCTGACTGAAATTGAAGGAAGCCCCGGTGGCCACGGTGATAGTTCCGGTGGCGTTCTTCAACGAGACACCATCTGTGACGGAGAGCTCTCCATGATTGATTGCGATCGGCCCGCTGAAAGTGTTGGCAAGCCCGCCTCTGAGGGTAAGTGACCCGATGCCGGATTTGGTTAATGTTCCGCCAGAACTAGCCAGCGCACCCGCCGAGGTCACATTTTGCCCATTGGTATCGATTTTGTAAGCTTGGTTAGCTGCCTTGCTGAAGCGGGAAGAGAAATCTGAGTTGATCCCCTTGTATTGCAGGGTACCACCACCGAAGCTGATGGTGCCGGTTGTGCCGAGCGCCCCCGCGTTGCCGATAGATAAGTTGCCGTCGTTTATCGCGGTTCCCCCGGTGTAGCTGTTTGTCGCATTCAGTGTGAGTGTTCCGCTGCCTAGTTTGGTTAGGCTGCCACTGGAGCTGGAGAGATTTGATCCGAATGTCGCCGAGATGCCGGTGATGATGTTGAATCGGTAATTTTGATTGGGTGCTGTACTAAACTGGCTGGAGTAGTCCGTGAGCGGGACCTGGTTGAATTGGAGAAGGCCACCGCCAAAAACGAGCATACCGCCAAAGGCATTCGCACTCGTGGTAGCGACCACCAAGTTGCCCGAATTGATCGCTATGGTCGTCGCGCTGCCGAGTGCCGCAGCGTTGAGTTGAAGGGTGCCGGCGGAAAGCGTCACCGTCCCGCTGATGCCGTTTGCGGCGTTGTGCAGAATAAGCATCCCGGTTCCGGCTTTGGTGAAACCGCTGGTCCCGTCGATACGGGCACGCACGCTCGCAGATTTGCCGGATCCCAGAGTATTCACCGTAATGGTGGGCGTGGTTCCGGCCAGAGTCAGTCTTCCTCCCGGATTACCGGTGGCAAGACTCCAAGATCCAGCAGTGCTTGGGGTCGTGTCACCAAACACGAGGTTCCCGATCGTTCGATCTACGGCTAGGTTGACCGTGGTATCCGCCGTGATGTTCACGGTGTTGAAATCGGCCGTATTTCCGGACCCATCGGCGATGACGTTTGAAGCCCAGTTCCCGTTGATATTCCACGAGGACACGGTCGCCGTCGTATCCCAAGTGCTGTTGGCACCGAATGCGGCGGGCGCGAGCGCGAGCACGGATGCGGCAGTGGCGATGAAGTGGGATTTCCTGATTGTCTGCAAGATGTAGAGCGAATTGAAGTGGAGATCACGCTGCGACTGCCACTTCCAGACGGGCATCCGACACGGCAGCCTTTATCTTCAGGCTGATTGCGGATCCAACGGGAGGCGTCATTGGTGGAATGAATCGGCGGCCTCCTGGATGGGTGGCCGCCGTGGGATAATGGGATGCGGTTGTGTGTCAGGGCACTTTCACCACCTTGAGGCGGGCGAACTTCTTCGGAGTACCGGGGACGGGATTGAGGTTGTAACTGATCGGCGAGCCCAGTTCAGCGGGGCCGTGCGTCACCTCGGGCGACCAGGAACCGACAAGGGTCTCGGAGGTTTCAATGAGGTAGGTGAGATCGTTGCCATACGGCAGCCCTCGCTTGGTGAAGGTGATGGTGTTGCCGCTGAACACGCCGCGCTCGCCGCCGTTAGTGAGGGCGTACTCGACAAGGTTCGAGACACCATTATTGTTATCGTCGCCGTTCGCGCCGCCGGTCACGGGGGGCACTTGGCTGTCGGCCCAGGACTGGAAGTTGTTACCACCGCCGCCCACCTGCAGGATTCCATCACCGAGGAAATCGGCGCTCTTGTTGGTTGCCGTCGAAGTCAGCGAACCGTAGGTTCCGTTAGGCTTTGGATTCGGGTCGCCCGGAAGAAACAAGGCCGCCACTGTGTCGGTGGCTGCAAAGTCCAAGTGGAGAATCGCGCTGGTGTCGATGCGGACCGTCGAGGCATCAGGGACCCGTGTGACTCCACTGAGCATCAGGGTTCCGGACGTCACACGGGTGTCTCCGCTGTAAGTGTTAGAGCCACTCAATTTGATGCTGAAGCCTCCGCTGTTGGCCGCGCCGGACACGGTGATGCCACCGGTGCCCAACTGGATCGGCCCACTGATCACCATGCCGGGTTGAGCGGCTTGGATGGTGGTCAGCGAGAGGTTGCGGTTGGTCCCTGTGATCGAGCCACTTATGGTAGCGCTGTTGAAGTCATGTGAGATGGTCGTGTCGGTCGCGAGAGTGATGGCACCGCTCGCTGTCGCGTTGCGCCACAGATTCAAGGCACCTTTGCCGCCTGTGCCAGCGCCGCTTAGGTTAAGAGCGTTTGTCAGGTTATTGGCGGGCGCTGTCGTAAAGGCTTGGTCGAAATTCAAAGTTGCTCCGGAGGCAACTGTGATGATGCCGGGCAAGTTTTTGACCGATGAGACGTCGTCTGCGCCCTTTGTGATGGCGAGCGTGCCCCCATTGATATTAATAGCGCCCGCCAACGTATTGGCGGCACCACCGGCCAGCGTCAGCGTGCCGGTGCCGCTCTTGGTCAGGCCGCCGGCACCGGTGATCGGTCCACTGAGTGTCGTGGCATTGCCGATGGTATCCACCGTTCCGGTGACGCCGGTAGTCACGCTGATCGCATTGACCAGGGTGGTTGCGACACCCGCTTGGAGGGTGGAATTTCCTGCGAAGGAAATGGGTCCGCTGCTTAGAGCCGATGCGTTGCTGTAGTTCAAGATGCCGCCGGCAAGGATGGTGCCTCCGGCGTAGGTGTTGGCGACGGTCAGGGTTTGCGTGCCATCGCCCGATTTGGTGAGGGTCATGCCTGAGGCGCCGTCGGCGATCGCAGCGGCATAGCTGTAGCTGGCACCCGTGCCGGGATTGAGCGTCACATTGGTGACTAAGTTGTAGTTTCCTGAGTCGGTGTCAAACAAGGCTGACAGCGCCTTGTTGCCGGTGAGGCCACCGAAGGTGGGGCTGGTGACTCCGGTGAGAACGAGTCCCGCCGTGGTGGTTCCAGCGGCACTCGCGGTCGTGTTGATCGCGCTGTTTTGAAGAGCTTGCGCGTTGCTCAACTCGAGGGTGCCGGCAGACACCGTGGTGCTGCCGGTAAAGGTGTTGGCTGCGGCGAGGATCAAGGTGCCGGTGCTGAGTTTTGTAAGCGTGCCACCCGGGCTCGCGAGGTTGGAGGCGTAGGTCACAACCCGAGCCACACTTGGCGTGCCGGCGCTGATGACATTGATACGGTACTGCTGGTTGGCAGTCGTGCTGAACTGGCCGGAATAGTCCGTGCCGGGGTTGGTGTTATACTGGAGGACGCCGCCGCCGAAAGAAATCGTGCCGCCGATGGCATTTGCGCCCGGAGCAGCGGATACCAAGGTGCCCGCATTGATCGCCACAGTCGTTGCGCTGGAAAGTGATGCGCTGTTTAGCTGCATAGTGCCTGCGGAAAGCACAATGGCTCCGCTGATGGTGTTTCCGCTGTTGTTCAGGATCAGAACCCCAGCCCCAGCTTTGGTGAAACCACTGGTTCCGCCAAGGGTGGCGGTGATTTGCGCGTTTTTATTCGTTCCCAGCGCATTTACGGTGACGGTGGGAGTGGCTCCGTCCAGGGTCAACGGTCCTCCTGTGCCATTGGCGAGGATCCAAGAGCCAGCAGTGCCTGTGGCCGTGTCGCCAAAAACCAGATTCCCGATCGTGCGGGCACCGTCCAAATTGACGGTGGTATCTCCGGGAATGTCCGCCGAATTGAAATTGGCGGTGAATCCGGTGCCGTCAGCAATGACACCCGGCGGTCCTCCAACCCAGTTCGTATCGGCACTCCACGAGCCGCCGGCGAGATTGGTCCATGTGCCGTCCAAGGCAAAAGCGGCAGGTGCGAGCAGTAGTGCTGATGTAGCGGTGAGTATGAAGTGGTTTTTTCTGAATTTCATGGTGGTTAGGGATAGTTGGATTTTTGGCGACTTGCTATCAAGGTTGGTTTCTTAGACGACATCAGCAATCTGTCATGCCGCGAGGGAAAAATCATTGAACTTTTGCGGATATCTCTTGAACTTTCACGTCAGTCTCGGTTTGCCGTGGAATTGAACCAAAATCCCCAGTAGCGGCCTGCACTATGAACTTTCACGTCATACTCCATGGCAAGGAATTGCGCGGGCCGTAGCGACTCCTATAGGCAAGAGGGATTTCAAGTCGCACAGGCTCTCAGGGTTTGACCGTTTGGGGCCAGCCGGGGAATTGGAGGGCGTCGGGGCGGGTGACATCGGAGAAGCGTGGCCAGCATTCGAAGGTGACTTCACCGGAGTTTTTCTGAAAGCGGATCAGCCCCCAACCGTCGGCCCAGTTGGCATCGGCATCGGTCGTATCGCCTGTTTTCCTGCTCATGATGCTCTGAAGGCGGTTGTCGGGATTGGCGTAGGCGAGCATGGTAATTTTGTTGTGGAAGCCGTCGAGATAGTCGCCGGTCCAAGGCAGCGGAGATCCGGCGACGGGATTCGCGCCGGGTTTTTCATCCTCGGGCCACCACCAGCGGCCGTAGTAGTTGTTGACGATGGCTGGGACGACGAAGGCCCAGGGTCCGTCGCGGAAATCGCGGATGCCGTGCTTGACCAGGGTCGCGATGTGCTGGTCGCCGGCGATGTGGACGGCGCGAGCCTGTTGAATGAGTTCGAGCGCCTTGTTGCGTCCGGTCTGGGGCCAGCCGTTGGAGTCGAGATCGGCGTGGAGCCGGTTGTCGCGCGATCCGTGGAGATGCGCGCCGCCGCAGAAGCCGGTCTGGGAGAGGACGGCCTTGATGGCCACGCCGTCGCGCATCTTCGCCCAATCGGCGAGGAACTTTTCCTGGCGGGCACCAAGCAGTTGCAGTCCCGGGGTATCGATCACCTTCGGGTCGTAGTTCGGATCAAGAATGTGATCCGGGCGCGGGCCTTTCATCGGGTGGCGGCCAAGCGGGCCGGTCTTGAACTTGCGGTCCTCGATGATGGCAAAATCGATCCCGCCTAGCAGGAGGCGCGTGTAGTAGACGCCGATGCCTTGCTCGACGGATGTCGCGTCGTAGGGATCCGGCAGGTGGCCGCACTGCTGGCGCTCGACCATTTTGACGTATTCGTGATGGAAGAAATAACCACCATCCACGCCGGACTCGATTTTTGCGATCTTGCCACCCTCACCCCAGAGGTTGCCCTGGCCGATGTCGTGATCGTCGGGGATGGTGACGCAGGGGCGCTCGCGGAAGAGGTCGCGGAAGGCGAGTCCGAACTTGAGCCAGGCGGCAGTGTGTTGTTTGTGGTCGTAGGACTGGTCGCCGGCGAAGAAAACGAGGTCCGGATCCTGGTGGTTGATATTGCGGACGTATTCCGGCCGCAGACCGCGATCTTTGTTCGAGTTGCAGGAAAGCGCGGCGACGACGATCTCTTTCTTATCCACCGGGTTTTTGCGGATGAGTCCCTCGAAGGAGGCGTTTTCACCGTGGCGAAGTCGGTATTTGACATCTTGGGAGTCATCCCAATCCGCCATTCGGAAGGTGGTGGACCAACCCAGGTCGTTGACCTTTTGGCGCGCGAATTCGGTCCAGACGCCGTCTTTTTGAATTTCAAGCCGGACTTCGCGGGTTTCCTTGGGAAAGAGCGGATAGAGCTGCGCGGTGAGTTTGAGGATGCGGTCGTGCACGGTGTAAATTCCGAAGCAAACGACCTGGTCGCGCGGCACCTTGAGATCGATAATGTCACCGGTGGGGCGTTCCCACCAATCGTTGACGCAAAGCGAATCCTCGCCCTTGAGAAACGGTGACTTGACCGGCGGTTCACCGGGATCGGCAGTTTCGGCGGCAGCGATGGACGTGGCGAGCGAGAGCAGCAGGAAGATTCTGGATTTTGAGATCATGAGATGGGAGTGAGTGAAGAGGGGGTAAGGATTCTAACCCTGGCACGTCAGCAAGGTACTGGCCACCCTGAGTTTCGGTTGCGAGCGCTCACAACGCACCCAAGACTCCGCGATAGCGGATGGCATGTCCATGTTGGTTTGGAAATCAACGCCTGCGGCGACGCAGCAGCCCGGCGGTGAGCAGCACGCCGGCAAGCGCGCTGGTCGGCTCGGGCACGGCGGTCCAGGTGAGGGTGCTACCCGTGATCCCAAATGAACCCTTGGAACTCACATCGAAGAAGCCAACGCTATCATAGGTTTGCACCGAGCCGAAGGCGCCGCTCTTGAAGTTCTTGCCGAAAAGCGTGGTCATGTTCCAGACTTGTGATGCGTTTGCGGTGTTCCAGAAAGCATTTCCGGTATCAAGGACACCTGCCTTGGCAGTGGTCCCGAATACCACTCGGAAGATCGAACTTGCACCACCGGTGAGATCGCCTGAGACCACCGCAGTATCAAATCCGCTCGCCGTGTCATTCGCATTGATGTCCCACTCGAAGATGGAGCCGTTGGCGTAGGTCAAGCTGTTGGAGAAAGTCTGTGTCCCAACTCCGTTAGCGACACCAGCAACTCCCGGCGCGTGAGTTCCGGCTGCCCCTCCACTCGCCGCAGCAATCACAGTTGCGCCGGTGATGGTGCCGCCGCCGCCCAATGTTGGCGTGCCGGTTGCCGTCGCCCCGCCGATGGTTACAGCGGAAGCTCCCAGGCTCCCAGAGGTTCCGATCAATAGTTTGCCTGCGTTCACTTGAGTCGCACCCGTGTAGGTGTTGAGTCCGGAAAGGGTGAGCGCCCCGGTGCCGGCTTTTGTCACCGAAAGGGCACCGCCACCGGATCCGTCTTGAAGCACGCCGGCATAGGTTCCGCTGAGGTTCTGCGAGTTCCCTACGGTGAGTGTCACTGCCGCTGCATTGCCATTTTCCACGACCGGGCTTCCGGAGGTTGCGTTGCTGGTCAGGTTGGAGATCGTGTAAGAGCGCCCGTTGAGTGCCAACTTGCCGGTGGTGGTGGACGCGCCGAAGGTCACGGCGTTTTCAGATCCAGCCGTGCTGTTGAGCGCACCAGCACTGTTGAGTTGCACGACGCCGTTGTTGATCGTGAGGCCTCCGGTGAAGGTGTTGTTGCCTCCCAATTGCACGCTGTAGTTTCCGCTGTTGGCGGCACCGGTCACGGAGACGCCGCCAGCACCCGTCTGGATCGCTGAGGTAATCACCAAGCCTGGTTGGCCAGCACTGGTGGTCGTGAGTTGCAAATTTCTCCCCGAGCCGGTGATGGCTCCGGTTTGGATGGTGGCATTGTTAAAGCCTTTTGTGATCCTCGTGTCCGCCGCCAAGGTGATGCCACCGGTGACCACGGCATTTCTTGTCAAGTTCAGAGCCCCAAAGGAACCGTCGCCCGTGCCGCTCAGGGTGAGAGCATTCGTCAAGTTGTTGGCGGTAAAGTTTTGGTCGAAGTTTAATGTCGCTCCCGAGGCCACCGTGATTGCACCGGTGACGTTCTTCAGGGAGGTGCCGGCGGTTCCGGCAAGAGTTCCGCCATTGACTGCAACTGATCCGGCGAATGCGTTGGCCTCGCCACCGGCCAGTGTCAGCGTGCCCGCACCGGTCTTCGTTAGACTGCCGCCGCTGCTGGAAAGGGCACCCGCCCATGTGACGGTCTGGCTGTTCGTATCGACACTGTAGGCCTGGCTTGCCGCCGTGCTGAAGCGGGAGGACAAATCGGTTGTGATCCCATTGTATTGCAGGGTCCCTCCGCCGAAACTAATCGTGCCCGTGGTGCCCAATGCCGCAGCATTTCCGATGGACAATATTCCGCCGTTGATGGCGGTTCCCCCTGTGTATGAACTAGCAACCGTCAGAATTTGGGTCCCTGCGCCCGTCTTGGTGAGGGTCATGCCTCCCGGGGCACCGTTGGCAATCGCGGCGGCATAGCTGGGGCTGGCACCCGTGCCGGGATTGAGCGTCAGATTGGTGACGAAGCCGTAGTTTCCGGTGGTGGAGTTGAACAAGGATGCGAGCGCCGTGCTGCCGGTGAGACCCCCGAAGGTGGGGGTGATGATTCCGGTGTTGAGAACGAGGGTCCCCCCCCCAATGTTCGCCGTGTCAAGCGCACTGTTTTGAAGGGCTCGCGCGTTGTTGAGCTGAAGTGTGCCGCCAGAAGCGACCGTTGTGGCACCGGTAAAGGTGTTGGCGGCGGCGAGGATCAGGGTGCCGGTGCTGAGTTTTGCCAGCGTCCCACCCGGGCTCGCGAGGTCGGAAGCGTAAGTCACAACCCTTGGCGTGCCGGAGACGCTGATGACATTGATCTTGTATTGCTGATTGGCGGTGGTGCTGAACTGGCCGGAATAGTCCGTGACGGGGTTGATGTTATACTGGAGAGTGCCGCCGCCGAAAGAAATCGTGCCGCCGATGGCATTTGCGCCCGGAGCAGCGACCACCAAGGTTCCCGCATTGATCGCCACAGTCGTCGCGTTGGAAAGTGATGCGCTATTTAGCTGCAGAACGCCTGCGGAAAGCACAATGGCTCCGCTGATGGTGTTTCCGGCGTTGTTCAGGATCAGAACCCCAGCCCCAGCTTTGGTGAAACCACTGATTCCGCCAAGGGTGGCGGTGATTTGCGCGTTTTTATCGGTTCCCAGCGCATTCACGGTGATCGTGGGAGTGGTTCCGGCGAGGGTCAACGGTCCTCCTGTGCCATTGGCGAGGATCCACGATCCAGCAGTGCCTATGGTTGTGTCGCCAAAGACAAGATTCCCGATCGTGCGGGCACCGTCCAAGTTGACGGTGGTATCCCCGGGAATGTCTACCGAATTGAAATTGGCTGTGAACCCGCTGCCGTTGGCGATTGCACTGCCAACCCAGTTTCCAGGGGTAGCCCACGAGCCCGGGGTCGTCGTGACATTCCACGTGCCGTTTTGGTTCTGGGCGAACGCGGTGGGAGCAAGCAGGAGTGCGGATGAGGTGGCGAGGAGGAAATTGAGTTTTCTGGATTTCATAATGGTTGGGGATGGTTCGGTCTTTCGCAGCCTGTCAGCGGGGTTCTTTGATAACAACGCTGGCCAAGCTGTCATGTCGCCCGGGAAAAATCATTGAACATTTGCGGATATCTTCTGCACTTTTCCGTCACTCAAGGGTTTGTGGTTGCCAGCACGATTCGTCTCTCTATTCGTGAGGATTCGTATGAGGTTAAACCATATCCTGCTGTCGGGCGGCATTGTTTCGTGCATCGCCACCGCCGCGCCCGTTCCGATCTTGAACTTCTCAGGCGAGGTTAACCCGGGTGTGGATGGCACCTCGATTTCGGACTCATCGGTAATCGGCTGGGACGCGGCTGGAGGGCCTGCGCAGGTGATTGACAGAGGAACTGACTATGGCAACGGCAGGTGGCGACTGAGCATCGAGGACAGCGCGGAGGCCTGGCAGATGACTTCTCATGGGATTTCAGCAGGAGACTCCTTCTCGTTGCGCTTTGATGCGGCGATGTTTGCGGGGAACCTGCCTGGCGGCGGCAGTGTTTTTGTGCCGGGTGGGACCTTGGTGGGCGGGGCCATACGAAACGGGGATTTCAACGATCCTGCCGGGGTCACTGGCTCGCGCAGTTTCACAGACACTCCGGGATGGTACAATCTCGGCGGTAGCCAAGCGGCCCAAGCGACGAACTCGGATCTCGCCTTCGACGGCACCCGCAACGCCGTGCTGGCGGAAAACGGGCTCCGCAAATTCGCGGTCGATAGCGGGCACACCCTCGCCGCTGGCGAGGGGTTCCGGGTGTCCTTTGTCTGGCGGGATGCGGGCAATTGGAACGACGCCAGTGATACGGTGGCGGTGAGCCTCTATACCACGGCCGACGATACGGTCAGCGGATCAAGAACCGTGCTGCAGACCCTGCAGGCACCCGTTTCCACCACGAATGACACCTACGAGCAGGCACAACTGACCTTCAACGCCGTGGGTGTGGGAGCTGTGGGCAAGCGGCTGTTTGCCTTCTTCGAAGGGATTGACGGTGACGGCATCACTACCGGTTTCGCCCGCCTCGACAACTTCGTGTTGGAGCGCGGGACTTATCAATCGACGGTGCCGCAACGGCAGATCATTGCGGAATTGTATGTCGATGACGGTGGCTCGCGGTTGCCAGTGGCGTCCCGGACCTACGACTTCAAGACACCCGTGATCGGCAGCTGGGACCATTACCACCTCGCGGTGCCTGTGGGTGCGCTCGATGCTCATGCCGGTAAAACCGTGGGCGTGAGATTCCGCTCGAACAACGAGGCGCCGGCAAACTTTCAAAGCTTCGACAACGTGCGGCTCGACGTGTGGCCTGCCGGGTCGCCGGGCGGATCGTTTTCGGACAACTGGAACAACCTGCCCGACCAGCGCTGGGCCGGTCCCGGCTATTGGGCGAACCGCCTGCAGGATTGGGAGGTCAGCGCGGGCCGCGTGCAATGCACCAACGGCACCCGCGACCAACTCACGCTTCACCGCCCCGGCACCTCGATCCGCGGCAACGGGGAAAATTTTTCGTTGAGCGTTCGCACTGGACTGAACACCGGCAGCCACAGCGCCGGATCGCGGTCCGGTTTCCTGTTGGGTGCGGGGCCGAATCTCGATTGGCGTGGTGCACTGCTCGTGCACGATGGACTGGGGCGTGACTTCGGGCTATTCCTCGGCATCACCGGCGGTGGCAACCTCGTCATCGAGGATTATTCGACCGGCGCGGTGACTGCACGCGCCACCTCCCCGGCCAGCGGCGGCTTCGCCCTAAATACCCGCCTCGATCTCGCCGCCACCTACAACGTCGGCCCCGGCACCTACACGCTCACGCTCACCGCCTTCAATGCCTCCGACACGCCGATCGGCACGGTGAATTTCTCCGTTCCCTCGGACCGGGTGCTCGGTGGTTTCGGCCTGCTGACCCACCGCGGAAGCTCCTCGGCGGCCCATTGGTTAGACGCCTTCTCTGGCAGCGGCGCGGCCCTGAATCCAGAGCCCGAACGCCACCTGGCCATCCTCGGCGCGATGCACACACTCTCGAAGGGGAAACTCAAAATCACCGCCCAACTCCCGCCGCTTAGCCTCGCGTCGAACCCGACCGTCGCGCTCGACACCTGGAACGGCGCGGCGTGGACCCACATCGCTACCGCCCCGGTGGACAACACCGACAACCTTTCGTCCTACACCGCCACCTTTGCCAGTCCCGGCTGGAACCATGCCGTCGACACTCCCTACCGCCTGCGGGTGAACATCGGCGGCACCGACTACGCATGGACCGGCACGATCCGCCGCGACCCGGTGGCCAAGGAAGAACTGGTCATCGCCACGACCAACTGCCAGCGGATCAACGACGGGAATTTGCAAAACAACGGCTTCGATTGGTCGCCGGTGATGATGTGGCATCCTCACCCGCAGTCGTATGCCCACATCGCCAAGCATCAGCCCGATGTGCTGCTGGCCCTGGGCGACCAACTCTACGAACCCCAGCCGACCGGCAAGGACACCTCTAGCAGCACCAACCGCCAACTCGATTTCCTCTACAAGTGGTATCTGTGGGTGCTGCAAGCGCGGGACCTTTCGCGCGACATTCCGACCGTCGCCATCCCGGATGACCATGATATCTATCAGGGAAACCTGTGGGGCGAAGGCGGCATCGCGACTACCAACGAGGCGACCGGCGGCTACATCGAGCCGCCCGATTGGGTGCGGATGTCCGAGCGGGCGCACACCTCGCACCTGCCCGACCCGGACCCCTATAACTCCGTCCAGCCGCCACCTACTGTCGCGCAAGGCATCGGCGTCTATTTCACCGGCATGACCTACGGCCGTCTTGGCTTCGCCATCCTCGAAGACCGCAAATTCAAGACCGGTCCGAATTCCCCGGGGCCGGTCGAACAGCAGCAACTGCTTGGCCAGCGCCAGCAAGAATTTCTGCGTCAGTGGAACAAAGACTGGGCCGGGCAGGACCTCAAACTCGTCACCTCCCAGTCGCCCTTGGCCAATCTCAACACTCACGCCGGACCGGGCTACACCTTCGGCATCAGCGATCCGGATACCCACGGATTTCCGGCTCCCCGCCGCAATGACGCGTGGCGATTGTTGCGCGTCTCACGCATGTTCCAACTGGCCGGCGACCAGCACCTTGGCACTCTCGCGCACCATGGAGCGGATGGCCCGCGCGACGCCGGTATTTCCTTCGCCGCACCGGCCATGGCGAATTTCTTCCCCCGTATCTTTGATCCGTTGCACAATACCTCAGGCACCACTCTGACCATCAGCCCCTACAAAGGAGATTACTTCTTCAACGGCGTTGGTAAGCTGCCAGACGGCGTGACGCCCAACCTCACCTCAAACTTTCCACACCACTTCGCCATACTCGGTTCAGCCAATTCCCCGGAATACTATCAGAAAACCACCGGGGTGAATCCACCGAACTATTACGACCGCGGCGCGGGCTACGGCATCACCCGCGTCCACCGCAAGACGCGTGAAATCACCTTCGAGTGCTGGCCGATCCACGCCGACCCCGAGTATCCCCAAACCGGCGGGCAGTTCGCCGACTGGCCGCAGACCGTGCGCCAGACCGACAACGACGGACGGGTGCCGACCGGCTTCCTTCCAGTGATCGACACCCACTGGCGAGCGAATCCGGTTGTGCGCGTCTATCACGAAACCACTGGCGAACTCGTGCATGCGATGCGTGTCCGTGGCTGTCGTTACCGCCCGCCGGTTTATAACAATGGCAGCACCTATCGCGTCGAAATCGCTTACGGGGATGCAGTGGTCTCGGAGACGCTAACCGGGCAGACCGCGACCGCTGCGGGGCCTCCCGCGATCCATCACTTCGAGGCGGTGCAGCCGTCGATCGTCGGGGGCGGAGTGTCCACACTCGGTTGGGATGTCAGCTTACCGGCGACCCTAACGATCAGCCAAGGGGTGGGGGACGTCCGGACCCAGACCGTGGATGGCATCGGCTACCTCGAGGTGGCACCCGTTGCTGACACCACCTACACGCTCACCCTCAACGGCACGATCACCGCCCAGACCACCGTCCGGGTGTTCCCCGCCAAAGCCGCGTGGCGGGCCATGCATTTCAGCGCCACCGAGTTGATCGACCCGCTCATCTCCGGCGGCAGTTCCGATCCCGATGGCGACGGCTTCACCAACGACGAGGAATACCGCTTCCAAACTCATCCTCGCAATGCTTCCGCGCGCCCGGTTCTCAGCGGAAAGATCGTCAACGACGGCGGCCTGCTCCGCGCGGATTTCTCCTCATTCTATCCGCTCGATGCGACGGACTGCACCTTGTTCGTCGAATCCAGCACCGACCTCACAAACTGGACCCGCCTGCCATCCAATAGTTTTCGCGAGATTGCCCGTGACAATCTCCCCGCCACCGGCACCAGTCGCATCACCATCCGCTTGAACGACTCCCTTCCAAGCACCGAAGCTAACACTTTCTATCGCGCCGGCTGGAACTTACCCTGAAAAACCCATGACATACGCATTCCTATCTCCCGTCACCCGGGTCGCCCGCTTCATCCCGCGGTTGGCCATACTCGCTTCCCTGTCCGTCGCGCTGCCTGCGGTTCATGCCGCCGACAAGGACAAGAGCCTGTCTGTTTCCATCTATTGCATGGCCTATGCCGATGGGTTGAAATCGGTCTTCGTGAAAACAGCAGCGGACCGCTATCAAAGCGTCAGCCTGTCCACGGCCAACATCGTCGAGGCAGCGGATTCGCTCGTCGAGGAGGGCCGGATTCTGCTCTACGGCCCGGCCGGAGAAGATGGCAAACATCCGGTGGTTGCCAACGCGGAAATCGGGGCAATCCGGCAGCCAATGATCGTCGTGCATCCCGCCGGCAAGGACGCGGGTCTGGCCTATGACTCGAAGGCGGTGGAGGCGGATCCCAAGACATTTCCGCTCGGCAGCTTCAACCTGGTGAACCTGTCTCCCAACCCCGTGCGGATCGTTCACGAGCAAGTGATCATCGAACTGGAGAGCGCTGGTGGCCGGATCTTCATGCCGGACCACGCTGCCGGAGAGTCGTTGGCGGTGCGGATGGATTACAAAACCAGCCAAAACTGGACGCTGCTCTCCAGCGCAAGATGGCCCGTGAGAAATGACCGCCGCACGCTGGTTTGTTTCCAACTCGATCCCGTTAGCAAACGGATGAACATCAAAAGCGTCCCGCTGAGGGAAAAATCCAACCTCTGAGCGCGCATGAACCTTAAAAGCCAATATCCGATGAAACCCGATGATCTGAAATCCGTCTCCGGGCACCAGCGTGGCTTTGCGTTGGTGGTGACCTTGAGCTTGATGATTCTCCTAACAGTCATTGCCGTGGGTTTGCTGAGCCTCTCTAGCATTTCCCTGCGTGCGACATCGGCAGGGCAACTGACCCAGGAGGCCCGCCAAAACGCCCGCCTTGCCCTGATGCTCGCCATCGGTGAACTGCAAAGTGCCACCGGACCGGACCAGCGGGTCACGGCGCCTGCCAGAATTCAAGGGGCGAACGTCGCCCAACCGCACCTGACCGGCGTGTGGGAGGGTTGGAAATGGGATGGCACCGGCAGCCCGGATTTCAAGGGTCGTAAGACCTCGCAGTTCCTCCGCTGGCTGAGCTCCTCGCGTGACCAAGGTTTAGTCACCAGCCTCGACTTCATCAAGAGCGCGGCTCCCGGAAACGTTGCCACCCTGGTCCGTGGAAAGCGTGCCCCTTCGGAAAAAGACCAGGTGGATGCCCAGATCGTACCCATCGGCAACGCCAAAAACAACAACCGCAGCGGTTTCGCCTGGGCGGTGTTCGATGAATCCACCAAGCTTCCCATCTCGCTCCCCGAGCCCACCGGCACTTCGGTCACCGCCAGTGTGGAGCAGATGTCCGCCGCGCCGCTTCCCGGCTACGCAGCCACCACCCAGCGGAATTGGAGCCCCCTCAAAACCCTCGCCGCGAATCGCTCGAAACTTGTCACCGCCGATCAGTCCGGCCTCACCGGGCTGGTGCCTGCGGACCGAGGTTTTCACGATCTCACCTCGCGCGGCGCCGGCATCCGAGCGGATGTGGCCAAGGGCGGCCTCGCCGTGGACTTGTCCCGGCTTTTCAGCGATCCCAATGGCTTGCCGGTCGGCTTTAAGGAGCGCTTCCTTTACTCGGGTAACAGCACCCCACTGGCACCAGCGCCCACCCGCTTCACCGGTGCCAATCCCTTTCCCAGTCCGGATCCCTCTTGGAATCTGCTGCATTCCCACTACCGCCTCTACGACAAGCTAACGGGCGGGCTGAACCCGACGATCAACACCACCACCGTCGCGCGGCCTGCTTCGGGCACCTCCAGCGCGGCGGTCCAGAGCCACCCATTTTTCCAATCCCAGCAGCTCGTTCCCGTCATCGCGAAGGCCCAGTTTGTCTTCAGTCTGAGCTTCGGCTGGCATCCGGGCCTCGACTCGTTCGCAAAGCCGGGTAATGCCGCCCTGCCCGCCACCGATCCTAACAAGGATTTATACCTCACCTGGCTGGTCGTCGATCCAGTCATCACACTTTGGAATCCCTACAACGTGAACCTCCGTTTCACGGGCGGCCGCATCGACCTCTACCGCGTGCCGCTGATGTTCCGGCTCTACAAGAATGGGGCGCTGATCAATTCGGAATTCACCCATTTTGCCAACTGTTTCGGCAGTTCGGATTTCGGCAAACAAGGGGACACATTTTATCGACTCAATCTGCTTCCTGAAAAAGGCTCCACTGAGATCATTCTGGCGCCTGGCGAACACGTGGTTCTCAGCGCCTCCAACCACGCAAAAAACTTCGGTAACGCGTTTTCCACGGTGGGCGTTGACCTGCGCCCCGGCTTCGAACCTTCCGCCGGTAATGCCAGTGGCCCCGAAGTGGGAGGTGTCTCGACCGTGAATGTGTGTGTCTCTTCCAGTGGTGCCAACAATGGGCTGATTTATGGCAAACAGGTCCGCTCGGTGCCGGTGAAGCCGGGTGACACCATCCAGATCGAGGTGAAACAAGGTCGCGCCGCCGTGGACAAGCCTGTGGAGACCGGTGGCAAGGAGGTCTCGGGATTGCTCAAATACTACGTCGGAGCCCCGGCAACACCAACCCGCGTGGGCGGGATCGAGCTGGATTACGCCGACCAGGAAGCCGAATATCTCCCGCCCTTCGCGCCCAATGACCTGCCGGCGGTGGTTGTCAGCAGCGGCATCCCGCCGGGCGTCCAGGCAGATAACTACCAAGGGACCAGGCCCCCTCCGGTCGTCCGCTTCAAGGAGCCTTTCCTCATCACCACCTTTCAACTCAAGACCGAGCGCGATTCCAAGTTTCCCTCCCGCGGCTGGGTTCACAACTCACCGGTGAACCTGTATGCCTCCGCGGGAATCGATCAGAAGGAACCATGGGCCAACCATCAATACGAGCTCCAGTGGGAAGCCATGACCGACTGGCCGCCCGCCAGCCCGACGATCGAAATCAGCAACACCAAAAACCGGGGTTATGGCGGACCCGGAATTTATGCCCAGTCCGGGCTTGAGTTCGCCACCCACAGCTCGATTCCCCTCGCGCCCGCCCTCTCGCTCGGCCAGTTGAGTCACGCTCCGCTCAATGTCGGAGGCCAGCTGCCTCTGGTCTCGCAGATCGTAGCGAACTCACTCGCTCCGCCCGTTCTCGATCCCGCGGTGGTCCGCAGAGAGCAGGGTGGCCGGACTCTGCTAGACCATTCCTTCTTCGCGAACTCGGCCCTTTTCGACCAGTTCTTCTTCTCCGGCCTTGCCGAGCCCGGCGGTCCGCTCGACCGCAAGACCCCCGTCAAGGATGCCATCAGCGGGTTGTTTGAAAAAGGAACCCCGCTCGCGAATCCACGCTTCATTCCCCACCGCGGTTCTAGCAGCGTCGCAGAAATCTCCGCTGCGATCACCGCGCCGGACGGCTATCTCAAATCCGCCGCGCATCTTCTCATCGACTCGCCGCTCAACGTCAACAGCATGCGGGTCGATGTCTGGGAAGCCTATCTCAACAGCACCTTCGGCGGCCAGGTTCCGCAAACCAAGGATGGCGGCCTGATTGCCGCCACTGGCGGTGACTCCGCCTTCAGCCGCCATCTTCCCAGCAATGGAGCCGCCCTGGAAGCGGCCAACGATCCGCTCGGCCAGGACCTCGCCAAGTGGAACGGCCACCGCCGTCTCACCAAGCCGCAGATCCGCCGCTTGGCCGAGGAAATCGTGACCGAAATCCAAGACCGCGGCCCGTTCCAATCCATCGCCGAGTTCGTCAACCGCCGTCCCGATGCCGGCCCGCTGGGCAAGGCCGGGGCACTGCAGGCGGCTATCGACCGCGCGGAAATCAACAAGGACGCCATCAGCACCGCCGCCACCGCGGGCGACGGCACCACCGCCGACGGAGCCCCCGGCGTGATCTCCCAGGCGGATGTGCTCACCGCCATCGCACCCGTTCTAACCGCCCGGGGCGATACCTTCCGGATCCGCGCCTACGGCGAGGCGGGGCCTGCCAACGGGCCCAAGGTAACAGCTTGGTGCGAGGCAGTCGTCCAGCGCGTTCCCGAGTATCTGGACACCGAGGACAAGCCGTGGGGCACGTCCACCAAACCCATCAACACCCGCTTCGGCAGGCGCTATGAAATCGTAAGCTTCCGCTGGTTGTCGCCGTCCGAAATTTAAAATTCCGGTCCTATGAAAATTTCCATTTTAGCCCTCATCCCTCACCTAACCGCAGTGCTCAGCGCCGCCGAGCCGCTGCCGCAAATCACAGCCTCCTTCTATGCCTTCGGCTACGTCCCCGGACTTGAAAAAGTCCACATCATGACTGGTCCCGAAGCCTACCAGGAAATCCAACTCTCCACCGCGAACATCGTCGGCCCGCTGAAAACAGTCGCCGTGAATGGCGCGATCCGCATCTGCGACAAGCCCGTGACCGTGGATGGCAAGATCACGCATCCCGTGCTCGCCACTGCCATACTTCCCACCGACATCCAACGTGCGCTCGTCATCCTCTTACCCGCTGCCAAAGGCGGCAAAGAGCCGTACCGCAGTCTCGTGCTCAACCATGATCTCAAGGATTTTCCGCTTGGTGTTTACCGCATGATCAATATTTCGCCACACCCCATCCGCGGTGCCATTGCCCGCGATTACATCGAGGCTAAGCCCGGTGGTGTTGCGAATCTGGAGCCCGCAGGCGAGCCAGGTGCGGTCGTGCCCGTGCGCTTCGAGTTTTTCGATCAGGAGCGTTGGAACCTGCTCACGGAAACCCGCTGCGCCATCCGCAAGGACCGGCGCTGGCTGACCTGCGTCTATCAGGACCCCGTCACCGGACGGATGAACATCCGCAGCATCCCGGACCGCACACCCGTGGTGGCCGCGGTCACCGAGCCGCGCGTGGATCCCTAACTGCGGAGTGGTCTCTGGATCGCCGCCATCGTCCGCAAGCACTCACCGCGCCAGGAAGCCTGCCGATCCGGAGTTCTTGCGGAACTCACCTGGAGTGATTCCCATCTTCTTTTTGAACAATCGGCTCATGTATTCCGGGTGTTCGAATCCGGTTTTATCCGCCACTTCCGCGAGTGGAAGATCGGATTCGGCCAACAAGCGGCACACACGATCCAGCCGGACGCGGAGGATCTCCGCCTTGGGGGAAATTCCGAGGATTTGCGAGAACCGGCGTTCAAGAACACTTCTGGAAAGTGGGACCACCTTGAGGATGGACTCGACATCCAAACCCGCACACGCCAGCTCCCGAATGTGCTTGAGCGCGGCAGCGATATGCCGGTCGTCAATGGCAAGCACATCCGTGGATTGCCGGGCCATCACGCCCATGGGCTTGACCACGATGGATGTGAGATCGGCGCTTTCGCCCGCCATCAGTCTGACCAACAACGCGGCGGCCTCGAAGCCGATCTGCTGTGTGTTTAGAATCACGCTCGAAAGCGGAAGGTCGGATAATTCGCAGAACATCTCGTCCTTGTCCACGCCGATGACGGCCACTTCATCCGGCACCGCCACGGCCACCTCACGACAGCAGTTCAGGACCTGCCTGCCGCGTGCGTCGTTGCAGGCCATGAGGCCGCACGGTTTTGGCAGGGATTGCAACCAGGCCATCAGATCCTGCTCGTGCCGCTCGCCGTGTTCCTCGTAATCCGAAATTGAAAACGACTGCGTGGGGCCCGGATTTTCAAATGCCTGACAGGCGAACCCAGCTGCCGAAATCCGTTGTTCGAAGCTGGCCCGGCGGAGGTCCGACCAATCGGTGCCATTGTATCCGCAGAACGCGAAATTCTTGAATCCGCGCTCTAGCAGATGCTCCGCCGCCATCCGGCCCACCGCCTGCTCGTCGGAGCGGATCCGTGGAAAGCGGGCCTCAGGCAGGCTCCCGCTCAAATCCACCACCGGCACTCCGGTCCGGCGGATCACCTCCGCCATTTCCGGGGTCGAGACCCGCGCGATGATTCCATCCCACTTCCAGCGGCCGAACCATTTCGGGAAGTGCTCTCCGGGATCGCCCTCCTCGAACTCGATCGACCACGGACCATGAATCCGCACATACTTGGCGATCCCCATCAGCAGTTCCCGGCCGTAGCTGCGTGAGGATTCGATGAGCAAGGCCACCCGGGGCGTGGACTTTTTTTCAGGGATTTTTTTCATGGTTCGGGAGGATGCATGGTCGCTCTCTGGAAGAGTCCGACGTGTGCAAGTTTTCTGACGCGTTTTGGATGGTGGTTGGCGCACTTCGACACATCAACCCTCAAAAATCCCTTCCTGACAGACCACTCTTAAATCCTGCTCTTCAGGCGAGTCCTCCATAGGACCACCAACCCAATGGCCAAGACCCCGCTCACCGACCAGACACCGGCGTGCGGCGAATGCGGAACGATCAGGAGGCTCAGCGCGCCGATCCCCGGACCCACGAAATTTCCCGCCCCCATCATTGCCTCGTGGATTCCGCCCTGCTCGGCGCGCGCGTCACCCACATCCATCGAATAGAAGAGAGACGCGTAATAGAGCACCCCGACCGCCAGTCCGAACGCCACTTGTCCCACCCCGAGCCATAACAGACCATCGGCCGTAAGCACGCTGGCGAAGCCCAGGATCAGGAGCAGGTAGCCCCCCAGAAGCCAGCGGAACCGGTAGTGCCAGGCCGGCCACTGCCACATCACGACGAATGCCGCCAGCCGGGCGAAAAACCAAATCGAGCAGAACAAGCCGGCCTGCGTGGTGCTCAGGCCCATCCTGCGTGCAAGCTCCGGAATCATCGCCAGCAAGGTGAATGCCGCGACGCAGGCAAAAGGATTCGCCAGCCAGGCCATCCGCTGGAAGGACTGTGGATTCGGGCCGTGCTTCAGAGAAAGCGGCTCTGCGTCCGGCAGTGGCCGTGGCGCTGCCGGCGTCTCCCGCTGGCAGCGTGCCCAGGTCCACAGGACCACAAGTTGTAACACATGCAATCCCGGGGGCAGCCAGAAAATGCTGCCGCTGCCGAGCCACTCAAACAGACCGCCGCCAAAAAAATACGACAGCGCCGAGCACGTCGCCCAGACCACGCTGTAAATCCCCACGAGGTGCGCGCGGGCGGCTCCGCTTGCACCCTCCGTCACCAACGCCTCAAGCGCGGGCCACACCATGAACTGTGCGGCGGCCCACACCACCATCACGGCCAATTGCACCGGGAGTGATGAAAACACCGCCCCGATCGCCAGCGCCCCGATCATTCCTAACAAACCTGAAACCATCGTCCGGGTGCAGCCGCGGTCTTGTGCGAGTTTTCCAGACCGCCACGATGCGAGGGCGATCACCAGGCCCATCAAGGCAGCGACGCCGAGATTGCCGAGATTCCCGAAGCCATGCCGGTCGCGGAACAGGAAGAACACGTAATTCCCATAAAAGCCGCAGGCGAGAGAGCCCAGAGCCTCGAAAACGAATAGCGGTAATTTTGACGGGACAGGGCGCATTCAACCGGTGGGAAGCATGCAATCAATGAACCCGAAGACCGAAATGCCAATCACGAAAAACCCGGTTGAGTGCCGACTACCAGTTTCCCCTGACAAAGTTGTATATCCCTCCACACCTGGGATCGTTTGCGAACTTCATGTATTCGGCATGGGTCAGTGAGGAAATATGTCCATCCACCCACAGGATGTTTCCAGTGCCGCGATGACGGGCTGCGAAGGCCGAATTGGCGCTCTTCGGAAAACCGGAAGCGTAGATCCCCGTTCCGAAGTTGTTTTGCTTCACCGTATCCTGGACGAAGGGTGTCGACGAAGGATTCTTCACGGCGGAAAGCGTCGTGATTTGATGGGTTGGATGACCGAGATAGAAATTCACCGCGTAATCGCCGGTGTAGGGCCACGCGGGTTCATACGCTTTTCCATGGCCGGTAGGACAACCGAACGCTTCCGGCAAGGGGTCACCCTTGTGGAATGGCACATACTCCCGACTCATATTCTCTGCGGCGGCGTCATACCAGGCGCGCGTCGTCGTGATCCCCGGTGCCCATGAGACATCAGCCGATCCATCGGGAAAGCGCCCGTTGTTTTCCGAAATGTAGGCATGCAGCCCGATTCCGATCTGTCTTAGGTTCTGGATGCATTGGGCAGACCCTGCCCTCTCGCGCATCCCCCTGAGAATGGGAAACGAGATGGCCGCCAGAACGGTGATGATCACAATAACCACCAGCATCTCCACCAACGTAAGACCTGCCGGCCGATGGCGTGAACGTGGATTCATCCGATGGGTGTCATGAAAATTCCTGAACATACGAATGGGGTCTGGGTTGGATCGGAGCGGCAGGTCCGGCAACTTTGAAATTCCCGCGTGCCCAGTCGCCAGATTGCCATGGTGTCCGCAGATGTCATTGAATCTTCACGGAAATCTCCTGCACTTTTGCGTCACTCTCAACTGACTGCCAGGAACTGGACCTATTCCCCGGAATACGATGGAAATTCGGTGAAAATTTACCACTCGGAGCCCAAGCCATGCCGCCCGGCAAGTTCCAGCAAATCTTCCCGCATCGGCCATTCGTCAGGTCGCTCGCTGGTGGCGTGGCGTTTGCTGGCGCCTTTCAGCGTCATGCAACCGGTGTTGTCGCCGATTCGGCGGATGGATTGGACTTCCTCGGAATCAAAAAGCACGGCCGGCAGTTTGGCGAACTCGCGGATCTTGTCCTCGATGAGTCGCGCGCCCTCGCCGGCTTCCTGAATGAAAGTGGGGACCACGCTTTTCACAGCCGGATGGCTGAGGTTCCAGATGCAGGCAAATTGGAGCAGGGTTAGATTGTATTTCTCGGCAAGCGGGCGCATGCGGTTGGCCTTTTCCATGCCATGCTGGACCCAGCCTTCCGGCCGATAAGTCCGATGATCGCCAGGCTTGAAACTGTGCTCGGGACCGCCAATGTCGTCGTGGAAAACGCCGCCGTAATCGACGACGCGGGTCATCACCTTGACGCCGTGTTTTTCGCAGGCCGGCAGGGTGAGTCCGACGGGCCAGGGCTCAAGCGGGTTGAGGATGAGCATGGACCAGTCGATGAGATGGCCGAATTTTTCGAGGCAGTAAACGAGATCGAGCGAAAAGCCGTTGGCCGGGCCGGGGGCGATGCCGAGGCGGTCGGTGAGGCCGGCGGATTTCGCGCCTTCGAGTGCCTGCCAGAGCGGTTCGCTGGTGTAGCCGAGCTCGTCGGGATTGTGGAGCATGAGCAGGTCGAACTTGTCGGTGCCGCAGCGTTCGAGCTCTTTGGCGCAGGCCATGTTGATGAAATCCGCGTAGCCTTCCGGGCCGCGCAAGGCGGACGAGGTGAAGCGCGGGTAACCTTGGCTGCCCTGCCGCTGGCCTTCGTAAAAGTCGTGGCCGATCATCCCGACGAGGCTGTAAGTGGAGCGGTCGATGCCTTTCAAAGCCCGGCCGAGCAGCTCGTCAGCCTTGCCGTTTCCATAGACGTCGGAGGTGACGAAGGTGCGGATGCCGGCCTCGTAGGCGGTCTCGATGCAGCCGATGAAGCGCTCCTCGGAAAGGGTTTCGCCAAAATGCATGAAGCGTCCGCCGCTCCAGGTTCCGTATGCTGTGGTAGTGGGTTCCATGGTGGGAAAGTTGTGGGTGTGAGTAAGCCGGTGATCCCGGCGGGTCAACCCCAAGCGTCAGCCGAAACGACCCAGAATCGGCGCGAGATCCCGCGTGGTTTTTTCCGGCCAGGCGGCGCGGGCGGTGAAAATCGCGGTGTCGAGCACGCGGTGGCACGGGCCGTCCGGCGTCTCAGGTATGGCGGAGACGGCGGCGCGGATGATCTGCTTGGCCATGGCGCTGTTCGCATGGAGGTTCTCGATCACGGTGTCCACCTCGACGGCGGCTTCGTCCGCTTTCCAGCAATCGTAGTCGGTCACCAGCGCAAGCGCCGCGGCGGCGATTTCCGCTTCACGGCAAAGACGGGCTTCCGGGCCGTTAGTCATGCCGATGATGTCCGCGCCGATCATCCGGTGGAAATTCGCCTCGGCGCGGGTGGAAAACGCAGGTCCGTTCATGCAGAGGTAAGCACCGCCGTCATGGACTTTCGGCGCGAGCAGGCGGGCGGAGGCGAGCAGGACCTTTCGCAGGTCGGCGCAATATGGATCGGCAAACCCGACGTGCGCGGCGATGCCATTTCCGAAAAACGTGTGCTTCGCGGCGGTGCCCGTGCGGTCGATCAACTGGTCCGGCACGACGATGTCGCGTGGCGCGAGTTCCTCGCGCAGGCTGCCGACGGCGGTGACGGAAATCACCCAGCGCACGCCGAGCGAACGCAGCACCCAGATATTCGCACGGTGGTTGATTTCATGCGGCAACACGCGGTGGCCCACGCCATGCCGCGGCAGGAAGCAGACGCGCCGCCCGGAAATGGTGCCGGTGACAAGCTTGTCCGAGGGATCGCCGAACGGGGTCGTGATGGAGAGCTGCGAGATTCCCTCGAATCCCTCCATTTCATAAAGTCCGCTGCCACCGATGATGCCGATGGCGGGTTCCTGGGTGGTCATTGGGTCGGTAAGTTGAGTTCGCGGATGATGGTGGAGACGATGGCGTCGACCGGCTGGTCGATGTCGATGGAAACGGCTCCCTCGGGAGTCTCCAATGCGGCGAACTGGCTGTCGATCAGACTTTGCGGCATGAAATGTCCCGCCCGCGCACGGAGCCGGGCGCGGATGATCTCGGGCGTGCCGCTGAGGTGGGCGAACTGCACGTCGCCACCGCCGGCAGTGAGAATTTCCCGGTAGCGGGCCTTGAGTGCTGAGCAGGCGAGGAAGACCGGCTTGTTGCCAGATTCCGCTAGAAGCATGGCAAGGCGGTCGAGCCACGGCGCGCGGTCGGCGTCGTCGAGCGGCTCTCCACGTTTCATCTTCTCGATGTTCGCCGGCGGGTGGAAGTCGTCGGCATCGAGGAAGACACCGCCGCATTTTTCAGCGAGGGCGAGCCCGACAGTGCTTTTTCCGCTACCGGAGACGCCCATGATGACAACAGCAGACGAACGGGGAACCTTCATGAATCGATGCGCTTGTTAAAATTCAGGACGCACCAGGGAACAAGAGCAAAAAAAGCGCGGCATCCCGAAGAATGCCGCGCTTGAAGATGGAAACCGATCAATGACCACCACCACCGACGCCCTTAAGATAGGCGCTGTAACCGATGATGACGGTGGAGAGGATCAGGGTCGTGATACCGGCCGTGATCAACCTGTGCGCCTTTTTGCTAGAACCCTGCCATTCCTTGAAATACCAACCCCACAACGTGCTGAAGATGATGATGCTCGCCATGTGAAGTGTCCACGAGGAGAAACCCAACCCTTCCGGATCGGATCCGCCCAACTTGACGTGGCCCATCGAATAGAAGAAAAACTGAAAATACCAAGTCGTCCCGGCGAGCGCGGAGAAGAGGAAGTTGGTGAGCAAGGGAATGCGGAAATCGTTTGAATTGCCTGCCATTCCAGCGTTTTTGACCACTTCCTCAGCGGGAGCATCGGTGGGATTCTCGATCGAGTTGCGGTCCATGCCATGGGCGGGCTGGCGCTGATGGGAGGCGAGGTATTCGTAGCCGCTGCGGTTCTTGATATTGAGGCCGACGCACCAGATGAAGTTGGTGGTGAATCCTCCTAACATTACCACGATGAGACTGGGAAGCCCGGACCAGAGTTCGGCAGTACCCGCAGCCACGGATGCCTTTGCGATCGGCTCTCCGGCGGTGAGACCGAAGCTGAAGCACGCGCTCATGATCCCGGAGAAGGTAGCGACCATGATGCCTCTCTTGAAATTGAACTCGGCGATCGCCTTCTTCTTATCCGCAGCGGCCATTTCCTTCTCCTTGGCAGCGCCTGCAAGTGCGGCGATCCAAATTCCGAGAATACATACGGCCACGCCGACCAGGGTGATCTTGCCTGGAACCGTCGCTGCGATCTGCACAATGGATTCGCCTACCGGGAGATCAGGCATGAATGTCTTGAGAATCGGAGGAAGCAGTGTGCCGAACGCCGCGCAGTAACCGAGCGCCACTCCCATGCCGAGGGACATCCCCAGATATCGCATCGCCAGGCCGAAGGTCAGACCACCGGTTCCCCAAAGCACACCGAACAGATAGGTCCAACCCAGCACGGAGGCAGACTGGCTGGTGATCACGCCGACCACGTCATTGGTCATCAACGTGGCAAAGAACCACGGGCAAATGATCCACGAGAAAAACCCACCGACCAGCCAGTAGGTCTCCCAGGACCATCTTTTCACACCTTTGTAAGGCACGTAAAAACTTCCCGAGGCGAGGCCGCCGAGCCAGTGGAACACAACGCCGAGTATCGCGGATGTCATTTTGTTTGTTCTGTTGGGTTTTTAGAAAATCAGTTGCGCTTGCTGAGCACCGAGGATTCGTAGTTTTTGACCTCGGCGAGCCAGTCGCCACCTGCGGGAACGTTTTGTGATTCGCAATAGGCATCCCAAACGGAGCCCCATGGCAAGCTCTTGCTTTCCTCCATGAGCGCGAGACGTGAGGTGAAATCACCGGATTTTTCCGCGTTGCGGAGGGCTTCGGACTCCAGCAGCGCCATCAGGAGCGCCTTGAGCGTGTTGCGGGTGCCGATGGTCCAGGCGGCGATGCGGTTGATGCTGGCGTCGAAGAAATCGAGCCCGATGTGGGTGCGGGCCAGCAGTTTGTTGCGCACAAGCTCCGCGGCGATGGATTGCAGCGCGTCGTCAAGGATGACGACGTGGTCGCTGTCCCAGCGCACGCCGCGGCTGACGTGAAGCAGGATTTCCGGCACATACATCAGCGCGGAGGAAAGCTTGTCGGCGATGCCTTCGGTCGGGTGGAAGTGGCCGGCGTCGAGGCAGAGCAGCTTCTGGTTCTTGATCGCGTAGCCCATGTAGAACTCGTGAGATCCGACGACGTAACTCTCGCTGCCGATGCCGAACAATTTGCACTCCACGGCGTCGAGGTGGTGTTTCGGGTTCAGCTTTTTCGCGAAAACCTTGTCGAGCGAATCGGCCAGTCGCTGGCGGGGAGCGAGGCGGTCCACCGGGGTGTCCTTGTAGCCGTCAGGGATCCAGACATTGGTGACGGTTGGCGAACCGAGCGCCTTGCCCATCACGGCACCGATTTCACGGGAAGCGATGCAGTGCTCGATCCAGAAGTCGCGGATCGCTTTTTTCGGGTGGGAGAGGGTGAAACCGTCCGCCGCATTCGGATGGGCGAAGCAGGTGGGGTTGAAATCCATGCCCATGCCATTCGATTTCGCCCAGTCGATCCAGTTTTTGAAATGCTCGGGTTTGATTTCGTTGCGATCGACCTTTTTCCCGCCGAACTCGCCGTAGAAGGCGTGGAGATTGAGGCGGTGCTTGCCGGGGATGAGCGACAGGGCCTTGTCGAGATCGGCGCGGAGCTCCTCGGGAGTGCGGGCTTTTCCCGGATAATTGCCGGTGACTGCGATGCCGCCGCTTAGGCCTTCACCGGAATTTTCGAAGCCTCCGACATCATCACCCTGCCAGCAATGAAGGGAAATCGGGATGCCG
Organism: Akkermansiaceae bacterium; assembly: GCA_031425955.1. Classification (GTDB taxonomy): domain Bacteria; phylum Verrucomicrobiota; class Verrucomicrobiia; order Verrucomicrobiales; family Akkermansiaceae; genus Luteolibacter. The sequence goes on along the minus strand of JANPKJ010000113.1, from coordinate 21,255 downwards.
GCGAGCTTGGCCATGGCGGCTTCGGTATCGACCCCGAGTTCCGCGTAGCGGGCTTGGGCGAGTTTATACGACTGGGCGATGGATTTGGAAGGTTTGGACATAAAATGAATGGGTTACACTAGGTCCCTTCAATTTGATCGGTTCCGCACAGAAAAACCTCCACTGTTTGGCCAAATACAAGCACGATCCCGCCAGTGAAACGCATCCTGAAAATCGACGAGTGGTTCCATCCCGACGGATTCCCGATCAGCGTGGAGCGCCGGGAACCGCAGGAGCTCTTCGAACCGCATGCGCACGAGTTTGCCGAGCTGGTGATCGTGACCGGCGGAAAATGCCTGCATGTCACCGGCAACGACTCCTGGGAACTCACCGCAGGCGACGTGTTCGTGATCGCCGGCCCGCGGGAACACGAATACCGCGAGCTTGTGGATCTGAGATTGATCAACATCCTGTATCAGCCCGCCCAACTGAAAATGGGCCTGCTGGACCTGCCATCCGTCGCTGGCTACCACGCGCTTTTCACGCTCGAACCGTCGTGGCGGACGCGCCAGCCGACCAAGGGAAAACTGCATTTGACCAGCAAGGATCTGGCCCAGGTGATCGAGCTGGCGGACCGGTTGGAAATCGAACTGAAATCCCGCGAACCGGGATTCGGTTTCATGGCCACGGCGTCGTTCATGCTGATCATCGGGCTGCTTTCCCGCTGCTACGGGCGCAGTCCGTCACCCGACGGACGTGCCTTGCTGCGCATCGGCGAGGCGCTTTCCCACCTGGAACGGAACATCCACCGCGACATCGATCTGGAGGAACTGGCCAGCATCGCCCACATGTCCCAGAGGAGCTTCCTGCGGGTCTTCCAGTCCGCCGTCGGAACTTCCCCGCTGGCGTGGGTCATTGGCCAGAGGATCAACCGCGCCTGCAGCCTGCTGCGGCATACGGACAAGCGGATCACGGAAATCGCCTTCGACGTCGGCTTCAACGACAGCAACTATTTCACCCGCCAGTTCACCAAGGCGACCGGACTTTCTCCCAGAAACTATCGGATGCGACAGGGAGTCGTCTAAACGGGTCAGAAATCGAACTGGTCGATGTTCTCCTTGGTGAAGACAAACGGCTTGCCGAGCACGATGTTGTCGCCGGCAACCGGCATTTTACCGAGCTTGCCGGCGTTGAATTCCCTGGCACCGGGAGTGAGTTCGCCCTTCGCTACCGCGGCGCCGGCCATCACGGCGAGGTAGCCGAGATCCTCGACTTTCCAGAGGATCACCGCCTGGGTGACGCCTTCATTGACATAGGTCTTGTTCTCGCTAGGTAGGCCGAGTCCGAGAACCTTCACCGCGCCGGTCTTGCCGGCTTGCTTCACGGCTTCCGCGGCACCGGGAACGGCGAGCGAGCTGGCGGCGATGATCGCTTTTAGATTCGGATAGGCACTGAGCAGGTTGGTGGCTTCCTGTTGGGCTTTGTCCTTCTGGTCATCGCACGGTTTGATGTCCACCAGCTTCATGTTCGGATACTTGGCCTGGCGCTCTTTGATGTATTTGATCCACTCGTTCATGTTGGACGAGGTGAGACTGCCGGTGATGATCGCGAACTCGCCCTCGCTGCCGGTGAGAGTGGCGGCGGTGTCCATCAACTGCTCGCCGATGGCCTGGGCGGTGGCTTGGTTGACGAAAAACGAACGCGCGTCCGGTTGGGAATCGGCATCATAGGTGATGACCTTGATCCCTGCCGCCTGGGCTTTTTTCAACGCGGTGGAAATAGAATCCTTGTTCTCACAGGCAGCCACGATGACGTTCACGCCGTCGGTAATCCAGTTTTCGACGATCTCGTTCTGCTTGGCGGGATCGGGATTGGTCGGGCCGTCGAATTTCAGCTCGGCATTCAGTTCCGTGGCCGCCGCGCGGGCACCGCGTTCACAGGTGACGAAGTACTGGTTGCCCTTGCTCTTGGGGAGGAAGGCGATGGTTAGCTTGCCGTCGGATTCGGATTTGCTGCAGGAGACAAACGGAAGCGTGGCGACGAGCGCGAGGCCGGCGATGAAGGATTTGCGTTTCATGAATGGGTTGGGTTGGTGTTTTCGAGAGATTGCTTGAGCGCGCGGCGGACGGCGAGCGTTTTCATCACGGCGCCGATCGCAAGAGCGGCGATGAGCAACACGCCGGTTAGCATGCCGGACAATTCCCGCGCGACGCTGGATACCGACTGGTCAAAAATCCGGTATTCAGAAATCCGCGTAAGGCCGTTGTTCAAAATGGCGAGCGACAACCAACCTAGCAGTGTGCCCGCCACCGTGCCGGATCCGCCGAAAATGCTGACGCCACCAAGCACGACCGCGGTGATGGCGAGCAGCTCGTAACCGATGCCCACGTTCGCCCGGGCCTCGCCCAGGCGGGAAACAATGATCACTGCCGCGAGACCCGCGACAGCTCCGGCGATGATGTAGGCGATGCTGATATTCCGGGCGACAGGAATGCCGGCATAGCGAGCTCCTTCCGCCGAAAATCCAATGGCGCGGAACGAGCGCCCGAGAGTCGTCTGATGCACCAGCAGCCAGATTCCCAACGCCACGGCGAGAAAAACCCACATCTGCGTCGGGATTCCGGCGGTGGTGGAATTTCCCAGGGCAAGGAAGGATTGAGGAAATCCGGAATAGGCGACCGATCCTTTTGTCAGCGCCTCCGCCAGCCCGCGGAACAGGGAAAACGTGCCAAGCGTGACGATGAGCGGCGGGAGATTCAGCCGGGTGATGAGTACCGCATTCAAGCCGCCGCCAAGAGCTCCGACGGTGATCGCGACCACGCCTGCCAGCCAAGGATCGAGGCCAAGCGTATTCACCATCATGCCGAAGAGCACCGCGCACAGGCCCATCATCGAGCCAACGGATAGATCGATGCCGCCAGTGAGAATGACCGGCGTCATGGCGAGCGCGAGCAGGCCGATTTCCACCGAGTGACGGAAGATGTTGGAGATATTTCCGCCGGTGAGGAAGCGCTGGCCGAGCGCGTTGAAGAGCACCACTTGGAGCACGATCACCAACAGCAGCACCGTTTCGTGGCGGGCGAGTGAGGATTTGATAGATGAAGTCATGATCTCATGTTCTTTCGGTTGCGCAAACCGTCGGCCATCACGGCGAGCAGGATTACCAGACCTTGAATCGCCTTTTCCCAATACGGCGGCTGGTGGAAATGGGTGAGCGCTGGGTTCACATTCGCGAGCAGCATCATGCCTAGCAGCACTCCGACCAAGGTCCCGCGTCCGCCACGGATGGCGACTCCGCCAACGACGGCGGCGGCGATGGTTTTGAGCTCCAGCCCGTCGCCGCAATTCGGCTGCACCTGCGGGGATTGCACGAGGTTCAGCACCGCCGCGAGGCCGGACAGCAGGCCCATCAGGACGAAGACGCCGAAGGTGGTGCGCTTGGGGTCGATCCCCGCGAGGCGCGCGGCTTCGGCTTCGGTGCCGGTGGCGTAGATGAAACGGCCACCGGAAAGATTCTTCATCGCCCAAGCCGCAGCGGCCAGCAGGATGAAGGTGAGGGAAATGACCACTGCTTGCCCGGCAGGCTGGCTGAGCCCGAACCACTGGACTCCGGCTGGGAGCGTGAACAAGCGCCCTTGCTGCCAGAGGCGCAGCGCTTCCTGCCAGGTGACCATCGTCGCCAGCGTGACCACGATGCTCGGCAGTCCGAGGTAGGCGACGAGCACGCCATTGAGGGCCCCCATCAAAGCACCTGCTCCGAGCGCTGCTAGAATCGCCACGCTCAGCGGCAAGCCCGACGCCGCTGTCACTCCGGCGACGATCGCGCACATACTGAACTGCGCGCCGATGGATATATCGATCTGCCGGCAAATGATGATCAGCGCGATGCCGATAGCGGCGACCAGCGCGGGCATCTGCGAGGTGAGCCGCGAAATGAACGGCTGCCATTGGAAAAAGTGCGGCGCAAAAACCGCCAATGCCACCATCAACAAAGCCAGCGCGGCGGCCACTGTGATTTCCCGGGAATACTTGTTCATTTAGGCGGCGTCTCTACCGTTGGTTCCAAGCGCCGCGGCCATGACCGAGTGCGCGTCCGCGTTTTCCTTGGCGATGATTTCCACCAGCTTGCCACCGCGCATCACGGCGACGCGGTCGCTCATTCCGAGCACTTCGGGCAGGTCGCTGGAAATCATCAGCACGGCCAGTCCTTCCTTTGCGAGCTGGCGGATGATCTTGTGGATCTCGCTCTTCGCGCCGACGTCCACGCCCTGCGTCGGCTCGTCGAGGATGAGCAGCTTCGGTTTCGTCGCGAGCCAGCGGGCGACGCTGACTTTCTGTTGATTACCACCGCTCAGGCTGCCGCCGGGGGCTTCCGGGCCGCTGGTTTTGATGCCGAGGTCGCGGATGAATTCGCGGGCTAACAAGGTCTCCGCCTTGAGCCGCAGCCAGCCGCCGGGGAACAAGGTCGGCTGGATCGCCATCGTCATGTTTTGGGAAATCGGCATTTCAAGAATCACCCCGTGGCGGCGGCGGTCTTCCGGCACGTAAGCGATGCCACGGGCGATGGCTTCGCGGGGGTTGTGGATAGAAATTTTCTCTCCGTTCAGCGAAATCTCTCCGGAGTCCGCGAGGGTGATGCCGAAGAGGATCCGCGCGAGCTCGGTGCGGCCCGCCCCGACGAGGCCGGCCATGCCGACGATTTCTCCGGCCCGGACATCGAGGGACACGCCACTCACGCCGCTTTCGGTGCAACCGAGATTTTTCAGCGACAGCACCGTTTTGCCCGGCTCGCTTTCGGGCGGCGGATAGATGGACGACACCTCGCGGCCGACCATCAGCTTGATCATCTGGGATTCATTCAGTGAATCGACTGTGTTCGTTCCGACGCTTTGGCCATCGCGCAGCACGGTGACGCGGTCGGCGAGCGCGAAAATTTCCTCCAGCCGGTGGGAAATGTAAATCACCCCCACCCCGCTGTCGCGCAGGTCGCGGACGACTTTGAAGAGCAGGTGTTGTTCCTTCTGGGTCAGCGAGGCGGTCGGCTCGTCCATCACGACGATGCGCGCGCCGGAGCCGAGCGCGCAGGCGATTTCGACCAACTGCTGCTCGGGCATTGACAGCGATTGCACCTCGGCGTCGGGCGAAATTTCCGCGCCGATGCGGTGGAGCAACTCTGCGGCGCGGGTCCGCTGGCCGGTCCAGGAGACGCGGTTGAAGAGCCCGGTTTTTTTCAATCGGAGCCCGATGTTTTCCGCGACGGTGAGGTCGGGAAACAACGCGGGTTGTTGGTAAATGCAGGCGATTCCCAGCTCCCGCGCCTTGGACGGCGTGAGGTGGTGGACTTCCTCGCCCGCGACCACCAGCTTGCCGCCGTCCGGTTGGTGGGCGCCGGTGATAACCTTGATGAGGGTGGATTTCCCGGCGCCGTTTTCGCCGAGCAGGGCGTGGACTTCGCCCGGCCGCAGCTCGAACGAAACGCCCCGGAGCGCGCGGACGGCCCCGAAGGATTTACGGATGTCGGTGATTTGGAGGAGGGTTTTCAATCGGTGTGGGGCGGGTTTTAGCAGGGACTTTTGCCGAAAACAGCATTTTTACCGCACGCCCGTCGAGGGCGGGCGGGGGCCGAAAAGTTTCAGTCTTCCGGCATTTCCAAGCTTTCACGGGCACCGTGCCAAATTCGCAAGACGTTAAGCGTGCCTGCCTCGTCATCGATCTCGAACACGATTCGGTAAGGCGAGACGATGATTTCCCGGAGGCTGTCCACACGATATTCGGGGACCATCTTCGCGATCCGCGGAAAGACACCGAGTGATTCGACCTTGGACACGATCAAATCTCCGAACTTCCTTGCAGCATCACCGTTGTCACGGGCGATGTAACGAACCAGATCCCGCAAATCCGCAATGGCCGCTGCCGACCAAATTATGCGGTAAGCCATTGGCCGATCAGGTTGCGGACCTCTTCATGCGGGACCACCTCGCCGCGCCGGACTTCCTCGCGGGCCTTGTCGATGGCGGCGAGAAAATCAATCCGCTCCTGGATTTCCTGCCACGACGCGTCCTCGTGCAAATCCCTGATGGTTTCCAAGGCCAGTTTCTTCGTTGACATGCTGACAGCGTAACAGACCAGCCTCGTGTTTCAAGCTCACTTGCCCTGAAATCCGCGCTTCTCAGCCGCCCGCCGCTGGGTTCAACTCCCCGCGCCCGTCCGATGTCCGAGAATTTCTACCAACAAACCACCACCGCCCCGCCGACGCCGTTCGACGTCTCGCTCCGTCCGCCGGCGTTTTCCGAATTCATCGGCCAGGAAAAGGTGAAGGACCGGATTCTCCTGATGCTGGAGGCCGCGAAAGGCCGTGGCGACGTGCTCGACCACGTGCTGCTTTCCGGCCCGCCGGGATTGGGGAAAACCACGCTCGCCAATCTGATCGCCCGCGCCGCCGGGACGCAGCTTCACACGACCTCCGGCCCGCAGATCGAAAAAGCCGGCGACCTCGCGGGCATCCTGACGAATATCCAGAAGGGCGACATTTTGTTCATCGATGAGATCCACCGGCTGCATCCGGCGATCGAAGAGTATTTGTATCCGGCGATGGAGGATTTCCGGCTGGATATCATCATCGACTCCGGCCCGTCGGCGCGGTCGATCCAGATCAATTTGCCGAAATTCACCTTGGTCGGCGCGACGACGCGCTCCGGCATGTTGACCGCGCCGCTGCGGTCGCGCTTCGGGCTGGCGAACCGGCTCGACTATTACACGCACGACGAACTGGCCCTAATCATCGAGCGCTCGGCCGGTCTGCTAGACGTGCCGATCGAGCGGGACGGCGCGCTGGAAGTCGCCTCACGCTCGCGCGGCACACCGCGGGTGGCGAACGCGTTGCTGCGCTGGGTGCGGGATTTCGCGCAGGTCCGTGGGGAGGGCTTCATCGACGGGAAAATCGCGGATGCAGCACTCGCGATGATCGAGATCGACTCACAGGGACTGGACGAAATGGACAAGCGCCTGCTGGAAGTGCTGATTTACAAATTCAACGGCGGCCCGGTCGGACTGAACTCGTTGGCGGTCGCCGTGGGCGAGGACGCGGCGACCATCGAGGAAGTGCACGAGCCGTTCCTCATCATGCAGGGATTTCTCATGCGCACCCCGCGGGGGCGGACAGCGATGCCCGCCGCGTATGCGAAAATCGGCGCGCCGGCGCCCGCCGCCCGGCCCGAAGAGCCTGGCTTGTTTTAACCTGGTAGACGAATGCCCCGCAAATGGGGTCAGTCAATGGCAGGGCGTCATGGCAGGGCCCGACCGCCGGGCACGCCCACTTCACCATCTTCCGCCGGAAGCTACTCTTCCTCTTCCCATTAAAAATCAAAAATCACCAATCGTCATTCATCAATTCTTCCTCCCCCCACTCCTCCGCTCTCCGTCCCGACTGCGGAACTCACCGGCCCGGACGGCAAACTGCTCATCGATCACTTCGGTGAGGGCGCGGACTCAGACTAGACCATCGCGGCCCGGCGGGCTCTCCTCCTCTCCCTTGGGTTTGTCGGTTTCTTGATCGATTGCATCGATCTGGGAGATGAAATTTTCTGGACGCGTGGCTTGCTCCAACACGGCATATTCTTCGTCGCCATCTACATCCACTCCGACTTTCCTGGCGATCAAGTGCAAGAGCTTCAAGGTTTTGGTGGTTTCCTGTTCGGCTAGCAGATTGATTTGCAGGTCCAACTGGCTGCGCCGTTCCTCGACGCGGGCCTGCCAATTCTCCGCGATCAGAAGGAAGATGGACAGGAAGATCGCTTCCAGCGAAACGACCAGGGTCAGGAACGCGAAGGGAAACGGGTCCCAAGGTTTCCTCAGGATCAATGTGTTAAGCGTCATCCAGACGGTAAAGACCATGGCATTGCTCCACAGAAACATCATCGAGCCGCAGGTTCGGTTAATCAAAGCGGCAATCCGGTCACCGAGGGATTCTTCCCGCTGGGCGGCCCGCTCCAGTTGTCCGATGGTCTGTACGTTTTCGGCGGTGACTTCTTCGACTGTCTTCGGAGGATCAGACTTTTTGGAATCAATGGGCGCGGCGCTCATACAAATATCAGCTGAAACAGCCCTTCATTGAAGGCTTGCGGGTGGGCGATCGGGTTGGCAACGCATCCGGTCCTGGGTTGATGGCGGGGAGGAATTCGAAGAAACGGAGGGAACCTATCTTGGAATCCGCTAACTGCCAAGTAGCCAGGATCCAATCAGACAGCCCCAGCAATGCAATACCGCAATCACACCAAGGGCACCACGATCACCGGCCCGGACGGAAAACTCCTCATCGATCAACTTGTCCCGGCAGTTCTTCTCCTCCCTGAACGCAGAGCGAGCGTTAGCGAACTCCACCAAACCGGCAGAGCCGCAAAACGCTTGGCCCTTAGGCAAAACTGAACCCTGACGCCTAGCAACTCCTCTCGTCTTTTCTGCTCTCTGATCACTCGGCACTTCTTCACCACTGCTGCGGCGGAGGTCAGATCTCCGTGAAATGCCGCAGCAGGTTGCTCTGTGATTTCCGCAACAACACCACCTCCTGCTTGATCTCCCCCTGCTCTTCCAGGCTCGTGATCGCCGCCTCCATCTCAAACAGGGTCTGCCGGATATGCGGGTCGCGGATCATGCTTTGCACCCACAGCACCGCCACCATCCGCTCGCCGCGGGTGACCTCGCAAACTTGGTGCACCGCACGGGTGGAATAGACGAACGCACTGCCCGCCGGGAGTTTCACCTGGCGCATGCCGCCGGGAATTTCGATCGCCAGCTCTCCACCATCGTAGTCCGCCGCTTCGGATAGAAACAAGGTCACCGATAGATCGCTGCGCAGCGGCCGTCCGCCGCCCAGCACTGGGGAATCCACGTGAGCGCCGTAGCGCATCCCCGGCTGATAGCGGGCGAAGATTGGCGGCGTCAGATGCAGTGGCTTCGCCCAGGTCCGGAAAACATCATTACGCAGCAGCGCGTCGATCACTACCCGCCCGACCAAGTCCTCACCCTCGCTTCCGGTCTGGAGCTGCAGGTTGATCTTGCTCGCCGCCACCGAGGCCGCCGCCGAGTATTTTCCATCCACAAATGGCGCGCCTGCCAGAAACTCGCGGATCACCGCAAGTTCCTCCGCGGTCAGAATGCCATCGAAGGTCATCATCAGCCCGTCGGGTGCTCGTGATTCAATCGCGGCGGCGTTTGAGCGCCAGCAAGGCACCAAGTGCCACCAGCGAGGCGCCGGAGGGTTCGGGAATCACATCCGTTGTCGAAACGGACCACGTTGTTCCGACGGGGAAGCCTTCGGCGCTGGAGGTATTCTCCACCGAGATCCGGAGCTGCCCTGACAAGGGCACTGCCAGTGGTCCCGTCGTCCCGCCTCCCGACGTGGCATTGCTTCCGGTGCTGAAAAGCACTGCCAGGGTGTCCGCATTCTGGAACGTGAAATTCACCCCGAGGGATGAATTCGGCTTGTCGAAGCTGAATGTGAAATCCGCCCCCGAAGCGAGGCTGCTGAGGATAAAGTAATCGAGTCGGTCGGAGGGGTCACTCAGCGTCCCGATGATCTGGTCGGTGCCAGACGTCAACACCGTCGGGGAAGCGCTGGAGTTTGAGAGGTCGCCATTGATCGACTCATTGTAGACGACGGCGGCTTGCGACGTAGCGGCCATGCCGGAGGTGGCGGCGGCCATCAGCAGGGCGGCTTTGGATAGCGAGGAATGATTTTTCATGGATCAGGTAGAAGGCTCTACAAACTCCAGTTGCCTTGCCCCGGGCAAGGAAATTCGCAATCGCTTCCTCCTCTGGCCCGCGTGGAAGCGCTGATGGATGCCAAGCCCGGATCCGCCCCGAAGCCCGCAACGGCAAGTCGCAGCGCCAAGCTGCCTGAGAGCAATCCAGCTGAAATCAAGAGAAGAACCACATGTCCCCCACGATCACCAGCTTCAGCGGGTCCCTTTCTAATCTTCCCTGAAAACACCAATCCGCAGGATTTGAGACGAACACTTCATGTCAGTTCCTAAGTCAAAAAACTAGCAACTGTCCCTCTCTTTCTGATCACTAGCAACTCACCTCTTCCCTGCATCCTCTTCCCATGGATCTCATCATTTTCGCCACCTACATGGATGGCTGATAGATATCTGAAAACAATTCAGATTGACCGATGGAAAAAAATCCGCATTCTCCCGTCCCGATGATTTCCGCAACGCACACCTCAGGATCCTATTCCCGCATTTGCGGAGAGATGGCTGTGCAAGCGTGGCTCAAGCCGTTTGGCCGCCTGGTCGCCAATCACAATACCCGCGCGGGGCTTCGTAATCCCGGTTGTTTCCTGAACTGAAGAAACCAAGACCGAACTTTCCTTTTACGAGCCCCGCCACCTTCACCGGTGAGCGGGGCTTTTTGTTTTCCCCATGAACCAATGAGCACCCACATCAACGCACCCCCGGAGACGGGGACCCTGATCGCAGACCTCAGGCTGTTGCCGAAGCCCTTCTACCTCCTGGTGGTCGGCACCTTCATCAACCGCTTCGGTCACTTCGTGATTCCTTTCCTGGCCATCTATCTGCGCCAACTCGGTTTCGCGCCCTCGGTCACGGGTTACACGCTCGCCGCCTATGGCGCGGGCGGTTTTTGCGCTTCCGCGCTGGGCGGATATCTTGCGGACAGGATCGGCCGGAAGCCGACTTTGCTCATCTCCTGCTTCGGCGCGGCGGCATCAATGGCTCTGCTGGGTTTCACGAAAACTCCCGTGGCCTTCGTCGCCGTGTCCTTCCTAACAGGGCTGATGACCTGCCTCTACTATCCTGCCAGCAGCTCGCTCATCGCGGATCTCATCGGCCCGGAGCTGCGCTTGAGGGCTTACGCGGTGCAAAGGTTCGCCATCAACCTCGCCTTCGCCTTCGGGATGACGACGGCCGGGCTGGTCGCCTCCACCTCGTTCTTCTGGCTCTTCGTCGCGGATGCCGGGACCACCGCCATTCTCGGCATCATCGTGCTTTTCGGCCTCAAAAGAGGCATCGGCAGAGCGCCTTCGCTGAACTCCGGATGGGGCGATGCCATTCCCGCCATCGCGAGGGACGGGGCGTTCCTGCGGGTGGTCTGCGCCTCCTTCCTGATATCGCTCATCTTCTGGCAGACCAGCAGCACCTTCGGTCTTCAGGTCACGGAGGCATCGGGTCTCGATGAAAAGGCCTTCGGTTTCCTGCTAGGGCTGAACGGGCTGATGATCGTCTTCATGGAGCTTCCACTGACGAACCTGACCCGCCGTTTCGATCCCCAGAAAGCGATGGCGTTCGGCTACATCCTCATCGGTGGCGGCCTGTGCGTGCTCGCATTCGGGGCCAGTCTTCCCATGCTCATCCTCGCCATCGTGGTTCTTACCCTCGGTGAAATGATCGCCATGCCCATCTCCAGCAACTACGTCGCGAGCCTCGCCCCGGATGACATGCGCGGCCGCTACATGGGGGTGCTCGGCTTCAGTTGGAACACCGCCGTCGGAGTGGGTCCCATGGTCGGGCTCTTCATCTTCGGGCGCAGCCCGGAGCTGCTGTGGACCCTCTGCGGCATCACCGGAGTGGTGGCAGCTTCGCTCATTCTTGTGAGGACCAGGGTAACCACGATTCAGGAAAATCTCACTCCGCTCCGTGCGGATCACTGATTACTGCTCAACTTGTCCCGGCATAGCCGAAGGCGACGCCAGAACTCGTCCCGGCGTAGCAACGCGAAGACGGAATCAGGCTTTCGGATCACACCGGGATTGCTGGGCGACGGCGGTGCCGTTCCTCCCGTGCGATCATCAGTTCCCTCGACTGCGGGCGTTGGAGTCGAAATAAATGGGAGAAGGAGTTTGAAACCCGCCGCAAATCCGCTATGTTTTCGCCTGTGATCGCCGAGTCATTGAAAACCGCAGTGGACACCCTTTCCCCGAAGGAAAGGCACGAACTTTCCTGTTATCTCACGAAGCTGGATCTCCAGAACGACGCCGATTAACCACCTCAAACGAGGTCACCTCGCCGGGTTCTTTTAACCTGAACTCCGAAGTTGCAGGGGTGGTTCGTTGAGATGTGACCACGGATTATGCAGATTTCACGGATTAAGACTCCACCAAACAGGTTTCAGAACCGTTTCCACAACCTCTTCATGATCTGTGTCAATCAGTGTGATCTTTGGTTCGATTTCTGTTTTTGGGTTTAATCTTTTTCGCGTCCATTCGCGGCCATTCGCGGTGAACCTCTCAGCGATCTGGCGACAGGAATGTCGCCGCTCGCTATGGGGGCCGGAGATCAAACGCAGCATTTGAAAATGCGGCAGTCGCAGATGAGACGCGTGTAGCGGCGCTCTGTGAGCGTCGATGCCGGGGAGCCGCGCGAAGTCTTTTCATTGGCTTCTCCCTGGCATCCCGGCCTCGGGGCCAGTTTGCGACGGTCGCAGACCGACGCTACAGGGATCTGGAAGCCTCGCTTGCGGCGGGGTCAGTGCGGCGGGTCCCAAATAACAGACAGATGGTTGAGGATGCGTCTTCGCTTGGGCTCCACCGCAGCGAGTGGTGGATTTTTGATGGATGGGAAGGTGATGAATGAATGAAAGCCGGATTGAAATCCGCGGTCCATGGGAGGGATTTGGCTGTTCATGGGCTTTTCGCTTCGCGGGCGGGCTGAAAGGCCGCGGTCCGGGGGAGGTGCTTTAGCTCTTCCGGGGCTGTGAAGAACTTGTTTTGAACAGAGCGGTCACAGGACAAAAGCTTGTTTTGACCGGGTGCCGCTGCGAAGGTGCCCCGTCATGAACCTCATCGTCAAAGAAACCATCGCCCGATGCCGTGCGGCAGGCCTGCGCCGGACCAAGGCGCTTGAGGAGCTGCTGACCACGCTGCTGGAAAGCAAGCGACCGATGACCCTATCCGAGCTCGCCACCTCCAAGCGGCTCACCGACCAGTGCGACAAGGCCACGGTTTTCCGGCTGCTCCAGCGCCTGACGGAACACGGCATGGTCCGGCGGCTGGGCCTGCACGAGCGGGCGGCGTATTTCACGCTGATCGTGCCGGGGAAACACAGCGACTACCTGATTTGCACCAGTTGCGGCAGCATCGAGTCGATTAAGGCACCGTGTCCGGTGCATCAGTTGGAGGATGAGATTCGCGAGAAGACGGGATTCCGGAATCTCTATCACGAGTTGGAGTTCTTCGGGGTGTGCCCGAAGTGTGCGTGAGCGCCGCTGGACCGCGTGTCTCCAGACTACCCTGAGATAGGACGGCCCAAGCGGCGCGGCATGGCTCCTTCGCTTTGGCGGTTCTTTCGCGAGCGAGTCCGGAGGCTCGCGGTCCGAAAGAATTGACGCACCGCCGATTCCCTGCCACATCCGTCGCCGACATGCATCCCGTCGCCCGCCTCCGAGTTCAGCTTCCCGTCGCCATGATTTGGTGGCACGGGTTGGCGTGTGGAGTCTGAGCGGAACCATTTCCCCCACTCTCCGGAACGCCCGTCCAACGGCTGGTTCCGGGAGTCTCAAGTGAGTCCCGCCTGTCGTCCGGAAGTTCCGGTTCCAACAGAAACCGACATGCACTGGAAAAACGATGACACCTTCGACCGCCGCAGCGTGATGCTGATGCTCGGATCGGTGGTCCTATTCGCCGCGAACACACTGCTGATCCGCGCGGTGGCTCTGCACACACCGGCTGCAGACGGCTGGGTGGGGATCCTGTTCCGGGGGGCGGTCGGGATGGCCGTGGTTTACGCGCTCTTCGGCCGCGGCCGCGGGTTGGATCTGAAGCGGCTGTTCAGCGGCCGGCTGATCACGATCCGTGGTGTGGTCGGCGCACTGAGCACCGTTGCCTTTTACATCACCATCATCCACCTCGGGGCCGGCCGCGCGGTGATCCTGAACCTGACCTATCCGATTTTCGCCTCGGTGATCGCGGCGGTCTGGCTCAAGGAAAAACTCAGCCGCAGGGCGATGGTGTGGATGCTCGTGGGCTTCTGCGGGCTGGTGGTTTTCCTCAGCGATGACGGTCAGCTGCTGCGACCCTCGGCCTACGATTGGCTTGCGCTCGCCGGTGCGGTCGGCTCGGGCTGGGTGGTGGTGATCATCCGCCGGCTGCGGCATGAGGAACACCCGGCGACGATTTACGCATCGCAGGCATTCTACGGTCTCGCCATCGCCGCACCGGCCGCGGTGAAGCTTCCGCAGCTACCGCCCTCGGTGTGGCTCTTGCTGGCGGCCGGCGCGGTGATCGTGACCGTCGCGCAGTTGATCATGACCCGGGCCTACCAGTTCATGTCGGTTTCCCGCGGATCCTCGCTGCAAATGCTGCTGCCGCTGGTCACGGCGGTGGGTGGCTGCGTGTTCTTCGGCGAATCCTTCCATCTCGTGGAAATCCTCGGAGGTCTGTTGACCCTGCTCGCCACCTGGAGGGTCGTGGTTTCCCGCTGAGAAAATTTCGCTTCGCGGGTGAAACGATGGGAGCGTAGAGTTCGCGCATGCAGTGCCCTTACTGCCAGACACCCCAGCAAACCGCCGCTCCCGAGTGCCCGGCCTGCCGGCTGAACTATCCGCGGACGAGCGCCCTGGTCGGTGCCGTGCCACGGCTCGCCCCGGTGGTGGCGGACACGACCCGTTCACTCACCCAGCCGGAGCAGCAGAAGCTGAAACAGCAGGTTTCCCGCATCCACCGGCGTTTCCCGCAGTTGGTTTTGCAAGTGGTGATGCACGAGTTTCCGGTGGAGCACCCGTTCTCCATGCACGTCTTCTGGCTCTTCAATGCCGCGAACTTTGCCGGTGACAGCCGCCGGGGGAAGGACAACCACGCACTGCTGCTCGCGCTCGATCCCGTCCGCGGCGAGGCGGCCATCATGCCGGGATACGGGCTGGAACCGTTCCTTCATCGCGAAGCACTCGACCACCTGCTGGAACTCGCAGGCCCGGCCTGGGAAAACCGCCATTGGGCGGACGGAATTTCACGGGTCTTGGATGGATTTGATAAACTTCTGGAATCCATCGCACTCCCGGAGGAAGCTGCAATCAAGCGAAACGGCGAATTCTAGCCCGCGAGCCAACCTTGATCCCATGCCTCCCCTGCCCCGCAAACTCCTCATCATCGGAGGCGGATTCGCCGGCCTCGAATGCGCCAGCCGCCTCGCCAACAACGAGCGCTTCGAAATCACACTCGTCGACCGCACCAACCACCATCTTTTCCAACCGCTGCTCTACCAAGTCGCCACCGCCTCGCTCGCCGGACCGGACATCGCCCGCTCCATCCGCCAGATCCTCGCGAAGGTCACGAACGTCACCGTCCTGATGGACGAAATTTCCGCAATCGACGTCGCCGGAAAAACCGCCACCGGCCTTTCCGGGACCATCTATTCCTTCGACTACCTCCTGCTCGCCGCGGGTGCCCGCACCGGCTACTTCGGCAACGACGCATGGGCGGCGCACAGCCTCGGCCTCAAGTCCCTAGCCGACGCCCAGAACATCCGCCGCACCGTTCTATCCAATCTCGAACTCGCCGAACTCACCACCGACGACACTGAGCGCAAGCGCCTCATGACCGTCGCCATCGTCGGTGGCGGACCGACTGGAGTTGAGCTGGCAGGTGCCTTCGCCGATCTTGTGCACCGATCGCTGAAATCCAACTTCCGCCGCATCGACACTAGCAAGCTGCGCATCATTCTCATCGAGGGTTCCGAAAACGTGCTGGAAGCCTACGATCCGGATCAATGCGCCTATGCCCGCAAGCGTCTGGAAAAACTCGGCGTCGAGGTCCGCAACAACACCCGCGTCACCAACGTCCGCGAAGGTGCACTGGACTTTAAAGACGGCACGGTGCTCGAAGCCTCCGCCATCATCTGGGCGGCCGGCATCGCCGCCAATCCACTCACCGCCACCCTCGGCGTCCCCACCGACCGCGGCGGGCGCATCACCCCGAATCCCGATCTATCGGTTCCAGGCCACCCCCACATCTTCCTCGCAGGCGATCTCGTCAGCATGAAGGATTGCGACGGGCAAATGGTCCCCGGAGTCGCTCCCGCCGCCGTGCAGATGGGGGCCCATGTCGCCAAGGTGCTCAAGGGCGACCTTGAAGACGCACCGGCCCGCCCGACGTTCGACTACTTCGACAAGGGCATGATGGCTATCATCGGGAAAAACTACGCCGTCGTGAAAGCCGGGAGTTTCCGCCTTCAAGGATTCATCGCCTGGCTCGCGTGGCTCTTCATCCACATCACCTTCCTCGTCGGCTTCAAAAGCAAACTCTCCGTCCTGCTAGGGTGGGCCTACTCTTACATCGTTAACAATCCCGAAGCCCGCATCATCGTCAATACGCCCACCGCTTACGTGCCAGGTAAGACGCCGCTGGCCTGATTCAAATCCAGCTGTGGATGCTCCGCCCCTGACGGGTTATTCCCCCTTCGCCTTGGATTTGGATTTCCTCATTTCCAGACCTTCGGATACGGGTGTCACCAGTTGGGCGTCCCAGGAAAGCCGCTTCTGATAGACTTGTCCCCTTGTGGATGTAAATCCGGGTGGCATCCGAGATGCCATTTTCCGATGAGGCCCGTTTTGTGGCCGACCTTTCCCAGTGTATCGGCAAGCGTGGTTTCCGTGAGCGGTAGACCGCTTTCCAGGTTTCCCGGACTCCACCTCGGGTTGCGCTCGTATCTGAAACGCTGCGGGTAAAGACCAGCTAGAAAACCGGCCCGACTCGGCGAGCAGACCGCGAAAAACACCTAACCGTCCGTAAATTTGACGCCGTTGCTGGCGATCGATTCGATGTTCGAAGTCGGGATGTCCTTGCACCCGTTGAATCCCACGTCGGCATGTCCCTGGTCATCGGTCATGATGACGATGGGATTGAGAGGACGCTTTTCGGGCGCTCCTTGAACGGAAGCAAACCCGCCGAAAACCGCTGCTAGCAGACAGGCGACCGGGATGGGTTTCATACCGTTGTCAATTTCACCAGCAAATCATCGCTATCCACCCGGTCGCCTTTTTTCACGAGGATCTCGGAAACGACGCCGTCCGCTCCCGCGCTGACAGTGGTGAGCATTTTCATGGCTTCGAGGATGACGAGTTTGTCGCCGGCTTTGACTTCCTGGCCAGGAGACACGGCGACTTCGGTGACCATGCCGGGCATCGGCGCGCAGCCGTGAGCCGGGTTGTCGGATTCGCCTTTCTGACGGGAGGCGGTGCTGACGGACTTGAGCGAATTGTCCGTGACGATGGACTCTCGGGGCATGCCGTTGAGTTCGTAGAACAACGCGCGTCGGCCCGCCGAGTCGGCCTCGCCGATGGAGATGAGCTTGATGATAAGGATCTTGCCGGTGTCGATTTCGATCTCGATTTCCTCGCCGATCTGCAGCCCGTAGAAAAACGCCGGCGTCGGCAGGCTGCTGAGGTCGTCATACTTCGCGCGGAACGCTGTGAAGTCGGCGAAGACCTGGGGATACATCAGGTGCGAATAGAGGTCGTCATCATTGGCCGGGCGGCCGAGTTTCGCGGTGAGCTCGGTGCGGGTGGCTTCGAGGTCGATGGGATCGGCGAGTTCGCCGGGGCGCAGGGTGGTGGCCTTGCGGTTTCCTAACACGACCTTCTGCACCGCGACCGGCCAGCCGCCGTCGGGCTGGCCGAGGCCGCCGGAAAGCATGTCGATGACACTCTCCGGGAAGTCGATGGAGCCGGGCTTGAGCTTCGGCACGTCCGCCGCCTTGATGCCGCGGGTGACGAGAAACATGCACATGTCACCGACGACCTTGGAGGAGGGAGTGACCTTGACGATGTCGCCGAAGAGCTGGTTCACGTCGGCGTAGGTGCGGGCAATTTCGCGCCAGCGGTGGCCGAGGCCCATGGCGTTCGCCTGCTCGCGGAGGTTGGTGTACTGGCCGCCGGGCATCTCGTGGATGTAGAGATCGGCGAGGCCGTGGCGGGGGCTGGAATCGAAGCCGCTGTAGTTGTGGCGGACGGCTTCCCAGTATTCGGAATACTCAAGGAGAGTTTGGCTGTCGAGGCCGGTGTCTCGCTTGGTGTTGGCTAGCGATGCGACGATGCTGTTGAGGTTGGGTTGGCTGGTGGAGCCGGACATGGATGCAACGGCGGCGTCGGCTACGTCGACCTTGGCGTCTGAGGCCTTGAGGATTGAGGCGCCGTTGAGGCCGCTTGAATCATGAGTGTGGAAGTGGATCGGAATACCGATTTCTTCTTTGAGAGCCTTGACCAGGATCTCGGTGGCGTAGGGCTTGGCGAGGCCGGCCATGTCCTTGATGGCGAGGACGTGGGCTCCCATCTTCTCCAGCTCTTTGGCCATGCGGACGTAGTAGTTGAGTGAGTACTTGGTGCGCTTGGGGTCGAGAATGTCGCCGGTGTAGCAGATGGCGGCTTCACAGATGCGGTTGGTCTTGCGGACGGCGGCCATGGCGACCTTCATGTTGGGAAGGTAGTTGAGGGAGTCGAAGACGCGGAAGATGTCGATGCCTTGGGCTGCGGATTCGATGATGAATTCGCGGACTACGTTGTCGGGATAGGCAGTGTAGCCGACGGCGTTAGAGGCGCGGAGGAGCATCTGGAAGCAGATGTTGGGGATGGCTTCACGGAGGCGGCGGAGGCGCTGCCAGGGGTCTTCGAGGAGGAAGCGCATGGAGACGTCGAAGGTGGCGCCGCCCCACATCTCAAGCGAGTAGAGTCCGGAGAGACGATGGGCGACGAAGTTGGCGACGGCCATCATGTCGTAGGTGCGCATGCGGGTGGCAATAAGGGATTGATGAGCGTCGCGGAAGGTGGTGTCGGTGATGAGGAGGCGCTTCTGATCACGGGTCCACTGGGCGAACTTTTCGGGGCCCAGTTCGTCGAGGAGTTGCCTGGTGCCTTTGGGTGGGGCGTAGTCGAGATAGGCTTCGATCTTGGGCTTGCGGAAGGTGGCGGGTTTGGGTTTGCCGGCGACTTCGGGATTACCGTTGACGATGGTCTCGCCTAGATAGGTTAGGAGTTTGGTGGCACGGTCGCGGCGGGCGATGAACTTGAAGAGGGCGGGGGTTTCTTCGAGGAAGCGAG
This sequence comes from Akkermansiaceae bacterium, assembly GCA_031425955.1. GTDB lineage: Bacteria > Verrucomicrobiota > Verrucomicrobiia > Verrucomicrobiales > Akkermansiaceae > Luteolibacter. Next base: position 2,232 of record JANPKJ010000113.1, on the reverse strand, counting down.
TGGTGACGTCGCCCTTCTGGAAGGTGTCGTTGTTGATGACGTTTTCGAGGAAGGGGATGTTGGTTTTGACGCCACGGATGCGGAACTCGCGGAGGGCGCGGTCCATACGCTGGCAGGCTTCGTTGAAGTCGCGGCCCCAGCTTGTGGTCTTGACGAGAAGTGAATCGTAGAAGGGAGTGATGACTGCGCCGCCGTAGGCCGATGCGCCGTCGAGACGGATGCCGAAGCCGGCTGGGGAGCGATAGGTGTGGATGCGGCCGTAGTCTGGGGTGAAGTTTTGGGTGGGGTCCTCGGTGGTGACGCGGCACTGGAGGGCGAAGCCGTTGACCTTGATGTCTTCTTGTTTTGGCAGGTTGATTTCGGGGCCGTGGAGCTTGTGGCCCATGGCGACCTGGATCTGCGTGCGGACGATGTCGATACCGGTGACCATTTCGGTTACGGTGTGTTCGACCTGGACGCGCGGGTTTACTTCGATGAAGAACCACTCTTCTTTGTCTACGTCGACGAGGAATTCGACGGTGCCGGCGTTTTCGTAGTTGGCTACTTTAGCGAGGGCAACGGCGGCTTCGGCTAGTTCTTTGCGGATCTTCTCTGAGAGGTGGACGGCCGGGGCGACTTCGACTACTTTTTGGTGGCGGCGCTGGACGCTGCAATCGCGCTCGTGGAGGTGGACGACGTTGCCGTGTTTGTCGGCGATGATCTGAATTTCGATGTGCTTGGCGCGGCGGATGAAGCGTTCGAGAAAGACGGCATCGTTGCCGAAGGCGGCACCTGCTTCGCGACGGGCTTCTTCGAGTTTGCCTTTGAATTCTTCAGCACTGTTGACGACACGCATGCCTCGGCCGCCGCCACCGAAGGCGGCTTTGACGATGAGGGGGAAGCCGATGGACTTGGCGGCGCGCTCGACGTCTTGTGTTTTGGTGAGGGCTTCCGGGGTGCCGGGGACTACGGGAATTTTTGCTTTTTCAGCGAGGGTGCGGGCGGCGGTTTTGTCCCCTAGGGCATCGAGCATGGTGGCACTGGGGCCGACGAAGGTGATGCCGGCTTTGGCGCAGGCGCGGGGGAGATTGGGGTTCTCCGAGAGGAAGCCGTAGCCGGGGTGGATGAAGTCCACGCCATTGGCGGCGGCGAGGGTGACGATGCCTTCGGTGTCGAGATAGGCTTCAACGGGGCCTTTGTTTTCGCCGATCTGGTAGGCTTCGTCGGCTTTGAAACGGTGGAGGCTGAGGCGGTCTTCCTTGGAGTAGACGGCAACGGTGCGGAGGCCGAGTTCGTTGGCGGCGCGGAAGATGCGGATGGCGATTTCGCCTCGGTTGAGTGCTAGGAGTTTCTTCACTTGTGATTTGAATCAGGATAGCGTGGAGTGGCGGGCTTGGGTGATATGCAGCTTGCGCAGCCTCGCGAGTAGGTGGTTGAGATGGGTTCGTTTTTTCCGTTTTCTTCGATTGCTTGCCTTTGATTGGAAGTGTGGCCGGTGGACGGATTTCTATGGCGACGCGTTGTCTGGATTCGGACTTCGGTTGCATCGTTGGACCCTATCTTTTGTCGATCGGAAGTGAAGAGGACGTGCATAGGCCCTCCGATTGAGAAGTTATCAGTCGCGCAGGCTGAAACCAATCGTGATTTTTGTATCTTGTTGATTCCGGTTGGAATTTAGTGGAATATTCTTGCGAACGGGGTTTGGCGTAGTGGCTGCTTGGAGGGACGGGTGGATTCGTCCCAGGCTGAAATTTCAGAAATCTAAGCAGTCAGGCGATTGTCTAGGCTTGGTCTAAGTAAATGACGATAGCAGCTTTGCCCCGTATTGACATGACTGCTGGACGCATGTTTAAAAGCGGTCTAGGCGGATTTGAGCAGAGTAATGATGCCTAAGCATTGAGGAAGCTCGGCCCCATTAAGAGGCCAGCCGGTAATCCAGGTCTTAGCGCAATTCTGCAGTCGCGATAAATGTGATGGGAGACCGCACGCCACTCACTTCCAGTTCCAGAGGCACAGTAGAGGCAGGAGGCAGCCCGTCGGGCATTTTGAAGTTGATCTGATAGAGCCCAACAAAACCCGGCGCTAGTCCGGCAAAAAGTACTTCCGCTGGACGACCGGCTATTGTTAACTTCAAAGGGGAGATCAAGGTTGCGGCGGAAGTGGGAGAAGCCTGGCCGGATGCGACGGCGGGAGTCACCGGACCGAGGCCAACTGCAAACGCAACCAGTGTGTCGCTTGCGCGAGCGCCGCCAA
>JANPKJ010000112.1:0-10989 GCA_031425955.1 Akkermansiaceae bacterium | reverse complement strand
ATCCCTCAAATGGCAGATGGGCCGATCCGATGTGGCGTTCCGCAACAGCCGCATTCCCATCGGTGATCTGGTCTTGAAACCAGAGGGAAAGATCCTCTCCGGCGAAATGCGCCTCGATCTCTGGAATGCCGAAGTGCGGGGCAAGCTCGTCACTGACAAAGGGGAGATTGAATTTCGCACGTTCACCCACACCGACAAGATGGTGAATGTCTTCGAAACCGTCTGCCACGGCGGTGAGAAGGCAGGTTGGACGTGGATGCCCGGGCTCGCCGTCGATCCACGGAGAGTTTACAAGAAAGAACCGATCACGGACACGAACGCGCCTCCGGTTTCTGGCAGGGAAGGGGATCTGTCATTCAGCTTCCAGCCATTGAAACCCGGTGGCGGACATACCACCGCTTGGAAGCAGGTGGACAACGCCGATGGCAAATCGGTCGTTTACGCCAGCGTCGGTTACTCGCCGGATGAAGCGAAATCGAAGGCGGAAGCATTCAAAGCGGTGAAACAAGCGGCGGAAACGGGAGCCACGCCGCTCGCTGATTCCCACCGGAACTGGTGGCATCGCTTCTGGCCGGAAGGATTTATTTCCATCCCGGACACCCGCATCGAGAGTTTCTATTACATCCAGATGTATAAAATGGCCAGTGCCACACGGCCCGGCCGACCGGCTCTCGATCTGATGGGCCCATGGTTCCGCACCACGCCATGGGCGAAAATCTGGTGGAACCTGAACATCCAACTCGCCTACTGGCCGCAATTGACCGGCAACCGTCTCGATCTGGGGAAATCCCTCTGCGAATTGATTGACGGCGGTGCCGAAGCTCTCGCCAAGAACGCCGGTGAATTTCAAGCGGACTCCGCCGGCGTCGGCCGGACCTCCGGTTACGATTGCGTGGGTCCCGTGGGAGACGAACTCTGCAACCTGCCGTGGACGATGCATAACTACTGGCTGCAGTATCGCTATTCGATGGACGATGGGTTGCTGCGCCGCTTGTTCCCGATGCTGAAACGCACGACTAATTATTACCTTCATCTTCTGAAGGAAGGGCCGGATGGTAAACTCCACCTTACCCGCGGCCTCAGCCCCGAGTATGAAAACCAGCCGAAGCCGAACCCGGATTGCAACATCGACCTCTCGCTCCTGCGCTGGGGTTGTGAGACGCTTCTTCACTCCTGCAAACTCCTGAAGCTCGATGATTCGCTGATCCCCAAGTGGAAGGACACACTCGCCCGGCTCACTCCCTATCCACAGGATGAAAACGGCTTGATGATTTCGGCCTCGGTTCCGTTCGCCAGTTCACACCGGCATTACTCGCACCTGCTGATGATCTATCCGCTCTACACCATGACGCTCGAACAACCGGAAAATCGGGCGCTTGTCGTCAAGTCGCTCAAGCATTGGATGGGCATGCCGCAGAAACTGGCAGGCTATTCCTACACCGGCGCCGCCTCCATCTCGGCGCTGTTGGAAGAAGGCAACGAAGCGGCGGATTATCTCAACAAACTTCTCGATTCGAAAATTCCTCCCAACACGCTCTACGTCGAGGCCGGCCCATGCATCGAGACTCCGCTCTCCGCCGCTGCCTCGCTCAACGACATGCTTCTCAGCAGTTGGGGCGACCGCATCCGGGTGTTCCCGGGGGCTCCGGAAAAGTGGAAAGATATCTCTTTCCACAATCTCCGCACCCAGGGCGCGTTCCTCGTCAGTGCCGTGCGGAAAAACGGAGTCACCCAGTGGGTGCGCGTGAAAAGCCTGGCGGGCGGACCCTGCCGCATCCGCCCCGGCATCCAAGGAACGCCGCATGCGAATGTGCCGATCACACCAGTGGGTGACGGTGCCTACGACATCAAACTCACCAAAGGCGCCGAAGCGGTTCTCTACTCGGCGGATGTGATGCCTGAGCTATCCGTCGCTCCCGTGGCAGCCGATCCGAGCCGCTGCAATTACTACGGCCTGCCGAAAAAATGATCGATGCACCGAATGTGACTGTTCTGTGATATTGATGAAATTCCACTACCTGCTCCTGCTGCATTTTTCTGTCTTTCGGCTTGTGGACGTCACTGTGATCGCCCAGTCGCTCCTCGAGAGTGCTGCCATCAGAAGTGTTGATTTCAAAAGTTGGCCCTGGAGTGGAAATTCCATCAAGGGTGCCAATTCCGGGTAACTGAGCACCAAGTTCGTCAGGAATCTCAGGTTCTCAACATCATCATGAGTCCTCGCCGTGACTTTCCATGATGAGTCCGGGAAAATCCCTCGAACGAGGGATGCCATTCGTGACAGCTACATCCGATTTCGATCGTTATTATTGACGCAGTTCCATTTAATATTCTAATGGAATTGCCATCAAACATCATGTCGCCAATTACGGCCACCATTCGAAGTTCGGATTCGAGAACATCATCAATCTTTGGAAAGCGGAGAAGTGGGAGTCGGAAAAACGGATCGCCCTATACAACCATGTCATCACCTGGTGGTCTTTGAGATCGACCTTGGGAAATAACACGGAAAAAGATTCACCTACTCCATTGATCCCCCGTTATGCTAACAAAACAATATTGCGGTCTCGTCAAACACGGCTTGGCTTTATGCTCGGTATGGTTGATCGCGACGGTGAGCGGCTATTCAAAAGAGAACCTGCAAGCGGCACAACCCGATGTGAAGATGCTTGCCCCCGACGCAGGCGACCCCGGCTTTGTCGTGCCGCAGGAAATCCATGACGGTCCGTACGCGAAGCGGCGCGAATGGCTGCTGGACGAGGCCGTAAAGTTTGCGGAGTCCGCAGCCGGTCTTGCTGCTGACAAGCGTGAGGCACTCTGGAAAAAGGTGGGCCGCGCAAGCAATATCTTCATTTCGATGACCATGTTCGAGCGCGGGCAAAAGGAGGTGGGGCGGAAACTCTCCCGCGATTACCTCATCCGCTACAAAACACTCGACCCCGCCAAGGTCCGCGCCACCGACTTCTTCGCAATCTGGCCGGCGATGTGTCTCGTTGCCCGTTGGGAGTCGGAGCTCGATCCAGAGGCCTTGTCGGTATTTAAGAAATATGTCACCTCGATCAACCAATACAACCGCTCATTCACGCCGAACCTGACCATGATCCTGTGCGTCACCAAGTATCTGGGCGACCAAACATGGGGAGCGGATGCCTTCGTCAAACAGTTGACCGAGCCGCTGCCGGAATGGGGCTACCGCTCTATCACCCTGTCATCGGCGCACGACCGGCTCATGGAGATCGCCAGGATGACGGCGAAGGAGGGTGATCCCGAATACGCATCGAGGCCCTATGGTTTTCCCAACGTGGCGCCATTTGCCGCGCTGGCCGGTTACGCGAAGGACAAAGACCTGCGCGAAATGGCTGCTTTCACGCATCAAGTGACCCTGGCGCGCTACGCACCGCACTGGCTGGAAGGCAACCTTTGCATGCCCAGCGGCCGCAGTTATCCCGACTACTGGAACGATCCGACCGGCGTCGCCCGCTGGTATTGGACACATTTCGGCGGCAAGGTGACCCCTAGCAAATTCTATGGCGAGGACATGCTCGCCGGGGCGGTGTTCAACCAAGGCCCAAACGATCTGGTTGCCGAAGCCGCCCGCAGCCGGACGACGAACTTCAACGTGAAGAGCCGTTTCAACCACGATGCCGGCGCGCATCAGATTACCTATTCCACCCCGCGCTACGCCGTTTTCACCAATGTTTTTACAGCGCCTAACAAGAGTTTCAGCCAAACCTATCCCACCAGCGTCCGGTGGATCGGGCCACAGAACGGACCGATCACGATGCTTTGGCTGACGGTTCCCTGTTATGACGTGGAGAAGCTGGAGCGCCAGGTGAGCCATCCCCACGGTGTCCACGGCTCCGGGCAGAGCACGATGATCCATGACGGCACGCTTCTCTATGTGTGCGACACCACCGGTAAAAGCGTGAACATCAAGCATGCGCTGTGCTTCGTACCCTCGGGGGCCTTGGCGGTAATCAACGATTCCACGGTGAACCAGCATGTCTTTTTACATTACCCCGGCGTGCTGATCTCCATCGCCTCCACGGCTCCTTTTACATGGGACCCGAAATCGCAGGTGACGCTTCCCTGTTCCGCTAACAGCCCGCAAGATTCCGAGTTCCGTGTGAAGGCGGACCAGTTTGCCATGGCGATCGACACCGAACGCGAGGATGCCGTCACCGGGAAAACCCCTCAGGAGCGGCTTGAAAACTTCCGGAAGCTGGTGCTCGAAAAAACCAAGCTCCAGCTCAAGCCGGGCAAGCTGCCTGTCGGAACCTATCTGGACCACAACGGAGGAACTGTGGAGCGGACGCTCCGCGGGGCGGCGAAAATCAATGGCAAGCCGGTGGACCTCAACCAGTGGCCGATGGCCGAGAGCCCGTGGACTTATCAGGCGTTCAAGGGAGACAAGTTCATGCTCTTCAACAAGCAAAAGAAGCTCACCTATGATCTGAAATCGTTCACGATTACCGAGGGTATGCCATAGCCCTCGTTCACAACGTCGACTCGGGTGTATCCAATGAAGAGCATCAAGGTCTTTTGCTCCTACGTTGGATCCACGCAATTTTTATAACCCAAACTTTTATGAACTCCATGATGAAATCCCCTGCTATTCCTCAGCTTTGGGCCGTGACCATGCTGCTGTGTGGAGCCTGCTTTTCCAATCTCGCAGTCTCAGCTCCGGAATCAACCTCCATCAACCCGGGCGCGCCCGAGCTCCGAATATTTCCCTCTATCAAGGCGGATGAGACCGGCCGGAAACTCGCGGAGTCGATGATTTGGACAGGAGATTCATCGAACCCTCAAGGTGTGGCGCTTGGAATCCGAAAGTCTTTCGATCTTTCCAACAAACCACAACATGCGAGCATTTCGTTGTTCGCGGATGCGCGTTACATCCTTTGGGTGAATGGAACCTATGTTGACCGAGGGCCTTCCCGCTTCCAGCCCAACGGGCCTCAATATGATGTGGTCAATGTTGCGAGGTATTTGGACCCGGGGAAAAACGTGATCGCCCTGCTAGTGGTGGGCAATCTTTCCGGAGGCAAGGTGATGCGCCATGTGCCCGGTTTGACGGCGATTCTGGAAGCGGATGGACGTGAAGTGGCTCGTACGGACAACTCCTGGAAATGGACGAATAACACCCGCTACCGCCAAGTCGCCGCGTCGTGGCCCAACTTGGGAGAAAAACTGGTGGATGCTCGTGTGGAAGCTGGCGACTGGACGCTGGCGGGTTTCGACGATACCGCGTGGAAGCCAGCGGTGAAGATTGCGGGAAATAGCTGGGGTCCGCTTACCCGAACGATCATCCCGCCGCTTGGTGAGACCCCTTTGAAGGTAGAGTTCGCAGAGAACGCCAAACTGCCGGTTGTTTTGCAGGCTGGACAGAAACTCTCATGCGAAACCGGTCGCATCGTCCAGGCGTATGCGATGATCGAGATGGATGCGGACGCCGGGACGGAGTTGCTGATCGAGCCTTATGGGGTGCGATACATCGCGCGTGCAGGGAAGCAGACACATGTCACGATCGATACCAAGGGGATCACAAGCGCGGCCGTTACCGTGAAATCAGGACGCGCCACGATCACGAAGTTTCAACTGATCGAGCGAATCTATCCGTACACCCGTCTTGGATCGTTCCAAAGCAACGACACGTTCCTGAACCGGCTCTGGGACATGTGTGCCCGTTCCTGCGAAGTCCTCAGCGAGGATGCTTATGTGGATTGCGCCGACCGCGAGCGCGTGGAGTGGATGGATTGCACCCCGCCAGCCTTTGATATCACTCGCACGGCCATGGCGGGTCCGGGAACCGACGGTAAACTGGTTTACAGCGATTCACGCCTGCTAGGGCAAATGGTGCGACGCACGGCCCTTACCTTGCAGCCGGAAGGGTGGGTGAAGGCCCACACCTGCTCTGACCGTTTTGACATCCACGCCAAGATGGAGGATCGCGGGTGTGAATGGGTCACCGGCACACGCCTCTATTATGAATCGTCGGGGGATCTTGAAATCGTGCGGGAAATCTGGCCTGCCATTGTCACGCAGATGGAATTTTTCCTAAAGGCTCGCACCCCGCGCGGGCTCGTCCGGGCGCGGGACTGGGTAGTCTGGGGGAATCCGATGTGCTACGTCACCGGCGAGACGACCACGCTCAACGTGTTTGTAAAAAAGGCACTGGTGGACTCGGCATTCCTGGGAGACAAGATCGGCGATAAAGCGAATAGCACGAAATTTTCACAGGCGGCAGAGGACCTAGCGCAAGCAATCAACAAGGTGCTCTGGGATGAAAAAGATGGTGCCTTTTATTCCGGATATTTCACGGATGCCGATGCCAAGGCCGGTTCAGGAAAAGAGAAGTTGAAGCTGCCGGTCAAGGACAGCCTGACTCCCACCACGCCGCATGCAAACGTGTTCGCTTTGGATCGGGGCGTGGTCCCGGCTGACCGACGCGCGCGCGTGATCGCAAAGATGCTCCAACAGAATTCGGGCAAGCTGGGGAGCAATGTGATGATCTATTACTATGCTATGAAGGAACTCTATGGCTTGGACCAGCCCGCCCATGATCAGCGGGTGCTCACGATGATGCGTGACGGCTGGCAAGCGATGGTGGCGAGCCCGTTGCATTGTTCATGGGAAAGTTTTGGCGGAGGATCAAAAGCTCATATCTATGGCATGTATGCTGGCTACTTCCTGAGCAGTTATGTGCTGGGCGTACGTTGGCAAGACGGGATACCGCTGAACCGCAAACTGCTGATCCAGCCCCATCTTGGCAATTTGACAACCGCCGAGGGGACCGTGGTGACTGAAGCTGGACCGGTGCCCGTGGCTTGGAAGCGCAACGCGGCGGGCACGATAGAATTCAAACTGAAGGTTCTTCAGGGAGTCAACGCCGTGCTCAATCTCCCTGTTGGAACAAAGAAAAAACTCATCCTTAACTCAAATCAAGCAACCGGGCGCCTGGTGGGCAACCGCTTGCAAATCGATCTAGTGGCTGGGAACTACACTGGAACTACGGAGTAAATCCTCGTGGGAGAATTCGGAGTCCCGCGCACCAATTTCCACAAAAACCGCCCCTCCCAACCCCATACACGACGCTCTTTGAAAATGAAAAAGACATTCAAAAATCTATCACGCCATGCCGTTGCCTTAGCCGCTTGGATCTGCATTGCAGGCTCAGCAATCGCGGGGGACGTCCCAAGGGAACGCCTCCTGATGAATGACAACTGGCAATTCAAAATCGGCAAGCCGACCGATAGCCAGGGCAAATTCGACAAGGCGGGTTTCGGGCCGGTCATGTTCACCGGTAATCCTGTCAACTTGCCGCACGATTGGGCGGTGGAACTGCCGTTCGCTAACAACTCGTTGCGCAACATGGGCTACAAAGCCATCGGCGTGGATTTCCGCGACAACTCGATCGGCTGGTATGCGCGGGAGTTTACCGTGCCAGCGAAGGCCGAGGGTCGCCGATTCTGGTTGGAGTTCGACGGCGTCTTTCGTGACTGCCAGGTATGGGTCAACGGGATGTATTACGGACGGCACGAGAGCGGCTACAGCAGTTTCCGTTATGATATCACCGATGTCGTTGAACCGGGACAGAGGAACAATGTCGTCGTGCGCGTGGACGCCACTTTGAATGAGGGCTGGTTTTACGAAGGCGCTGGAATCTATCGACATGTCTGGCTGACGATCACGGACCCGCTGGCCGTCACGCCCGATGGCGCTTTTGTTTACAGCCGATTTCCGAACAACGAGCCGGTCGGTGCGGCCGAGGTCTGGGCGGAGGTTTCGCTGCGCAATGATTACCGCATCAACCACAAGGCGCGGGTGAAAATCGAGGTGCTGGATAGCAAGGGACAGTCCGTAGGCAGCGCGAGCGCTGAGGCTTCCGTGGACGCTTTGGCAGAAGCACTGGTCAAACAAAAGGTGAACGTCGAAAAACCTGCGCTCTGGTCGCCGGAGACCCCGGCTCTTTACAAACTGGTCACCACGGTGGAGTCCGATGGAAAATTGTTGGATCGTGTGGAAACCAGCTTCGGCATCCGGACCGTTGCGTTTGATCCGAACGAGGGATTCAAGCTCAATGGGGAAAAATATATCATCAAGGGAACCTGCAACCATCAGGACTTGGCGGGCGTCGGTGTAGCGGTTCCCGATGCGCTTCAGGTTTACAAAATCAAGCGTCTCAAGGAAATGGGCAGCAATGGCTATCGCGTGGGGCACCATCCTCCATCGACCGCCGTGCTGGAGGCCTGTGACCGCCTGGGCATGCTGGTGATGAATGAAAACCGGATTCTTGTTAGTTCGCCGGAACAAAAGAACCAGTTTGAGCGCTTGATCCGCCGGGATCGCAATCATCCATGCGTCTTCATCTGGTCGCTCGGGAATGAGGAAATCGGCATTCAGAAAAAGCCGATAAGCGAGCGCATTGCCCGCACATTGACGGACATCGCGCATCGCATGGATCCGACTCGGCTGGTGACTTATGGAGCCAATCTCGGCAACGTTTACGAAGGTGCTAGCAAGGCAGTGGACGTGCGCGGTTGGAATTATTTTACCTGGCAGGATCGCTTGGATTATCACAAGGCCCACCCTGAACAGCCACACATCATGACTGAATTTAATGGGAACACCGGTACGCGCGGCGTCTATTTTGGCACGGACGAGGAGTTAAAGGCCAAGGGCTATCGCCGCGATGCTGGAATGGCGAAATGGTGGCCGGAGTTCATGGCCCAACCGTTTTTGTCAGGCGTTTTCACTTGGACAGGATTTGACTATCGGGGCGAGCCCGATTCGGGAGGTAAATGGCCGCAGGTGAACGGCAGCTACGGCGCTCTTGACCTCTGTGGGTTTCCAAAGGCGGGTGCTTATGGCTACCAAGCGATCTGGAGCGACACGCCGATGATCAAGATCCTGCCGGATTGGAGCTTGCCGGATAAAGTCGGCACCGAAGTGACATTTTTCGTTTACAGCAATGCCGAGGAGGTGGAACTGACGGTGAACAATCAAGTGGCGGGGCGGAGCAAGCCGTTCGCCGGGCGGGCGCAGTTCAAGGTGCGCTACCAACCGGGCGTGGCGGTCGCACGAGGCTATCGCGACGGAAAGGTCGTGGCCGAAACCCGCAGCGAGACCGCTGGCGCTGCCGCCATGATGCAAGTGGAGCCCGACCGCACAAACCTGGCCGCCGACAGCCAGGATGTCGCCGTGGTCAATGTGCGGATCGTAGATGACAAAGGGCGCTTTGTTCCGGCCGCCGACAATTTGGTCGAATTCAGCCTTACGGGACCTGGCCGGATTGTTGGCGTGGGCAATGGCGATCCTTTGAGCCACGACTCCGAGAAGGAACCGCGTCGCAAAGCCTTCAATGGCCTTTGCCAGGTGCTGGTGCAAACCACGCGGACCGCCGGGCAGATCGAATTGACGGCCGCATCCTTCAATCTCAAGCCGATGAGTGTCAAGCTCCAGGCCCAACCCTGCACACCTCCGCCGAGCGTTCCGTAGCCTTGGGTTCGAGTGATCAAAATCTGATTCAATTATTCAAACATGAAGCCATTCATCCAATCCACCCTCGGGACGGTTCTGCTTTTTGCCACCGTTTCCCTGACATGCGGCGCGCCTGCGAAACCGGCAGCCTCCGCCACGGCCGAAGATATCAAACTCGACAACAATTTTGACACCACCGGCTTTGAGTTTGAAACGGCTGACGGGCCGTTCAAGCCGGACATGGCTTCGTTCGGCAATCTCTACCGATGTCCGGAGTGGTTCCGCGATGCCAAGTTCGGCATCTATATGCACTGGGGGCTGGGCTCGGTGCCGGGGTTTCACGGACATTATGCCAGGCATATGTACACGCAGGAAGAACCCGAAGCCTATCGCGAGGACAAGCAAACCGGCAGGAAGCCCGCCCTCTCCGGCTACAAGCCGGGCAGCGAAAGCGTTTACCAATACCACGTCGCTCGTTTCGGTCATCCTTCCAAGTTCGGCTACAAGGATTTCATTCCTTTGTGGAAGGCGGAAAAATTTGACGCCGCCGCGTTGGCGTCGCTCTACAAGGATTGCGGTGCGAAGTTCATCGGCGTGATGGCGGTGCACCACGACAACTTCGACCTCTGGGACTCCACGCACCAACCGTGGAACTCCGTCAAGATGGGACCGAAGCTCGATATCGTCGGTGCATGGCAACAGGCGTGCCGCAAGGAAGGCTTGCGGTTCTTCGTCACCACGCATTTGTCCAACGAATGGCACGAGCACCTTTTCTACCAAGGTCAGTCCGACACCAGCGGCCCGCTCAAGGGTGTATCTTATGATGTCGTGGACCCGAAATACGAGGGGCTTTACGGCAAGCGCACGCCGTACGGCCTGCGTCGTTTGAACCCGGACTTTGCCCGGAATTGGTACCGGCGGATGAAGGAACTGATTGATAAATACGATCCCGATCTACTTTATCTCGACGGTGGCCTGCCGAATGGCGACTACGGTTTGAACATGGCCGCGCATCTCTATAACAAGAGTGTTAAAAAGCACGGGAAGCAAGAGGTCATGCTCGCCCAGAAACGCAAGGGAATCAAGGGGTTCACACTCGACATCGAGGCTGCCGGCGTTGACCAGATCATGGAGGAGCCTTTCCTCGTGGATACCACGCTCAATCCCGGTTGGTTCTATCTCGGTGCGACAGTCGCAAAATCGGAAGCCGGAGGCGACGATGCCGGCATGTCCAAACAAGCGGCCGACGGCAAAGACGCCGATCGGTTGCGCCTCACGGCCGGGCAGGTCATCCCGAACCTCGCCGACATCGTCAGCAAGAACGGCAACATGATGCTCAACGTGGGACTACGTCCGGACGGTAGCCTGCCCGAAACCTATCGCCGCGAGTTGGTGGAAATCGGCAAATGGCTGAAGTCTAATGGTGAGGCGATCTACGGCACGCGTCCGTTCCGGGTGTTCGGCGAAGGCACGGCGCAAAAGCCGAAGAGCGGGAATCATTTCAACGACAAC
>JANPKJ010000111.1:0-6497 GCA_031425955.1 Akkermansiaceae bacterium | reverse complement strand
ATTCATAAATCCAACCCACGCGTTTCAGTCATGAACAAGTTTACCCGCTATTCCCATCGACGCCCTACAGAATCGGGATTCGCCCTTGTGGTGACGCTGAGTCTGATGATTCTGCTGACAGTCATCGCGGTAGGACTACTTTCGCTTTCCTCCATTTCGCTTCGTTCTGCCACCCAGGGCGACGCGATGGCCAAGGCCAGAAGCAATGCGCAAATCGGTCTCATGCTCGCGATCGGCGAGTTGCAGAAACAAACCGGTCAGGACCAGCGCGTCACCGCCACCGCGGACTTCGCCGGTGATACAACCGGCCTGGCGCTGGCAGCCGGTGCCGCACCGATGAACGACAAGTCGATCGATGGCACCGCCAAAGGCCTGTCCGCTGTCCAGCCCGGGACGCGCTACTGGACCGGCGTCTTTGCCAACTCGGAGACTACCAACCCGCTCCTGCAGAGTTTCACCAAGACCCCAAGCGCCAAAATCGTCCAATGGCTGGTCAGTGGCACCCCCACCACCGCCCCCGGCACACTTCCATCCACCGCGGATTATGCGGTCAGTTCCGCGGGGCAGGTGGCAGATCCCAAGAAGGCCGTGGTGCTCGCTGGCCGCAAAACTGTTGGAGAAAACACCGACAGTATCAACCGCTACGTCGTCGCTCCGCTGGTCAACATCACGGGTAGCACCACCACCAATCCGACCGGAAGATACGGCTGGTGGGTCGGAGATGAAGGGGTGAAGGCCAAGATCAACATCCCGAAGACCCTTGATGTGAAAAACAACTACGCCGCCCTGGTCGCGCAGCGCCGCGGCTGGGAGACCGTCGCGGGCTTCGGCGATCCTTCCTCGCCCTATCCGGATCCATCATCCGCCTCGCAGCAGTCGCTATCGAAAATCATCACCCTTCCGGAAACCGCGCTGCTGCTCCCTTCAACCAATACCCCAGTCGCCGGATCCAGCCCGTTGCAAAGCGTGTTCCACTCCGCGACCACCGACAGCATGGGGCTGCTCACCGATTCGCTGGGCGGTGGCATGAAAGTCGACCTCACCGCCATCCTTTCCGGTGCCCTCCCCACCACCAGTCCGCTTACCGCTGTCGCCAATTACCCGGTTAAAAACAGCAACATCATTCCTCCAAAAATCGGCACGCAGAACACGGCGACCGTCACGATGAAAGCTCCGAGATGGGACACCATGAAGAATTTCTACGACCAGTCCAAGCAACTCGATGGAGGCGCACTTGTCGTCAAGGGAGTCTCGACGACATCCAACTTCGAGCCGGCGATCGCACCCGTAGTCACCGACTTTCGTATCCTCATGGGGGCCAAAATCAAGGTGATAAACGCTGCGGCGCGCACCTACAATATCTCAGCATGCGGTAAGATTGCCATCGCCATTGCCAATCCCTACTCTTACCCGCTCAAGTGGACTAAGGACATCGAGATCGAAATCCGCAACCAGACCCCTACCGGTAACGACCCCTCGCGGATCTGGGGAAATCTGTCCCCCAGACTTGCTTTCATTCCCAAGGATTCGTCGGAAGCCGCAGTTTTCAACAACGCCGTGTTCAAGATCCCGGCATCCTCTCTTGAGCCCGGTGAAGCCCGCGCCTACACACTCTTAAGTCCAGTCCCCCGGTCTGCGGGAAGCACCTCGAAGGTCAACATCAACCTCTCGCCGTTTGCCTCCAGTTCCCCTTTTGATTTCAACAACTGTGTGGAACTGGCGAACACTTCGGTTTACAGCCTAGCTCCTGACCCGACCAAGCCGAACGATCCGCCGAAGCGCTTCGAACTGGACATCCGCGAAAGCTGGCAAACCTCCCTCGCCAATATTGAAATCAGTCTTGCCGACCCGGCGTCCAGCAGCCGCCTGCTCCGCAGGATCGAGCGGTTCGAGCTCGATAACGGTTACTTCCAGCCTAACCAGCGCCGGTTCTATCATACCAAAGAAGAGGCGATAGCCAGGAATGAAATCGAGCCAGTGGCAGCGAGTCAAATGACCAAGCCCTTCCCACTCATGCTCTACAGTTTCCAGATCAGCCAGCCCGGAGGAGATTACAAGAACTATATGCCAGCTGCGTACGACATTGGCCAGCGCGCCTCGACTCTCCGCACCTTCGCGGACTTCAACCTCCAGGCCACACGGGTGCGCAAACCCATCGCCAGCTACAATCCGCCTCCCTATTTCGCGGAGAGCAACGACAACCAGGCCCAACTCGCCGCCATACCGCCAGGTGGCGACACCGGTGCCGGCTTTCTCCGGGATCTGGCGATACCCCGCTGGGGCCGTTCGCCCAAAGCAGGCAGTGACAGGACCATACTCTTCAGCATCCCGTCACAGTTCGCCTCACTCGCCCAGCTTCAACACGCCGACCTCACCGGAGACGATCTCGGCTCATCCATCGCCCACCAGCCCGGCAACGCTTTTGGAAACTCATACGCCTCCCCCTTCGTCAAACGCGAGCTGACCGCCCAGGCCCGCACCAGCTACGAACTCAAAGGCAATCCCGACCGGACCGGCACCAATCCTATCGATCCCACCAAATACTACGACCTCTCCCATCTGCTCAACACCGCCCTGTGGGACGGCTACTTTTTCTCCACCATTCCCCGGACCGGCTCTCCTGCGCCGGAAAACCCGACTCTTGTCAGGTTCAATGCCGATGATTCATTGGCGAACATCCGGGATGCCACTGGAGTGGCGGTCGCACCGCTGCTTTTCGTGGACGGTGCTTTCAACATCAATTCCACGGACAAAAACGCCTGGAAAGCCTTCCTCGCCAGCGCCCGGCACCTCAAACACGCCGCCGATACCTCTAGCAACCCCGAGGCAGCCTTTCCGCGTGGGCTGGAACAAATCAGCCCGTCCGCCAACCCGCCTACAGGACATGACGCCGATTCTTTCTCGGGCTTCCGCCGCCTCACCGACCCGCAAATCGATGCCTTGGCCGAGGAAATCGTCAAACAAGTGCGCCTCCGCGGTCCTTTTGTCTCAGTCTCCCATTTCGTCAACCGCGCCCTCGCCAAAATCGACGCCCAGCCCGCACTGTCCCGCAGCGGAGCCCTTCAGTCCGCCATCGACGAAAGCGGGGCCAACATTGCCTTCCAAGCCAAGAAAAACGCGTTCTCCAGCCCGAATTTCAGCGCTGCTGATGACACCGTCACTCTTCGCTGGAAAAGCGGGGCTCCCAGAGCAGATTACGACGGCACGAAAACCGACAATCGTCCGAGTCTTCCGGACTATGCACAAAGCTCTGCCGATCAAAACTACGGCTCTGTCGCCAGCATCTTCGCCGATACCAAGATGCTCTCTGACTCCCAATACACTCCCGAGCAGGGATTCCGCTCCACAGGCATTCCCGGCTGGTTGACCCAGGCCGACGTGCTCCAGGTCATCGGACCATCCATCACTGCCAAGTCCGACACGTTCCGCATCCGTGCGTATGGCGAGGCGCTTGACGCCAGTGGTAAAACTACCGCCAAAGCTTGGTGCGAGGCGATAGTCCAGCGCACGCCTTCCTATCTGGATCCCGCCAACGTGCCCACCGCCCGCGGAGCCGAACTTTCCGACCTCAACAAAACCTATGGCCGCAAATACCAAATCGTCTCCTTCCGCTGGCTTTCTCCTCAGGAAATCTAACCTTTGCCGGGTTTTCCTCGCGCTCATTCCGCTGCTCTCTTCACTGAGAGCCCAGGAGCCCACGGTCGTGATGAAAGTCGATCTCGTCGCGTGGGGGAACACCATCACGGGCCTGTCGCTGAAATCCGGCGAAAAACAGGCCGTGGTCTCCGCGCTCGGTTTCCGCTACTCCGACCCCGTCTCCTATTCCGGCCCGGTGATTCTGGAAATCCGCAAGGCGGGCAGCGGCAGCAGATCATCCGAGCAGGAAATTTCCGAGGAGGACAAGCAACACGAGATGAAGCCCCTCACCGCCGCAGACGCGAAGGCCGACAACGTCACTCCGGCGAAGCCGAAACAAGGCATCGCCCTGGAACTCGAGAACCGCCGCAAAAAGGATCCTTCGATCGTTGCGCTTGCCGCTTTGCCAAAATCCGGCTGCCGCCGGGCCACTGTTCTGCTGGCTCCGGCCGATGGCGGCACCTTCACGACCCACGTGATCGACGACGATCCCAGCAAACTCCCGATGGGCCAGCTGCGCATCCACAACCTCAGCCCCTTCCCCATCGCGATGCGCTGCAACGGCAAACATGGCGCCGAACTGAAAACCAGTGAAACGCTCCTCGTCCCGGCGCAGAATGAACAACTCATCTACGAGCTCGCCTACAAACTCGGAGACATGTGGAAGACGCAGGAGAACAACATCATGCGGCTGCGCTCCACAGAGCAGGTCCAGATGATGATCCTCAAGAGCGACAACTCGTTCTTCCAATCCACCGATGGCTCAACCGGAGGGTTCCTGCAAATCGTCACCCTGCGGCGCGGAGGGGAAAGTTGATTTTACGGTATTACCCCAAACTCCGCTAGACGCGATACCTGACTCAGTTCGCGCTGGCGTCCCAGAAGACGTTTTTAGCTCCACCTTGATTGTCGATCTTCTTCATGTCCTCTTGCGTCACTTCACCCACATGACCGTCGAAATAGGCGATGAGCGCCTTGCCCTTGTATCGATAGGCGATCTTGCCGTTATCATAACCCTCGACGGCGCTTTTTCCCTGCCATTTGAACCGTCCTGAGTATTTGGCGATCCAATCGGTAGCGGTGATGAAAGCGGCTGTCCGTGCCGGTTGCCCGATCTGGTTCATTTTGAAAACTCTATCGGCGTTTGGCGAACCCCAGGCAGCGCTTTTTCCCAGCGCCCCTTCATAATTGTAACCGTAACTTGCGGCAAACCGGTCATACCACAGTGCCTTGGACCGATAGGCCAGCGGATCAAGAACGGATGACGGCGTGGACTTGTTAACTTTCCCGTTGGTGAGGAAGGCTGAGTCTCCCTTGAGGATCATGAGGAAGTCGCTGTTTTCATGCCATGGGACGTAGGAGCTTCCCTTGTCGTCGAAAGCGTAGACCTGGAGGTAGTCTCCGTTGTGGTCGGTTGCGTAGGTGGCGTTCGCGAACTGCAATTGCGCGATATTGCGCGTCGAGGTCACACGATCGGCTCCCAAACGGGCGTTCTTGAATCCGAGAAAGCCGAGCGAGGCCAATGCAATGACGATGGTGATGACGACCAGAAGTTCGACAAGGGTGAAGCCGCGGCCTCCGGGGATTGATTTGGGTTTGGCGTTCATGACGACGATTTATTTCCTAAATACCGTAGGGCTCTCAGTGTGCGAGCGCTATCGCTCGTTCGAGTGAAATGTCAGGGTGGTGGTGCGCCTTCTTCCTCAAATCTTCATGTGATAGCCCGCATTCCTTCCTGCGTGTGATGCCGGCCTGATTCGCGACCGTTCAAAACTCTTCCCTGCGACGCCCTGATGATCAAAAATTCACTCGAACGAGCGATGGCGTGGGAGGCTGTTCTTTAACACTCTTTCTCAGTGCATTCGGCCTGAATCATCCCGGTGCAACTGTGTATCGCCTCGTCCCTGATCACTCATGAAACGGCTCATCCTATCCCTCTCTTATTGCATCGTTACAACCACTGTGCTCCGTGCCGATGAAAACACCACTTCTTGGGAACACGCCCCCACCGACTATGTCGTACCATCCGGCATGGTCCGTGGCGGAGCCTTCATCGACCGCATCCTGCCCATGCCTGTGGACGGCCCGCTGCGCTCAGAAGTCTGGGGCGGCGACAATGTCAAACCGCGCAATGTGGACAACGGACTGGAGGATCCGGATTGGTCCTACTGGTGCATGAGCGTCTTCCACAAGGACGGCAAGGAACACATGTTTGCCGTGCGCTGGCCCGAGGATTCACCCGCGGGCCACATGGTCTGGCCGCATTCCTCGGTGGTTCACGCGGTGGCCGACCGGCCGACGGGCCCCTTCAAGGTGCAACAGGAAATCGGACCCGGTCACAACGTGATGTGCTATCAGGCAAAGGACGGCACCTATGTCCTTTACGTTATCGATGGGGCCTACACCTCCAAGTCACTCGATGGCCCATGGCAAAAATATGATCTCCAATATGATACCCGCGGCACCGCTCCGGTCGTCATGTCCAACCACACCTTCGTCAAACGGGACGACGGATCCTACCTGATGGTCTCGCGCGAGGGGCACATCTGGATCAGCGAGGACGGGCTCAAGCCCTATCGGAAAATCACCACTCAGAGCATCTATCCACCCGTTAAAGGAAATTACGAGGATCCGGTTGTCTGGCGCGATGAAGTGCAATACCACCTCATCGTCAACGACTGGTTCGGACGCACCGCCTACTATCTGCGGTCGAAAGACGGGGTTTCGTGGATGTGGGATCAAGGCAAGGCCTACGACATCAACGTCGCCACCCATCCCGACGGTACGCGCGAGCGATGGTACAAGTTTGAACGCCCTAACATCCGTCAGGACGAGTCCGGTCGCGCGACCCACATCTATTT